>CP065000.1:1318000-1647500 GCA_016700075.1 Acidobacteriota bacterium | reverse complement strand
CTGTCGAACTGAAACCGGCCGCACCGCCGCCTGCGACTCATCCGAATACGCAGGCCAAACAGCCGGCGACGGGCTCGAATAAATGGATCTGGATCATGGTCGCCGGCCTGGTACTGATATTTCTTTTTGCGGCATTGATCGTCGCTGCGGGAATTGGGTTTTACATTTTTACTGCCAGGTAGTTAACACAATTTGAAGACCTGCGATGCCGGAGGCACCGCGTCTTAAGATGCCGCGTGAAATAGAAAATCACGAGCAGTTGATCGATGCGTTTCGCAACGTAGAGATCGTGTCCGAGCTTGTCGAGCAGCTACCGAATGGTGAGTTCAGGAACGAGCTCGACATGGATATCATTCTGTTCGGCCGCAGCTATCGCGGCAAAAAGGTCGGCCCCTACTGCCGGCTCCTCGAGTTTCAGCCCGGCGAAATAATAGTAAAGGCCAATACTTGGGAAAGCAGTATCTTCTACATTCTGGTCGAAGGCCGCCTCGACGCATCTATTCCCGATGCCGGCGGTGGAATGCGTAAGGTCGGCGAGATCGCCGCGGGGAATTCCTTCGGCGAGATGGCACTGCTTTCGGGCACACCGCGAACGGCAAGCGTTTCAGTGTCTGATGGCAGCGTGCCGGCACTCGTTCTCGAATTCACACGCCCCGCGATACGCCTTCTGCGTAAGCTGCCGAAATTCGGCAAAGCTCTTGACCGCAACTACCGTAACTACGGTTTGACGCTTTCTATCAATGACCTGAAAGAGTTCCTCGGCCCGTCCGCCACGCCTGACATTCTTAAGAGGATTGGCGACGCCGCTCGTTTCGCCGTCTACGAAAAAGACCAGGTCCTTTTTAAGGAGGGCGACCCGATAAATCGAATTTTCTTCGTCCGCAGCGGTTGGATACAGCGTGTGAACGGCGTCGAATTCAATCCGCGTGCGGCGGAATTGCTGTTGGATACTGACGATTCCGTTGGGCTGGATTTCTTGGGTTCCGGCACAACGATGGGAAGCGAGGCCCTCGACGGGACGGGTGATTGGAAATACACGGCGACCGTTTGGGGCCGTGCCGAGGTCGTCGAACTTGCCGTCAGCCGCCTGCAGGACGATAAGGAGATGGCCGCCGCAATCGTACCGCTGCTTCGCGGGGCCGTCGAAGGAAAGCCTGTAATACCGAAACATCCCGAGGACAATCGGGTTCTGGCCGCCGCCACTCGCGAGATCGAGACGGGCGTCGTTGACGGCGTCAATCTGATGGTGATGGACATGGCGAAATGCGTCCGGTGCGGCAACTGCTCGCTAGCCTGTCACAAGGTTCACGGAACGACGCGGCTGACGCGACGCGGTATTCATATCGAGCGGCCTTTAAAAGAGAACGGCCGCGCGATGCAGAGTGTACTCGTTCCTACCGTCTGTATGCACTGTCAGGACCCGGAATGCCTAACAGGCTGCCCGACCGGAGCCATCGCCCGGCTGCCCGACGGCCAGATCGATATCGAACCGAAAACCTGCATCGGCTGCGGCGACTGCGCCACGCAATGCCCCTACAACGCCATTTCGATGATCCCGCGCAAAGGCGAAACGAATGGCAGCGGCGGCATTTTCTCGTGGTTTTCATTGAAACAGGCACCGATGCCCGAACCCGTAACGCAGACCGAAGACCTGGTCGCGGTCAAATGCAATCTATGCGAGGGCACCGGCCTTAATCCGCCCGGAGCAAAGACGCCCGCATATTCCTGTGAGGAAAATTGCCCGACGGGAGCTCTCGTTCGCGTTGATCCGCGCGAGTATTTCGACGAGGTCAAAGGTACCATCGGCTTGATACGACGCGGCGAGAACCAGGCTTACGGCGTCAACATTCACAAATTCGATCTTTGGGCGACGATCTGGCACATTGTCGGAACGCTCATCGTCATCGCGGGCGGCGTTGGTGCGTTTCTGGCGACCTGGCAATACACGCAAGACACCGCTCTTTTTCCGGGAGGCTGGGTGACGATGCGCTGGATAACAGGCATCGCGGGCCTCGCCGGTATTGTTTGGGTGATGGCGTATGCTGCTCGAAAGCAGGTCTATCGACGCCGAGCCGGTGCTTTGCGGTATTGGATGCTATCGCACATTTATATCGGCGTTCTGGCGGGCGTAGTTCTGCTGATTCACGGCGGGACGAGTTCGGGCGGGCTTGTGACGACGACGCTGATGATCTCGTTCGATCTGGTGATCTTGTCGGGTATCTTTGGTGCGTTCTGCTTCGTTTTTGTTCCGCGTCTGATGACGCGGATCGAGCCCGAGCCGCTGCTGATGGAAGACCTCGTTACGCGGCGTAACGAACTGCGGGCAGAACTATTCGCCCGTGCGGAAGAGACCGAGAACACGACGCTCAAAGCACTTATTGAACAGAAGGTCCGCCGCCGTTTCCTAGGTCTCGGTTATTTGTTGAAACAATATTTCAGCAAACAGGACCTCCGCGGAATGCTGGCCGACGCCCGCGAGGAATTTCGTTCCGCCGCCGCCGAAATGAGCCGTTCCGATGACGCTCGTCTTATGGAAGCGGTTGAAAATGCGGCGACACTTCGTCGGGTTGACGCTCTTTTGTATCTGCATAAAATGCTGAAGATATGGGTCGCCCCGCATGTTCTTTTTACAGCGATAATGCTGGTCCTTCTGGTGATACATATTGTTCAGGCGGTGTATTTCAACGTCCGTTAGCGTATGGCAGAAACGCGTGAAAACTTCAGGATAGTCTTTGCCAACACGGGCGAAGCGGTCGCTTACGCGCAAAATTCCGTCCGCATCGGCCGCCTCGACAGCTGCGAGATAACGCTCGACCACAGCACCGTTTCGCGTATCCACGCCGGCATAACACTGCAGGACAAGAAGTTCATCGTCGCCAATCTTTCCACGTCGAACATCATAACGCTGAACGGCCGCCTGCTGCCGCCGCAGGCCGACGACATACTTGCGGGCGGTGATACTATCCAGATCGGGCCTTTCACCATTGCGGTCACGATCGACAGCGGCATCGCCACGCTGACCGTCAACCGAGCCGTTACGGGTGCCGATGTCGCGGGCGAAAAGGCGGCTGCCAAAAAGCCTGAGTCCGTTTCGGGCGACGTACTGAAAGTCTTTTGGGAAAAGCGGAATCGCGAAAAAGAAGAATGGGGAACTCGTCTGCGGCCCGCCGAAAAGCCTGTGCCCGGCAAGGCGATGTACAATTGGCGTCCGACACGCGACCTTCGGCGTTCGTGGCGTATGGGCGTTTTTGTCTGGGCGACACTCGTACTGGGTGCGGCGGGCGTTTACGCTTTTTTGAAGTATCCGCAGGCATACGCACCGAAACCGCTTGCGAATCCGCACGCACAGCCGATCGAGGGCTCAGAGATCGCAAATATGGCGAACTCCAACTCCTGCACGACGTGCCACAGCCCGAACGAGCCGATGGAAAATTCGTGTATCGCTTGTCATCAGGCGAGCCAATTCCATCCGACGAATACAAAGGCACACGAAGATGCCGGTATCACCTGTACCGTCTGCCACAAGGAGCATCATGGTCCTGAGTTTCGGTCAAACATAACGGCGATCCGCATGTGCGCCGAATGCCACAACGATGCGAACAAGCAGACCTACAACGGCAAGTCCGTCGGTACACCGCACGGCGGCACCTACGGCTATCCGACACAGAACGGGCAATGGATCTGGCAGGGCGTTTATCGCGAGGTCGCCGACGCGATACCTGAACTGCTGCGGCCCGCGACCGGCGACAAGGATGAACAGGCTAAGCTGAGCCGCTATTTTCACACGATACACGTCGCCCGGCTCGAGGTGCCCGCCGGGCTGAAAGGTGACAAACGCGGCCTTGTTTCGTGCTCGACTTGTCACAATACTTTTGATCCGATCGACCGCGAAACACCGCGTCAGACATGCGCTGCTTGCCACACAACGCGTGAAGGCGATCCGACGCGCGACACACGTTTCGGCGTGAACACCAGCAATTGCATCTCGTGCCACGTACAGCATCCTTACAGCGGCCGACGATGGCAGGAGTTTCTGACCGACGAGGCTCTCGAACGCCGCCGCAAAGCGGTCGCACGCATCCTGGCACCCGAAACATTGGAACCGAAACCGTCACCGACGCCCGAACCTGAACCCGAACAATGAAGCTGCTGCATATCATTTTCTGCGTAGCGATCGCGGCATTCTTGGTCGCGTTGAACAGGATGTTCGTCCCGGCGGATGCGGCAACGTATGGCGGGCTGTCGCTCGTAGGCTGGCTTAGTATTCTCGCGTTCGTCGGCGTATTGGGATTTGTTGCGGTCGCGGGCGACGCGGCACGTGCGGCCACGTTCTTTCGCCGACGCGACATCATGGATGCCTCGGCTCCGAAGATCCGCACACTTGATGAGAACGAGCTTCGCGAGCTTGGCCTGGATAAATACCGCGGCCCGAGTTATCCGCATCCGATCATTTTCCCGGACCGATGCATCGGCTGTCAGGCATGCGTTGACGCCTGTCCGCACGATGTGCTGGCGATAGTTGACGGCAGAGCTTCGGCGGTCGCTCCCGACCTGTGTATGGAGGATACGGCATGTCAGGCGGAGTGTCCCGTAAATCCAAAGGCATGCATCGTCATCAACACGGCCAAAGAGGTGCGTTCGCTGCCGACGCCGACGCGAAACGGAGCTTCTTTTGAAACGAACGTTCCGGGCTGCTACATAATCGGCGACGTTTCCGGCGTGCCGCTGATCAAGAACGCCGTTAAAGAGGGCGCCGAGGTCATCGCACGCATCCGCGAAGAACTCGCCGCTGCGCCGCCCGATCCGCAGACGGAATACGATGTCGCAATAATCGGCATCGGCCCCGGCGGAGCCTCTGCCGCAGCGGCTGCACACGACGCCGGTCTGCGATACGTCGGTATCGAACAGAACAATATACTTTCGACCATCGACCTGTATCCAAAGGGCAAATATATCTTTTTCAAACCCGACACGAAGGACTGGGACGGCGGCATACCTGCGGTCGGGCTTGGACTTGCAAAAGCGAAATACGGCGGCGACGCGGCCGACGACGATTCGCCCGTTATCGAGGCCGCGGGTCCGGCGGTCGATGCGTTGATCCGGCAAAATGCGTCGGCAGTGCACGACAAACTGATCGGGCGAATACCGCAGCAGCTTCGCGGTGAGCTGTCGCCGCTGCTGCGCGAGAAAGCGGCCAAGGAGATGAAACGCCGCGTTGCCGCATTTCTGCGGTCAAAAGGCTCCGGTGATTGGGCCGCCGTCAGTCGTCAGCATCTCGAGCCGGCGGGCGAGGCACTTGCGTCAGAATTTCGCGCCGACGTCGTCGATCAGCTTCAGCGGAAAATTCCCGGCGACCAGCGTGAGAACATACTTGCGATCTGGCTTGGCAGCCTTGCCGATCGCGGCGTCAAGATCAACGAATACGAAAGCTGCAAGTCGGTCACGCGTGCGGACTCAGGCGACGGTTTCGTTATCAATACCGAACGCGCCGCCGACAAAGCACAGCAAACATATCGCGCACGCCGCGTCATCATCGCGATCGGGCTTCGCGGTGCGCCGAACAAACTGCGTCTGAAGGACGAGGAAAAGATGACCGTCACGCTGGACGGCCGCGAGACTCAAAAAGTGCAGTACGGCCTGTCGGAGCCTATGGCCTTCCGCGGCAAAAAGATCGTCGTAGTGGGCGGCGGCAACGTCGCGGTCGAAGCCGCAGTAGATCTGGTCTGCGTACGCGACGGCAACGCCATTTCACCTCGCCGCCCTGAGGATATGAATCAGGTTACCGTCCTCGTCCGCGATTTTCTGGCACCGACCGTCAAATTCGGCAACAAGCTCCAGCTTTACAGTTGCGCCGAACGCGGCCTGCTAGATCTGCGTTTCGGTGTCGGCATAAAAGAGATGCGCGAGCGGGAAGTCGTACTCGAGGACGTGCCGACAAAGCGGGAAATTGAGATACTAGAGAACGATCTCGTTTTCGCTCTCATCGGCGGAGAGCGGCCAAACCGCTTTTTGGAATCTATCGGCATCGAGATCAAGTAGTAAATGAATAAAGAGAATCTAATGTACGGAGTGATCGGCCTGCTCGTAGGCTCGATCATCGGTTTTACGTTCGCAAATAATGTAAACAGATCATATGTCGGCCAGGTGCCCGCGGCCGCAAATACCGCTGCGCCCGGTTCCGACCCCACTCTCCCGCCCGGCCATCCGCCGCTTGCCCCCGGCGGAAACTCGGACACGGCGATGCCGCAGATCGCTGAATCTATCGATAAGGCACGCAACGAGCCGCAAAATTATGAGGCGCAGATGACCGCTGCCGACCTCTACTATCAAATACAGCGTTTTGACGATGCTGCGAAATTCTACGAACAGGCTGTCAAGCTCAGGCCGAAAGATGCCGAGCCGCTGATCAAGCTGGGCAACGCGCGTTTTGACGGCGAGCAGTTTGCCGAGGCCGAAAAGTGGTACGTCAAGGCTCTCGAGATCGACCCGAAGAATCTGAACGTGCGGACCGACCTCGGCCTGACGTTCTTCCTGCGTGAACCGCGCGACCTCGACCGTGCCATCAAAGAGTTCAAGGCGGCGCTCGCGCAGAAGCCTGACCTCGAGATCGCACTGCAGAATCTGATGCTCGCTTACAAAGAGGCAGGCGACGAGGCGAACCGTAAAGCGACTGAAGACAAACTCCGAGCTATCAACCCGTCAAATCCGGCTCTGGGTCCGCGGCCGCAATAGCTTTTTGTGACAAGCCGGTCATAATTCACGCAGTTTTTGCATAAAACCAAAAGGGCGTTCGCAAAACGAACGCCCTTTTAAAGATTGGCTCCGCAGGTAAGACTCGAACTTACAACCCTTCGGTTAACAGCCGAATGCTCTGCCATTGAGCTACTGCGGAATAAGGCACGCCGCAAATCGCAGCGAACCTAAAGATTAGAAATTCAGCAATTGATTGTCAAGTATTATGGCCTGCGTTCGCCGTGGTCATGGCTTATTGAATATAATAAGGCAACTCGTTCGGGACGTCAGCGATAAAGGTGGGCACTGCTCCTATACCGCCGCCCTATACCGCCGCTCGGCAAATAAGGGAAAGATATGACGACATCTAAGACCAAGTTCTTAGTCGCAGCAGCGATACTGTGTGTTTTAGGCGTCGGCGGGGCTTGGGCACAATCGGCGGTGGTTTTTGTTCCTTCGACGGACACGATCGAGAGCGGAAAGGTAGTGATCGGGGCTGATCTCTACTCGCACTTCGGCCGGTTCAGGAACGGCGGCCTTATTTCCACCGGACCGACATTCGGCTACGGGCTGACCAAAAATATGGAGATCGGTGCGAATGCCTACGCCACGCGTACCGAAGGTGGTTGGACGGGCGAATTCCAGCCGAATATAAAATGGCGTCCGGTTGACCAGGATAAATTCGGCATCAGCGTATCGTTGGGAGCAATAGGTTATGTCCCGATCAAGGACAGCAGCCAAAAGACCGCCGCAAAGCTTTACGTAAACGCAAGCCGTTCGTTCAGATGGCGAAAGACGCACGTCTGACCGGCGGCATCTACCGCATCGCAGGCGGCGGCAGTGATTTTGGGGACAAGACCGGAGCTCTTGTAGGATTTGAACAGCCGTTGATCAAAGATAGGCTGGCCTTTGTTGCAGACTGGACAAGCGGCGTGAACAAGCTCGGTTATTCGTCGGCGGGGTTCAATTACAAAATGGGAAAGCAGGATCTGATCGTCGCGTATGCTTTCGGTAATACGGGCCGCAGAAACAACTTCCTCTCGCTGCTTTATTCGTTCACATTCTGATCGGTCGTCTTGGCTCTTTGTTTTGCTCGATAGACCTCGTCGTTCAGCTTGCCGCCGCTCATGAAATTCACCACCGCGAAATAACTTCTGGGAAAGATCCGTGCGATCCGGCTGATGATGGCGGCGTCCGGGCCGACCAGGATCCGAGGCTCCCGCCACAGCATGCCGGTAACGATGATCTCGGCAGCGCGTTCGGGCGTCGTACGGGAGAGCAGCTTATTCTGAAATTTTCGCTGTTTTTCCAGTTCTTCTTCGGTGATCGAAACGCCGGCGGCGATGCGAGCGTTGTTTACGATGTTCGTTTTCACACCGCCGGGATGTACCGACGAGACGGCGATATTTGTACCTTCGAGCTCGTGCCGCAGCGATTCGGTAAAGCCGCGTACCGCAAATTTGCTTGCACAATATGCGGCCTGTCCAGGCGGTGCGACCATACCGAAAAGGCTTGAGATATTTACGATGTGAGCTGAATCCTCCTTCTCGAGATGCGGCAGAAAAAACTTCGTTCCGTGAACGACGCCCCAGAAATTCACGCCCATCAGCCACTCGATCTCGTCCAGCGAAACGTCCCTCACGGTCCCGCCGAGAGCGACGCCGGCGTTGTTGATAAGGTGAGTTACGCGGCCATGTTCGCGGACGACTTCGTCAGCAAATTGCCGCATCGCATCGCGGTCGGCGACGTCCACCTCGTGCGTTGTTACCTTCGCACGGCCGGTGATCAGCTTCGCGGTTTCGGCGAGGCCTTCGGCGTTCAAGTCGGCTAAGGCAAGGCCCGCGACACCTTCTTTTGCGATACGAACCGCAAGCGCCCGTCCGATGCCAGAGCCCGCACCGGTTATCACCGCAACGCTGTCTTTCTTGATCGTCATCTCAGCCTAATGAAACTCCATCGTATCATCTTCCAGCCGTCCGTAGCGCAGCATCCGCAGGTCTTTGAAATAATTTTGATGCAGCCGCCAAGGGTGTTTTGAGCCCTGGCTCGGGATCTCGTTGAGGGCACGCAGGACGTAGCCGGAATTGAAATTTAGAGCCGGTTCGCGAGTGACGGAAGGGTCATTTAGCCGCGGGACGCAGTACGTATATCCATGCTCATCCATGTAGTTTATCAGCCGGCAGACGTATTCGCTGGTGAGGTCGCATTTGAGCGTCCACGAGGCGTTCGTGTAGCCGAAAGCTTGTGCCACGTTTGGCACGTCGTTATACATCATTCCTTTGTAGGCGACCTTTTCGCTGTGTACGACCGGCTCGCCATCCACGATGAGTTCGAGCCCGTCCATCAACTTTAATATCAGCCCCGTTGCCGTAACGACAATGTCGGCATCGATCGCATCGCCGTTCTTGAGCCGCACGCCGGAAGCGGTGAACGTCTCGATCTCGCCCGTGACGATCGACGCTTTGCCCGACCTGATAGAGTTGAACATGTCCGAATCCGGCACGATACACAGCCGCTGGTCCCACGGGTCGTATCGCGGCGTGAAATCGTCAAGATGCTCTTCGCCGAGCTCAGCCTTGATGCCCTTTGCGATGAGCCGCTTCATCAGAGCAGGCCGCCGCCGCGAGAGCGTGTAGAAAAAGCTCTGCCGCAATATGTTCTTCCAACGCGACAGCGTGTATGCGGCCTTGTCCGGCAGAATTTTGCGAAACGCATTTGCGATCCGATCCTGCGAAGGCATCGTCACGACATACGTCGGCGAACGCTGCAGCATCGTAACATGCCCCGCATCCTCAGCCATCGCGGGAACCAGAGTCACCGCCGTCGCACCGCTGCCGATCACCAGCACACGCTTGCCTGCGTAGTCCAAACCTTCGGGCCATTTCTGCGGATGCACCAGCGTGCCTTTGTAATCGCCAAACCCCGGCCAGTCTGGCGTGTAGCCCTCTTCATACCGGTAATACCCAGTACACAGATAAAGGAAATTACACGAATACCAAACTCTCCCGGTCTCCCCATCTCCCTGTCTCTCAGTCTCACTTCGCTCTTCCTTTGCGGCTTTGCGGCTTTGCGGGAGATCTTCCCCGCCGAGGGGCACACTCCCGATCGGTCGTGCCTCCGCCTCGACCGTCCACTTCGCCTCCACCGAGTCCCACTCCGCACGCCTGACACGGTGGCCGTAGCGGATCTCTTTTTCGAGGTCGTATTCTCGTGCCGTTTCGCGTATGTAATTCAATATCGCCGGCCCATCAGCTATCGCCTTACCGTCACGCCACGGTTTAAATCGATATCCGAGCGTGAACATATCCGAATCCGACCGCACACCCGGATACCGAAACAGATCCCAGGTCCCGCCGCTTCGTTCACGCCCCTCAAGTATCGCGAACCGCTTCCCCGGCAGGTCCATCCGCACCCGTGCCCCCGCCCCGATCCCCGAAAGCCCTGCACCTATTATCAAGATGTCGAAGTGTTTAATCGGGCTCATCGCAACCGAAGGAAAAACTCTTAGTGCAAATTAGTTAGCGGGAACAGAATTAATAGAAATTTGCCGGCGGTAAGCGGAAATATCCCAGTCTAATTCGCGCCAATATGATTTGTCTCTTTCAATGTGTACCTCAATGTCTGCATCTGTCCATCCGATACCCTCGATCCGTTTCAATAGTTCAGGCATGGGAATCACAAAGGCTATTCCTTCCTTCGGGGACGTGAAAACAATAAAACTCGATTTATCGGAACGAGAGAGAGCAATTCTCGCCTTTTCGTCAATTCGATACCAAAGCACCTTATCCATATTCGAGTTTTGAAAATAAACCATCTCGGTAACCGATTCATACATGAATCTGAACCGTACCGCTTTCTCGAATTCCGAATCGAATTCTCGCTCTAGAACAGTCTCTACGAACCGTCGAGTCTCTTGGGTATCCATGCGGGTCGCTCCGGCATCAACTGCAGGTTCCCGAAACTCAGTAATTTTACGCTCTTCTCCGTTTGAATCGATGAATTTCCAAAACGTCCATCCATTTTCTGTGTTGTCGGCAGGAGCACCGAACTCAGTCTTGACAGCAATGGCCGCTCGGCTTGGACTATCGAATATCTTCTCCTTGTAATAGATCTTGTGGCTAGCGGGATTAAATGAAGCATCAACCCGATGGCCATGGTAAGTTCCAAACACCTTGATATTGGCGGCTTCTTGAATTTTTGGTTCCTCGTAAAACCGCATACGGATTTCCGACGACGGCTCAAATACGTGCTTTTGCAAAACCCTAAAAATCTCCTCGATCCGCAAATCGAGAAAAAACTGATATTCGTCGTCGAGTTCCCCTGTCAAGAGATCCTTGCTTATAAGGTGATTTTCTAATGTCTTTTCGAATTCCGTATTACTTTCCTTGATCTTGTTCAGATATTCTGAGGGGCATTGTGAACTAATCTTGATATTCAGCTTCTTTGGAACCAGCGTCCTGTTTCCAACGCAGTCTATCAAATCAGCACCTGGTTTATCGGAATGGACTTTTTCCAAGTACGCCTTCGGGAAAATGTGATGATCTTCAAGCTCCGAATTAAGAGATAGCTTACTATCGTTGTTCCAGTTGATCAGCCCCCCTACATGAAAATTGATCAGATTCAAAATTCCCTTGTAGATAGCATTACCCTTCTTCTCAAATCCATATAAATCTTCCTTGCCTGTCACCTGAGATTTCTCTAACTTGTTGAAAAATGAAGCTGAGGAAATCTTGTTACCTTTCGCAATACTTGTCAAAATTGTTGAATCCTCGATTATCCTTTCATTTGACGCACCCGAATACCTCATTGAAAAAATCGAGTTCAGGTACCAATATGTAAGAAACTGCTTTTGTTCTTGGGTCATTCTGTGATAATCACCCCCCAACTCATTGAGGAAAATCATCATCGGAATGAGCATATTCTCGTAAGGCATCCAGCTCTGGGAAATAATAAAACTATTTTCATAAAGAAAATCCAGGGTGATCCGATAGTAAGTTGTAAGCCGATCCCACAAATCTTCGAAATCCGACGCCTTTAGATGTGAGAGAATATAGTTACGGTCCACCTCTTTGCCTTTGCTAGTAATGTACGCAATTGCACGAACAATGGTCTCGGGCGATAAATCATAGTTGGGATTTGTATCCCGAAAGTCTTCGATCTTCTTCTTAAGGTTAAAATTCCCGGTGTAGAGCTTGGCTGCCAAAATATCGATGAAGTTAAGTTGTACACCGCGGGTGTTGCTTCGCTCAAAAAATACGACAAACTTTTCGAGGCTCATATCCAAAAGATAAAATGAAAGCAATTTCTCTTGTTTGAAGAGTTCGACCAGTTTTTTCTTCAAATATCTATATTTCTTAAATTCTGCAGCAATATCAAAATCATCATCTTTACTGAAGCTTGCGTAATACAGAGAGTTTTCGAAGTAAGTCCGAATCTCAGCCTCGTCTAGATCTTCCTGGTCCATCCTCCATACATCCGAAATGCGGATTGACATCTGTTGAGGGTCCTCAGATCCCGCGAACTCAGCCAACAATGATTCTAAACTAGATTCAAGAAAGGGTTTTTCTAGTACCGCTTCATCCTTCGCAATAAACCAAACAGGGTCGATGCCTTTGATTGCCCGATATAATGCGGTGGTTCGCTGCTGTCCATCTAACAACAATCTAAATTCAGATTTATTCAGTCTTTGCCGTTCCGCAATCTGCTCCTTTGTTACTGTCTTGATTTCGAGACGCGGCCGCCTCTTACCTTTCTGTGCTTTGGGTCTAGTGTCGATTTCTCGGACGGCGATTTCAAAAGATGGAATCCCATAGATTATTGCTCCAACGAAAATATCCTTGACGATTGAGTCGAAGAGATCGTAAGTCTTGGTTATTTCCCAGACAAAATCGCGTTGAAATTCTGGCAATGAAACATAGCCAGCATCGATGTCAGCAACTACCTTCGTGATCGATTGAGTTTGTTCCATAAGACTATTTCTTTAATTATTGCTTTGGATTAGAAATTACAAAGAGATCCCATTTTGTTTGCGTGGATTGCAAAACATGACTTCCACCCCAAAACATACGCGAACATCACCGAGGCGGCGGTCGAGGCTTTGAGAAGCACTATTCACTCAGTACGATGCCCTGCAACCGCGTTTCCGTCCAAGCCGGGTCGCGGCGGTCATCGAGGACGGCATAAACATTGACGTTGGAGCCTTCCATTTTGTAGTAGACCGAATAGGGAAAGCGTTTGCAGATCATTCTGTAATAACCGCCGTCGAACTTTTGATGAACCCCGGCATAGATGTTGAGCGAGCGAAGGTCGGCCATTATCGAGCTTAGGAAATATGCCCCAAGCCCTTCGCCGAGGGCTTCGTAAAATCGGATGCCCTCAGCGATCGTGCGGCGTGCGGAACGCAGTACCCGAATTGTCATTTCAATTCGGCTTTGAGGTCTGCCTCGAGCTCATCAAGGCTGATGAACTCGTCTTCTCCGTTCGCCACCGCGTTCTCACGATCTGCGAGATAATCTCGGTGCCACGCAGGCGGTTCGCTGTTGACGTTACGCTCGGTCATGCTTTTCCAGAGAGCTTCCATCAGCTCGATCTGCTGAGCCGGCGTCATTTGTTCAATATCCGGAATTGTCTGTACGGTCATGCGGAAATTATAACATCGAGCCCAAATCTACCACCCCAAAATATAAGCAACCATCAACGGTGCGACGATCGAGGCGTCTAACACCGGATCAAATTGAAGAGATGTTTCTTATTATATTGAGTCCCAATGTCGAAAGCCGCTCGTCGTTTGTCCAAAATTCATCGCAGCCGTTTTGTATGGCGGATGCAAGATGGATCGCGTCCGGTGTTTTCAGATTGGGGTTATTGGCACGGAGAATGGCGGCTTCGGTGAACACAATATTGGTTACGGGCAAAACCGATATTCCGTGAAACCATCGCTTGAATTTATCTTCTAGCCGGTGGTTTCCGGTTCGCAGGGGGCCGACGAGGCATTCCATCACGGTCAGATCTGAAATAAATATCTAGGCATCCGGACGGCTTTCGAGCGAGGACTCAATTGCGGGAGCAAAGACGCGATGTTCTTCGACAAGATAGATAGCGACACTCGAATCAAGATAGATCTTCGGCTCCGTCAATCCCACGATTCACGAGCCTCCTCGATCTGCGCGTCGATCTCCTCAGCGGTGGGACGTGCATCGTCGGGCAATCGGTTAGACCTAAGGAAATCCAAAACGCTCTTTGCGGTTCGCTCCCCGTTCCCGTTCTCGTCGAGCAGTGTTACGATGGCCTTGGTGGTCTTCGTGACCTCTACCGGCTCCAGAAGCCGCACGTTTCCGCCTACGTCAATTTCTGCTTTTATCGTTGTCAACATAACTATTCCTTTGCCAATGAATTAAAGTAGGGCTTTCGGTTTGTGTCCGCCGCACTTTCATCTATGCAAATCTAACACCAATTGTTAGATCTGCATAGATAATTACCAGCCCAATACATAAGCAAACATCAACGGTGCGACGATCGAGGCGTCGGATTCGACGATGTATTTTGGGGTTGAGGCTTCGAGTTTGCCCCAGGTTATTTTTTCGTTAGGGACGGCGCCGGAGTAGGAGCCGTAGCTTGTTGTCGAATCGCTGATCTGGCAGAAGTAGCCCCAGACGGGGACGCCGTCGCGTTGCAGGTCCTGATGGAGCATCGGGACGACGCAGATCGGGAAATCGCCCGCGATGCCGCCGCCGATCTGAAAGAAACCGATCGTGGAATCATCGGCTGCGTTGTTCGTGTACCAATCGGCGAGCATCGTCATGTATTCGATACCGGTGCGGACGGTGTGAACATTTTCAATGTCGCCTGTGATGACGTGGCCCGCAAACATATTGCCCATCGTCGAATCTTCCCAACCGGGCACGACCATCGGCAGGTTCTTCTCCATCGCGGCGTACATCCACGAGTCTTTCACGTCGATCTGGTAATACTCCTCGAGCGAGCCGTTTCGCAGAACCTGATACATAAATTCGTGCGGGAAATAACGCAGTCCCTCGGCCTCAGCTCGCGTCCAGACCTCGACCATCGCTTTCTCCAGCCGCCGCATCGCTTCGTGTTCGGGAATGCAGGTATCGGTAACGCGATTCATGTGACGGTCGAGCAACGCCTGCTCGTCCTCGGCCGTAAGGTCGCGGTAATTCGGAACGCGCTCGTAGAAATCATGAGCGACGAGGTTGAACAGGTCTTCCTCAAGATTCGCCCCCGTGCAGGAAATGATCTGCACCTTATCCTGTCGGATCATCTCGGCGAGGCTCAGGCCCAGCTCCGCCGTCGACATCGCCCCGGCGAGCGTGATCATCATCTTGCCGCCGCCGTCGAGATGCTGTTTGTACCCTTCCGCCGCGTCGATGAGCGCCGCCGCGTTAAAATGCCGATAGTGATGCTTGATGAATTCCGTGATCTGTCCGTTCATAAGATTATTGCCCGCGAATAGCGCGAAAAAACGCGAATAGAAAATAATATCCTATTCGCGTCTTTTCGTGCATATTACGTCGAGTGCTATCGACGCTTTCTACGACCGCCACCTGATTTATTTGGTCGCTGGGTTAGTGCTGATGCCGCAACTGACTTAATCCTTGCGGGCGTTGATTTGGTTCGCAGCAGCGAACTTGCGATAGTTGCCACCTTCTTCGAAGTGGTCTCATTCTTACGTACCATAATAAACGTGGTTGAATACTCGGACGGCTTCCCACGACCGTCCGGCCTTGAACTAGACGGCAAGAGTATGAGTTGGTCGGGGAATACCTACGTTCGATACTAGATCAACGAGACGATTATCCCCGTACAAACTCTTCCTACCGCCATCCGAAACAACGAGCAGCGCGTAGTCAACTTTCATGTTTTCGCGTTCCAAGAATGACGCAAAGTCCGACAGAAGCCTATACGGCGATCTACTTCTTTGCTGAACTCTTGTTACTACGAAAACTGCCAAATTACACCACTGATGCTTCGTCGCATGTTGACGAAAATACGAAAAATTAACAGCCATAGCTATCAACTCCTATTCGAGTCTGGTTTGATTTACGGGGAACTTGTGATAGATTACGGATTGTCTAGATACGTCGTTTACCAAAAGTAGAAATTTCGGAGCTTCCGACTCGCCGAGAAGCACTTGGATTATCCCCAAACATCGAAGAAATTATTTCTTCGGCTTCTTGCGAACACGAATCGGAATAGCTTTCTTGCCATAGCTACGAGCATAAATACGCCGTCTAGCGCGTTTATTCCAGTAGCTGGCAACGAAAATTATCTCGAATTCATCTTTTTGAGTTGTCATACGTTTCCTCATTGGACCAGTGGCCTAGGTTAAGAGGAAACTTATCGGCTACACGACGTGGGCATTGCTTACATTGTAAGCAATTGTCGAACAACCAATGTCCCCGTTTCCTCGCGAAATGGGACCTGTAGAGAGCCTTCTGATGCGCCCTGGTAAGCTATTTAGAAGGCTCTCACTTTATCCAACAATCGAAGATTGCGTAACCGCACCTCTACAAATGCTGGATTAAGATTTACGATCTCCGATATTGATCGAACGGTAGCTCCACGCTCGACCTCGGCTTCAATAACCTGCTTGGGAAGAAATAGTGACTTACAGAATTCCCATGCCTGCCACTCAGGGCATTCGAACGCCTTAATCTCATCACGACGAAATAGACGTTGTTCTGGAGCGTGCGTTCCGTCATGAGTAAAATTCTCAATCTCGTTCTTCTTTTTGAATTGATGGGCATGCAACACACAGTGCCCAGCTTCGTGACCAATTGTAGACCGACCAAAGCGTAAGGTTGATCGGTCATGTGCTTCAATCAACTCCGTCGAAACTGCCGACTCTAACCGTGACGGATTCGTATATCCGTGAATGCCATGTGCCAAACGTTGATAGCCAGTCGAGATTCCAAACCGCTTGGGCAGATAGGTCTCGTAAAATCGCTCAATATCGAGAGCGAGCAGCCTATCTAAGGCCTCAGGACAAAAGTCTTTTAATGTGGTCGACGCAAACTTTTCAATGCGAAGCCTGCTGAGGCCATTTGCCTTCATTGTTGGTTTATTCATTCATAACCCCCTGTCCTGAATATCGGTAATGCCGCGGATCTAAGAGATTGAAGAACATCTAGTCTGCTTCACGAGCATCTAGTCCGCTTTCGAGAATCTTCGTGCGCATTTCTTCAACATACTTGTCTAAGACGCTCGTAAATCCATCATCCTCGCGAAGTAGAATCTGACTCATTTTCAGGAACTCTCCGAGTCGTGGCTCACCATCGACCCAAACTTTCAAACTTTTCGGAATATTCATCCGGACTTCATCGGCTAGATTTGCAAGGTGGCCATCGGTGACGCCGAGCAATTTCTCAATTTTCTCAACCACCGTTCGTTCCGGCGGATTCTTACGCCCGCTATCGATATCTGAAACATATCCAATTGACTTCTCTATCGTGGCGGCAATCTCCCTAAAAGTTAGGCCGCTATTTAGTCGTGCCCTTCTAAACGCTTCTGCGAACCTATTCATAGTTGTCTCCTTTCAGTTTTCCGCCCATAAGGCGGAAACGGCTAGTTTAAAATGCCGTTCGAATCGAACGGCTCTTTATACTTTACTCTCAAAGGAACTTCATGTCAATTTCACCTCAATATTTAGTATGCACGGTCATCGCTCCTACTATATCTAGAACGCTTCGCCGAAGCTGACCTCGCCGGCGACGGCGACCTGATATGCCGAGACGCGGCGTTCGAAGAAATTGGCCAGTTCTTGTACATCTTGCAGGTCCATGAACGAGAACGGGTTCTTCGCACCGAAGGCCTTGTTCAGCCCGAGCATCATCAGCCGCTGATCGGCGATGAATTCGAGATACTGCCGCATATCGGCGACCGACAGGCCCGCGACGCCGCCCGAAAGAATGTCCTCGGCAAACTGCATCTCGCAATCAACTGCCTCGTTGATCATCGTGACTATATCGACCTTCAGCTGATCGTCGAACAGTGCCGGTTCCTCTTCGCGGACCTTTTTCACGACCTCAAAAGCAAAGCTCATGTGTGCCGATTCGTCGCGAAAGACCCAATTCGTGCCTGCGGCGAGGCCGTGCAGCAAACCCTTTGACCGCAGGAAATATACGTAGGCAAACGCCGCGAAAAAGAACAGCCCCTCGATGCAAGCCGCAAAGCAGATCAGATTTAGAACGAAACGCCGACGGTCCTCGACCGTATTCAGTTGGTCAAGTTCGTTGATCGAATCGATCCATTTCAGGCAAAAATCGGCCTTTGTCTTGATCGACGGAATGTTCTCGACCGCCGCAAAAGCCGCCGCACGCTCGTTGTGATCGGGAATATACGTATCGAGCAGCGTCAGGTAAAACTGCACGTGCAGGGCCTCTTCATAAAGCTGCCGCGACAGATACATACGGGCTTCCGGTGCGTTGATGTGCTTATAAAGATTGAGCACAAGGTTGTTGGCCACGATCGAATCGCCGGTCGCAAAGAAAGCTACAAGCCGATTGATCAGATGCCGCTCCGACGCCGACATCTTATTCTTGAGGTCCATCACGTCGGTCGAAAAATCCACCTCTTCGACGGTCCAAGTGTTCTTGATGGCGTTCCGGTACATCTCGTAAAAGTCCGGATACTTCATCGGGCGAAGTGTTAGGTCAAATCCTGGGTCTAGTAACATGAGTTTATAAGTCTAAATCTATTTTGTTGCCGGCACAGGTGCAGTCGTGTATATCCCTTTAGGTCCTTGTTGCGACTCATACTGATTCTTATACAGTACGGGGATCAGCGGCCCTTGACCTGATTTATTTGCCTGCTCGATCGTTGTCCAATTTGAAAGGGATGCCGACATCCGATGAGTGTGCGTCTCGTGAGCCGATTTCAAGCTGGTGAGGTTCTTATCGAGGCCTGAGACCACGAGCTTTGCCCCCGCCATTTCTTTTTGCAATTGATCGACCTTCTTTTCCAGATCCTGGATCCGCTTCATCATCGCTTCATTGCCCATCGCCGGGTTCAGCACACTCGGGTTGTTGATCTGAGCACTCGATGATGTTGATGATGACAAGAACGCGGTAAGTGTGACCGCAAAAACCAGGATCAGGCCAAATGCTAAATGTTTCATTTCAGTTAACTCTCCTTTTCAGGTTCACTGACACGCTTCACACGCCTCGGGATTCTCAAGCGAGCATGCGAGTGCCTCGTCGTCCGTATATTGTTTCTTCGGCTCGGCGGCCGCTACGGTTTCACCGGCGGCGACCTGGGCGATTCGTGTCGCGGGCCGCGATCGCAGGTAATACGTTGTTTTCAGGCCCTTTTGCCATGCATACATATACATGGACGACAGCTTACCGATGGTCGGGCTTTCCATGAACAGGTTGAGCGACGCTGACTGGTCGATGTAGGCGCCGCGGTCTGCCATCATGTCGATCAAGGATCGCATGGGTATTTCCCACGCTGTTCTGTATATCGCCTTAAGCTCGGGCGAAAACTCCTCGATATCCTGAACCGAACCTTCGGCCAGTTTGATCTTGTTACGGATGGCGTCTGTCCAGAGTCCGGCGCCTTTCAGCTCGTTGACCAGATATTTGTTGATCTGTACGAAGTCGCCCGACAGCGTCTCGCGTTTGAACAGATTGGATACCTGCGGCTCGATACATTCGTAACAGCCGGCGATCGATGCGATGGTGGCCGTCGGTGCGATCGCGATCATCAGCGAATTGCGAAGGCCTGTCTGTTTGATCTTTTCACGCAGAGCGTCCCAACGCGGCATATCATCGGGCGTTACGCCCCACAGGTCGAACTGCAGATCGCCCTTTGCGGCACGTGTTTCGAGAAATGCCGGGTGTGCTCCTCGTTCCACTGCAAGGTCGCTCGAGGCGTCAAGAGCCGCGAAATAGATCTCTTCTTGAATTTTCGCCGATATCGCTTTCGCCTCGTCCGAGTCGAACGGCAGACGCATCTGAAAGAAAACGTCCTGCAATCCCATCAGTCCAAGCCCGATATTCCGCCAGCGGTTGTTCGACTGCGACGTGGACGGAATGGCGTAATAATTCAGATCGATGACCTTGTCGAGCTGGCGAACGGCGAGGCGGACGTTGCGTCGAAGCTTGTCGTAATCGAAAGCACCGTCTTTGACGTACCGTGCTGCGTTGATCGAACCCAAGTTGCAGACAGCGGTCTCATTATCGCTGGTGACCTCGATGATCTCTGTGCAGAGGTTTGACAGGTGCACGACATTCTCGGGCCGTGCGGTCTGATTCGATTTGCGGTTCGACGCGTCCTTAAAGGTCATCCAGCCGTTGCCGGTCTGTGCCATCGTACGCATCATCTTGGCGTACAGGTCGCGTGCAGGAACCTGGCGGACAAACAGCCCTTCTTCCTCGGCCTTTGTGTATGCCGCCTCAAATTCCTCGCCAAAAAGGTCGGGGAAGTGCGGCACGACCTTCGGATCGAACAGCGACCAAACGCCGTCCGCCTGAACGCGTTTCATGAAAAGGTCCGGAATCCAGTTCGCGATGTTCAGGTTGTGCGTGCGGCGTGCTTCGTCGCCGGTGTTGTCGCGAAGTTCGAGAAAATCGTCGATGTCGGCGTGCCACGTTTCCAGATAGACGCAGCATGCGCCTTTGCGTTTGCCGCCCTGATTCACGGCGGCGACCGATGAATCCAGCGTTTTCAGCCAAGGCACGATGCCGTTCGAATGGCCGTTCGTGCCGCGGATCAGCGAACCTTGCGAACGCACGCGGTGATACGCGATGCCGATGCCGCCTGAGAATTTCGATAGCATCGCGACGTCGGAATACTTCTTATATATGCTGTCGAGGCTGTCCTGCGGCGAATCGAGCAGGAAACAGCTCGAAAGCTGCTCGTGCTTCGTTCCGGAATTGAACAGAGTCGGCGTCGAAGGCACGTATTCCAGCGACGAGAACAGATCGTAAAGATCGATCGCCTCGTGCGGGCTTTCTGCCAGGCCGCACGCCACCCGCATCCAGAAACACTGCGGCGATTCGATGACGTCGCGTGTCGTCGGATTCTTTAGCAAATATCGATCATATAGAGTCCTTAGGCCGAAAAACTCGAACAGCTCATTCCGCGTCGGATCCAGAGCGTCGTTCAGCTTGCGGCTGTTTTCGGTGACGAACTGCATCACGCGTTCGTTCACGAGGCCTTCCTTATAGCCGAATGCGATACTTTGCGAGAAAGAATGTATCTCCTGATTTCGCACCTCTTTCTCGATGTATTGGTTCAGCAGCCGTGCGGCCATCCGTGAATATTCGGGCTCTTCGAATATCAGGCTCGCCGCCGTCTGTATCGACAGCTTGTCCAGTTCCTTTGTCGTCGCTCCGTCATACAGCCCGCTGATGGTCTTGGTTGCGATGCGCATAACGTCAACGCTCGGCAGATTCGTCGTACAGCGTGAGATAGCCCGAACGATCTTATTTATATCGACGGGCTCGAGCGAACCGTTCCGCTTGCGGACCTGCATCGATGTCTGGGTTGAATCTTCAGCTCGGCGGGCTGCTGCATTTTGAGTAGAGACAAAGGTATCCATAGTTTTTCAGACCCTGCGACCCTCAGAGACGAGGTGCTTCGTATTCTCTGTGCTCTCTGTGGGCTCTGTGGTGAAACGCACGTCAGAGCATCGCGGCGTATTTCGAATTTTTCAATCTCAAAGGCCAAAATGAGAGAGAAAATCCTCCGACCCCGTAGCAGATGTTTTCTGAGGGGGACATCTTTTCCAAATGGCCTTTTTGTGTAATTTGCAGGAGGTTGACCCGGCCGAGCGGCCGAAATTTTCCCTGCGTGGATATAGACTATATTGTGTCAGAAATGCTTTGTCAACACAAAATATAGTGGTTTGTGTTAAATTTTCACGCCCCTCGCTAAAGCCAATCATTTCAACATTTACGGCGCGATGCCTAATGTTCCGCCTAAATCACCGCGTAACATCCGCGTAACGCATTTAAGCACAATGATTTAGCTGAAATGTCGGTTAAGAGTTCTTCAGAAGCGGCGGCTATTTTGCCCGAATAGGACACGGAGAAGCCCGCGCGTAAGCAAGGCGGTAGCGAACCTTAATAGATCCAAAAAGCCTTTTGCGATCAAGATGTTATTGTAGTCCGAGCAGAGTTCCGGATATCGCCCTTGCTTACGCATGGGCTTTTGCAACAGTGCCGATGATCAGCACTCAACGACCAGTTCGTCGTGGGCGAAGCGGACGTTGTCGGGGAGCAGTTTGGTGTCGCGGGCGTGGAGGATGTCGTGGTTGAGGTGGGTGAGGTATGCTCGGCGGGGTTTGAGGTCGGCGATGTAGGCAAGGGCTTCGTCGAGACAAAGGTGTGTGGTGTGCGGTTTTATACGGACGCAATCCAGCACCAGCACGTCGAGATCACGTAGGGCGTCCATCGACTCAGGCGGGATCACCTTGAGGTCGGTCGCATAGGCGATGTCGTTGAATCGATAGGCGATGACGGGCAGTTTGCCATGGATGACCTCGATCGGCGTCACCTCGATCCGATCGCCGATGCAGAATGGCGAAAGCGGCTCGACCGTGTGCGGGATCAATTGCGGCAACCCGCCGCCGAAATGAGACGGTTCAAAGATGTATTTGAATATCCGACGCAGGTCGGTCCACGCGATCTCATTAGCATAAACGCCCATCGCGCCATGTCGGAAATTCAACGGCCGTATATCGTCGAGCCCGAAAACGTGATCGACGTGGCAATGCGTCAATAGAACCGCATCGAGCCGATCGATGCCGGCACGCAACGCCTGCTGGCGAAAATCGATCGACGTATCGACGAGGATCTTTTTATCCGCGTGTTCGACCAGCACGGAAACACGTAGCCGCTTGTCTCTGGGATCGGTCGAAACGCACGTCTCGCAGCGGCACCCTATCGAGGGCACTCCCGTAGATGTACCTGTTCCCAGAAACGTGAGCTTCATGATAATTATTTCACCACAGAGAACACAGAGAACACAGAGAGCACGGAGAAATGGCAGGAAGCAAGCCCTTGATTACGGCTAGGAACACCCTTTTTCTCGCGCAAATTGCTCAGTTACCCAAATGTCTTTGCCTCTGTGACCTCTGTGTGCTCGGTGGCTATTTCTTTCTCCCCAGAATATCGTCGCCGGTAAATTTCGCCGCGGCTTGTGCTTTCAGCTTTTCCTCGGTCGCCCGAACGAGGTGCACATACTGCATACGCATATCGCGGAGCAGGCCTTCAAAGAGCTTTTCTTCCTTGGGGTGCAGATTACCTTTGGTCTTTTCTTTCAGCATCGCCAGAATGTCGAGCCAGTATTTCGCACCGTCCAGGTCGAGCGAAACCTGTCCCGTCGCGGGATGCGGCATCGCCCCGAGCGACGCGGCGGCATTGGTCGCCAGGGTTGAGAGGAAATTGATAAAACTCGCGGGATCATCAGCTCCCGGTATCTCGTCTTCTGCGGCCGCACTTTCCTGAGGTGCATCTTTCGGCTGATCTTCGGATAGTTTCTGCTCGGGCTCGCTTGATTCAGCCCTCGGTTCCGGCTTCGGCTCGGGTTTCGGTTCCGGGACGATCTCAACACCCTCTTTCAGCGAACCGTCAGCGTTGAATTTGCGCCTGTCCGCTACCTTGAACGTTACTTCTTCCTGGTCTTCGTCTCTGCCTATCATATCTATCAAAGGATTCTACCATTTTCGCGAAAGGCAGTTAATCTTCAGCAGATAGGGACAAGTGAGAAGTGATAAGTCAATTCACTATTCACCGAAACTCTACACTTTTCGTCGGAGAATATTGCTCCATTGACTACGCAGCAAAGCTCGTTTCTAATTGTCCTATGTCCGAAGCTTTTGATGAACTCGTCGCTGTGATGGAGCGTTTGCGTGCGCCTGGCGGCTGCCCTTGGGATGCCGAACAGACGTACGCGTCGCTGTCGCAGTATCTGCTCGAAGAGGCGTATGAGACATTCGATGCGATCCAGCATGCCGAATCGACCGGAGACGTCGAGCATCTAAAAGAGGAGCTCGGCGATCTGCTGCTGCAGGTCGTTTTTCACTCGACCATCGGCAAGGAACGCGGTGAGTTCACCATCGACGACGTCAGCCGCGGCACCGCGCAGAAGCTCGTCCTGCGGCATCCGCACGTCTTCGGCGACAAAAAGCTCTCGCGTGCCCAAGATGTTCTCGATAATTGGGACAAACTGAAAGCAGATGAACGCGCGGCGTCCGGCAAGGCCGAGAAAACAAAGGATTCGCTGCTCGACGATGTGCCCGTACATTTTCCCGGCCTGCTCGAAGCGTTGAAAGTAACCAAAAAGGCCGCAAAAGTTGGTTTCGATTGGGAAAACGCGGATCAGATATTCGATAAAATATCCGAAGAAACCCACGAACTCCGCGACGCCGTCAGCAGCGGCGATTCCAAAGATATCGAGGGCGAGATCGGCGATCTGCTCTTTGCGGTTGTGAATCTCGCACGCCATCTCGATGTCGAGCCCGAGACCGCACTCAAACGCACGAACCGCAAATTCCGCGAGCGTTTTAAATATATTGAGGACAAACTGAAAGCCGGCGGCCGCACTGTCGAAGACGCCTCTTTAGAAGAAATGGACGCACTGTGGAATGAAGCGAAAACATTGCGTTCCTCAGCGTCTTAGCGGCTATTATCGGGGACCAGAACCGCTCACTCCGCAAAAAGCTCCTGTAGTCTTTCGATGACAATTTTCTGCGTGGCGGCATCGATGTCGCCGATCTTTTTCACGAGGCGTGCCTTATCGACGGCTCGAAGCTGGTCGAGGATGATGGAGCGTTTGCTTTTTAGCAGCTCGACGGCGATGCGCGTAGGGAAATCTCCCCGATAGGTTGAAACGGGTGCGATGATGACGTGTTCCAAATGCTCGTTCATCTCGTCGGGCGAGATGACAACGCATGGACGGGTATTTTTCGGATCGTCTGAAACCTCATCGTCGAGATTCAGCAGATAGGCCTCGAAACGCTTTACCATTGCCATTGCCTCCGGTCAAAATCGTTCGAACCGTCGGCGGTCAGCTCGTCGTCATTTTCGGCGATGCTGCGAAATGCGGCGTCCCAGCCTTCACGCGGTTTTCCGGAGCGTTTTATCAGGATGCCTTCATCGCGGAGTTCCAGATCCACCTCGCCGGAAATGCCGCTTTCTTCGAGCATCATTTTTGGCAGACGCAGGCCCTGAGAGTTTCCGATCTGTATGATCTGAGCTTTCATAATTACATTGTAATTACGTCCTGCTCAGAACGTCAATTAGTTTGCCCGCGAAACACGCGAAAGACACGAAAAACCGAGGAAGCGGTCGATACACCTGGTTCTTTACTATTCCCAGTATTCTCTGCGTCTACGCGTCTCTGCGGTAAAACCCTCCCGCAAAGCCGCCAAGACGCAAAGGACCGCAAAGTAAAGGCAATAACCTAAAACCTAATTTCGAGTATCCTCATCTTCTCCGTCGCCATCGCCCTGTGGCTTGGCTTTCTTCTCCGGATCGCCGGAGCGGCCGCCGTAGCTTTCGATCAGTTTGACGACCTCACCCTCTGCCGCCAGATCCCAGGCTGTCTCGCCTTCGTCGTTCTTTGCGTTCACTTCGGCACCCGCGGCGAGCAGCATCCGAACGTGCTCGACATCTTCGTCCCACGCTGCACGCATCAGCGCGGTCATGCCTTTTTTATTTGAGGCGTTGACGTCGGCACCTGCTTTGATCAGTAGTTTCAGGACTTCGTCCTCCACCTCGCCCGCGGCAAGGATCAGCGGTGTGTCGCCGTCCTCGTCAGATACGTTTACGCGAGCCTTGTATGAAAGCAAAAGCGAGACCAGCTCCGGCGTGGCGTCATCGTCGATCTGCATCAGCGGCGTTCGGCCCCTGCCGGTCGTGAAATTGACGTCCGCTCCGAAATCGAGCAACGCACGCGCGATCTCTAAATTCCCGTCGCCCACCGCAATGAACAGCGGCGTTATGCCGCGAGCATCACCTTCACTATCGTCGGGCCGCTCGCCCGCGTTCAGCAAAGCGAGCACCTCATCAATATCTTCGTCCGCGACCGCTTTGCCTAGCGGGGTGGTGTATTCGATCGTAACGGCGACGGCTCCCGTCATGACAACTAGATCACCAACATCCAGCTTGATCTCGTTAACAACATCTACAAAGACATTTATCGGTTCGATGTCCATTTCGGCGTCGTTCTTTGTCGTTTCCGCCTCGCGAATAACGATGGTCTCGGAATAGGTGCGAAATCCCGGCGAGCTCGATTCAAGCATGTACCGGCCGGGAGCCACCATTTCGAAAGCATAGTGCCCTTCGTCATTGGACACGGTATTTCGCTCCTGCCCGGATTCCAACAGAACGAGCCGAACCGCAGCACCGGGAATGACCGCACCGTTCGGATCTGTGACGGTGCCCGAGACCCTCGCTCCCGATGCCGCACTAATGCCGCTAGATACGGCAGGCGATGCTTCCCGCCGCTGCGATTCAGCAACTGCGGGGCGTTCGGCGGGCGTTTGCTGTGCGGGAAGCTGCGTTGCAAATGCGAGCAGCGTCGAAAAAGCACCCGCCGCCGCACGGGTGCGTTTTCGCGTGATGTTCACGAGCTGCTCGGCAAAGAGCGGCCGCTTCGACACAGGATCGGCGACGTAACGCACACAGAGCTCCCCGCCGCTGTTACGAACCAATCGGCGGGCCTGTTTCTCGGTCATTTGCGAGACAAAATTGACGTGTTTCGAGCAGTGCGAACAGAGCCTGACGACGTCGTTGCCGCTCATCTGTTCCCAATCTTCATTACAAGGCGTAGCGACCCTCAGCGAGTCGGCAAATCGTTTTCCGGACATAGTTCACCCTCCGCGGACACGATGTAAACCCAACGCGTCCAATGACTTAGACACCAGCTAAATGGAAATGTTCCGGGGAAAGTTGTGACTTCTAGTGCCTAGATGCGGCGAGTTTCGTTGATAGTTGCATCGCGGGCGAAAAGTTTTTTCGCTTAATTTATGTATTCGGTGCCGGCGGCGTCCGCGATCATCGGCGGTGCGTCGATAGCGGGCTCTTCCAGGTTCCATATCTCGTATAGTTCGGGCGGGCATTCGGTGATGAATCGCGACGGTTTTTGCAGTATTGTCTGGCGGTTGAAATCCGTCATCAGCAGCGGATATGTCAGATAAAGTTCATCTTTCGCACGCGTCAGAGCGACGTACCACAGGCGGCGCTCTTCCTCTTCGCTGTCTATCTCTCGCAGGCTGCGGGGCGAGGGGAATTTGCCCTCCGCGGCCCAAATTATGAAGACGGCTTTCCACTCCAGGCCCTTCGCCTGATGCACCGAAGTGAGCGTCAGCAGTTCGTCGTCCTCACCGCCGTGAATGACGTCCTCGCCGACGAGCGGCTGCGGCTGATCGAAACGCTCGGTTGAAAGCAGTGCCAGTTCCGAAAGAAATTCCGCTGTCGAGGTATATCGAGAAGCGTACGCCGCCAGTCCGCGAAGGTCTTCGGTACGCTGTTCGGCGTTCTCATAATTTTCTGCAAGGTATTGCTCGTAACCGCCGCCGAGCACAATCTCGATCTGTTTGCCGGGCTTGTCGCGGTTCTCGTCGTTGGTCAGAGATGTAAGAAGATCCAGAAATGCACGCCACGCGTCCGAGCCCATACGGCCGAATTTCTGCTCACGCAGGTTGCGAACTTCCAACTCGAAACCAGTCGTGCCGGCCTTGTCCGTCAACGCGATCGCCTCGTAAACGCGGTTCGCCGTGGCGTTGCCGACGCCGGGGATCATCTTTAGCACGCGTTTCCACGAAAGCTCATCGCGCGGATTTACGACGATGCGAAGATACGAAATGACATCCTTTATGTGTGCCTGTTCAAAGAACCTGACGCCCGATTGCACGCGGTACGGAATGCCGCGGCGTGTCAATTCCAACTGCAGTTCGATGGAATGGTAATGGGACCGGTACATCACCGCGATGTCGTTGAGATTGGTGCCTTCGTCGCGGAGTTCGAGAATGCGCGACGCGACAAAGACCGACTGCTGATCGACATCGGAGCAGGGAACCAACGCCGGCAGGAATTCACGCGAACGCCGCACCGCGGTCAGCATCTTGGGGAACTGTTTGCGGTTACAGGCGATCGACGTATTTGCTAGGCCGAGTATTTCGGGTGTCGAGCGGTAGTTGGTCTCGAGCTTATAGATCGCCGCTTCAGGATAACGCTGCGGAAATTCGTAGATATTGGTAAACTCCGCTCCGCGCCAAGCGAAAATGCTCTGCGCATCGTCGCCGACGACCATTACGTTGCGATGCTTGACGGCGAGAAGGTCGATTATCTCCGCCTGCAGCTTGTTCGTGTCTTGATATTCATCGACCAAAATGTGCTGAAACTGCTCCGCGTAAAGTGCGGCAATATCTGCGTGTTCCACCAGCAGCTTTTTCCAGTTAAGCAGCAGGTCGTCGTAGTCCATCACGTTCCGCTCGAGCTTTCTTGATCGATACATTACATCGACGCGGCGGATCTGTGCGGTGAGCGGATGAAACTGCGGATATTTTTCGATAATGATGTCATCAATGGGCTTATCGGTGTTGTTCGCGTACGAGATCATCGACTGTATGACCTCGGCCTTTGGAAAACGCTTTTTCTTGGTGTCGATGGCGGCCTCGTCGATGCAGACGTTGATGAAAGCACGCGCGTCCTCGCTGTCGAGGATCGAGTAATTTGCGTCGTAGCCGAGGCTGACGGCGTGGCGGCGAAGTATCAGATTTGCCACGCGGTGAAACGTGCCGCCCCATGTTCGATGCACATTTTGTGAGCCTGTCAGCGATTCAACTCGCCGCAGCATCTCGCGAGCAGCTCGATTCGTAAAGGTCGCCAGAAGTATCCGCTGCGGCGAAACGCCCTGCTCGATCAGGTACGCAACGCGGTATGTGATCGCACGCGTCTTGCCGGTTCCCGCACCCGCGACGACGAGTGCAGGGCCGGGTTTTGCAGTGACGACGCGAAACTGCTCCTCGTTCAGATCGCTCTTAAAACGGGCAAATCTTTCGGGCGTTTGGCCCTCGCTGCGCTTGAGAACGTACGTTTTCATACGTGAAACATCATACTATTATAGATAATTTCGCGATTTCGGCAATCTATCCGCGTGCGGGGTTGACGCGGCGCATTTCTTTAATTATGATTCGCGATGCGGTGAAAAACTTACGGACATTGCAGATACCGTGCTGCGTAGCGGTTTTAGTGGCTTTGCTGTGTACGTCCGTTTCCGCAAGTGCCTGTTCGCATCTACAATCAGGCGGCGATAAATCGCTTTCCTGTCATAACGACTCTCACGAACCCCCCTTAATTGGAACTTATTCCTCGGTTAAACCAAACACCATCACCACGCCCTGCGGCTGTTTTACGGCGAGCGCTGAAGTATCGATACTCGGCAGTTCGTCTGAAAAAAGCCAAAAGGGCCGTTCGGGCGATCAGGCATTAGAAGCAGAGCCATTCGAGGCTGACCCGCCTCGGTTCATACGCAGCCGGTATTCGCATTTTTCATTCTCCCATCAAAGTCATTTCTCGGGCAGCATAAGGATAACTGCGCCTTCACGCGGCCCGCCTGCGGTCTAAACTTAATTTCACATCATCGATCCGGCTAGGGCCGAGGTTCGTAGGAAGCGGGAATACCTCTTTCTCTCTGACCGGCGTGGCAACTCCAGCGTTTATAGTTCGAACGTTTGGCTGCGCATTTACAACCATTTAGATCTTCAGCATCAATGACGCGACAAATTAACATCATTTTCGCAATTCTAATATTCACTTGCTGTGCTGCGGCACAGTCTCCGTTCACACTTGAGAGCAGTTCGCTGATCACAATGACCTCGGTTGAGGTAGAGGCACGCGAAAAGGCCGCGACGCAAGGCAAGGTCCAAGGCAGTATCTTGAGCTTCACACAGAAGGAGATCCGTATCGTAATTACTACCGGCCCCGCCGATGATGCTCTTTCATATCGAATTCAAGGGCTGAAAAATCCCGCGATCGCCGTTCCGGAGGGTGCGGTCTTAAGGATATTGTTTGTCAATTCTGATGCCGATATGCGTCATGATGTCCGTTTCGGATCTGTCGAAGGCGATTTTGCACTTGCACCTGATATCACTTTGTCTGTCGGCGGCTCTCGGCTTGCGGCCCGATCGGCAGAGGGCGAAATACAGGCTGAGGAGCTTGTCTTAAGACCGATTCAAAAAGGAAATTCCCGCTACTTTTGCTCGGTCCGCGGCCACGCCAGGAACGGTATGTGGGGCAGCATCGCGGTCGGGGTAAAACCAACAGCCGAGCCGTCAGCAACTACTGCTCGTCACGGCCATCGACGTACACAGTTGCCCGGCACGGACACCACGATTGAGGAACCGATGCCCTCAACGATGAACATCGGCGACACGATGGAGCGTGAATCTTCGGGTACGGCGTGGAATCCGGACTCGTCGCCTGTTTACGGCTACATGAAAAGCTATGACGACGGCGGGATGTTCATGGTAATGGGCTCGGCGTTTCTTCGCTATACACGCATCGGCGGCGAACGCGACGTTTCCGTTGCGGGAAAGGGAAGCCGCAGCCGGCCCGATGCCCCGACGATGCTGATGCTGATGTATTCAAAGCCGCTGAATGCCAATACACAATTCGGCTTCAGGACAATGGTCAGCGCCGATCCTATTTTTCAAAAAGGCTGGGGCTATCCGCTCTTGTTTCAAAGCGGCGAACTTTACAACGGCCGGCCGATCCACGACCGCCAGCACCCGCATGACCTTTTCTCGGAGCTTGCGGTTTCCGTTTCGCATCGCTTTGGCAAAGGCCGTTCTGTTTATCTTTATGCGGGTTATCCGGGCGAACCGGCGCTCGGCCCGCCCGTTTTTATGCACCGAATTTCCGCAAAGAACAACCCGGATGCGCCCATTGCTCATCACTGGCAGGACGCCACGCATATTACGTGGGGCGTCGTGACCGGCGGCGTATCGCTGGGCAAAGCCAAATTTGAGGCGAGCGTTTTCAACGGCCGCGAACCCGACGAGAACCGCTGGAAACCTGACAGGCCGCGTCTGAATTCTTTCAGCGGCCGCTTTTCGTTCAATCCGACGAGAAATTGGGCGTTGCAGGTATCGCACGGTTACTTACGCGACCCTGAACCGGCCGAACCCGAAGTGCGCATCCTGCGAAAGACCTCGGCGTCGGCGGTCTTCAACAAGGCGTTAGATAATGACCGCAATTTCGCCGTGTCGCTGATTTGGGGACGCAATCACAAGAACGGTAAAGGCTCGGATTCCTATCTAGCCGAAGCGAATTATGATTGGGCAAAGAACGCCCTATTCTCGCGATACGAGATAGTAAAAAAAGAGGGTCACGAACTCGTGCTGGAACATCCGCTGGAACACGACAGCTTCTGGCTGCGTGCATTTTCGCTCGGCTACATTCGGGATATCTATTCAGGAAAGGGGCTCGATGTCGGCATAGGTTCGATGTTCACGATCAGCCGCAATCCCGAGCCGCTCCGGCCGGTTTACGGTGGTACGACGCACGGCGGCTGGCAGGTCTTTATGCGATTCCGTCCGTCGAAAATGAAAATGGATTGAGATCAATTTACTGCAAAACTGATATTCACGACCGCGGTCATGTCCTTTTCGATGGTCGATGTATCGTAAACGCCGTAATCGGAAACTTCGGTCGAATCGGCAGCCGTTATCTGCAGGACGCCCATCTTTGCCGACCGCACCGCACCTATGGAGTTTCCCGTACTGGCAGCGATCTTTTCGGCACGCTCTTTTGCGTCTTTGGCGGCCTCGCCGAGCATTTCAATTTTCAGGTCGCCGATCTTTGTGTAATAGAATTTCGGCGCGGACGATTCGATCAGTATCCCCTGATTGATCAGTTCCGTGGATTCACGTGCGATCTGAGCGATACGCTGAACGTCGTTAGAACGCACCTCTATCTGCTGCTGAAGTGAATAGCCGGTGATCTCGCCGGTCTCATTGCCGTCGGCATCGCGGCGTTTGAGCGTGGTGGTCGTGATAGCGGAAACCTCCATCTGAGCTTCCGTTATGCCTTTTTCCAGCAGATATTGTTTGATCTTAGGGATGCCGTCGGCAAGCTGGCGGTACGCGTCGGCCAATGTCGGAGACTGTGCCGAGATACCTGCACTCCAAACAACGAGGTCTGACGTGATACGGCTTTTAGCCGAGCCCGTGACGGTGATGGCTTCGTCGCCGCGCCGCGAACGGGCGTGAAACCAGCCAAATATCAGCGAAGAGATCATCAACCCTATCGCCAAAACCAACGCCGCCTTGAATATGCCGCTGCCCTTTTCGTCGCTCATAGTGGAGTCCTCCCCTTGTGCCGATTCGCCTGTATCATACTCTCAGTCCGGCAGAATTGAAAGAACTTTTTTCGCGTATAGCCCTCTTTGCAAACCGCTGCCCTCAAACGCTACGATTGATAGATAAGGAAGGAATAAATTTATGAAATTACCTGGCGGGCTCGATCTGAATTCGATGATGCAGCAGGCACAGGCGATGCAGGAGCAAATGAGCCGTGAGATGAAGGAAATGGTCGTTGAAGCGACGGCCGGCGGCGGTGCCGTGAACGTAAAGATGCGTGGCGATTTTCAGGTCATGTCCATCGAATTTTCTCCTGACCTGGTGAAGGACGGCGATGTCGAGATGCTGCAGGACCTTGCGGTCGCTGCGCTCGGCGAAGCACACCGAAAGGTCGAAGAATCGCTTAAGGGCAAATTGGGCGGAATGCTGCCGCCCGGGCTGATGTAATATACTACGTCCCTTACACGGCCCTTATTATGCTCGATTATTCAGAACCCGTCGCGAAACTCATCGACGAATTCAAACGGCTTCCCGGTATCGGGTCAAAGTCGGCTCAGCGGCTCGCATTCTACATAATGCGACGGCCTGAGGCTGAGGTAGAGCGCTTTGCCGAAACCCTTCGCGAGGTCAAAGAGCGGATAGTTTTCTGTTCCGCATGCAACAACCTAACGGACGTCGATCCGTGTCTTTATTGTTCCAACGTTAAACGCGACCGCTCGATCATATGCGTGGTCGAGGAGCCTTATAATCTCGTCGCAGTGGAAAAAACGCGTTCCTATCGTGGGCTATATCACATCCTTCACGGTTCGTTGTCCCCGATGCGCGGCATCGGGCCGGATGAGCTTATGATCAAGAATCTGCTGACGCGCCTCAGGCCGGAGAATAACGGAGGCGTCGAGGTAAAAGAGATAATCATCGCGACAAACCCAACGACAGAGGGCGAGGCAACCGCAAATTACCTCGCCCGTCTGATAAAGCCTATCGGCGTCTATGTGTCCCGTATCGCGATGGGAATGCCCGTCGGATCCGATCTGGAGTTTGTCGATGAGGTGACGATGGACCGTGCCTTGGCCAATCGTCACGCAATGTGAGCTAGAACCTCACGGTCTCTTCGCTGGCGTCGGACGCGCTTCGCGAGCCTTGCCACTCTTCCTTCGACTCGTAGAAATTCACGTCAAAACTGAGCAGAGATTTCGCGGGAATGCCGTCGAATTCATTCGGAGCGTCATCAAATTTAACGATGGTCCCGATACCGATGACCTCGCTGCCAAGATCTTTTACCAATTGGATCGTCTCGCGTATGGCCGAGCCTGAACGATTGATGTCATCGACAATGATCGCGGGATATACGTCGCCCTGGCCGATGTATTGGCGAAACTGCCGCTTGCCCTCTTCCATTTCTGCCCAATAGATCTGCTCTGCCCCCAGTGCCTCGCGGACGCCGAAAGCGACCATAATGCCGCCGGGGCTCGGACTGACGACCGAAACCTTAGGCAGCCGGCTCGAAATGGATTTTTCCATACGAAACATCCTGCTCAGGCCCACCGACAATATTCTTGCGTTGTCGTAATAGCGAAAAGCGAGCGGCATCTGAAAATAATGGGATGCACGCTTGCCGTTAGGGTAAACAAAATGTCCGCGGCGGTATGCGCCTGTTTTAACGAGGATGTTCATTACCTCATCCGCTGTCGGAACCAGATCAACCATGAATTAACTCTCCTTAAAGAAAACGCAATTATACAACGATACGCTGCGGGGCTTCCAATTCGGAGCCGATCATATCAGGTTTTCTGTAGAAATTATTAACGAACGCAGGTCCTCCGATATGCCGTCGGGCAGTTCGCCAGCCGTGAACCAGCCGATCCCTCGAATTTCCTTGCTTCCGATCGCTCCGTCGCCGCGGCCCTTTGCCGTGAACGAGATCTCGAGATGGCTGCCGACCGTTCGCTGACGCAGCAGCTTCAGATCGTATATTTCGACGCCTGATTCTTCCATGACCTCGCGGCAGGCGGCCTGTTCCGGCGTCTCGCCGTATTCAACAAAACCGCCGGGCAAACCCCAGCCTTTGTCCGGGCGAAAATAATGATCGAGCAGCAGGATCTTTCCCTCGTCATTTCGCACGATCGCAGCGGAAGAGACGGTGAATTTCGGCTGAACCGATCGTGTAACACGCGCACGTGTCCTCGGCGACAACATCCGCCATACCTTGCCAACTGCATCCATCAGCATTCCCACAGTCCGCCCTCCACGCCATCAGAGGCTTGCATCTAGAATAGCCGACGATTGCCGATTATCCACATCCGCAAAAAGGAAGAACCACTCGCGTGAGCGGGTGGCTCCGCAGGCCGGCAGCCTGCAGAGGTTGCAGAGGCCCGCGCGTAAGCAAGGGCGATATCCGGAGCGTTATCATACGGGAGCGGCTTCGCCGGAAGAGGCCTGTGATCATTTAGTATGCTTTGGTCGTTCGCTATCGCTCTTGCTGACGCGCGGGCTTCTGCAAGTTCTTCAACAAAATACCCCGCTTCAAAGAGCGGGCAATTCTGTCGGACCGCAGGCAGCCTGCGTCCCGACGATTCACTCCAGCCCGACGAAATCAACATCTGTCAGAGTGTCTTTCACGACAACAGTCCTTGGCACGAAGCGGTAGCTACGAGACTTAACGCTCATTTCGTAAGAGTCACCAACGGGAAGGTCCTCGAAGCGGTAGTAGCCAAAACTCGACGTGATCGCAACTCGAGTAACGCCGTCAGATCCGGTCATCGACACTGTGGCGTTACGCAATCCGCGGCCGTCCGGCGTCATCACGCGACCGGACACATCGACAACGGCGGCGGTCGGAGGCCGATCCACAGACAAGATCGCGATCTCGCGGCCGATCCCGCTCGGCGGCATACTCACGAGCATCGCGAGGTCCGGCACAGCGTCGCCGTCGAAGTCCGCGAAGACGGGGCTCCACGGTCCCCAATAGACCCCGAGGCGATGGGGAAAGGTAAAGTTGCCGGCGCCGTCGTTGTAGTACATCGCGATGCCGCCCGCCACGGTGGCCATCATCAGGTCGAAGTCGCCGTCGCCGTCCACGTCGCCGACTTCTAGGCCTTGAACGCCCTGGAGGTCGGGTGAGTACGGGGCGTAGTAGTCGCTGCGACCTGTGAACGTGCCGTCGCCCACACCGAAGATCACCGTCAACGTTTCTCGCCCACTGTTGCCGCTCGATGAGTTGGCGGTGGCGAAGTCCGCATGCCCGTCGCCGTTGAAGTCCGCGACAACGACATAGCGGGGCCCGCGGCCCACGTTGTAGACGACCGCCTCCTGAAATGTCCCGTCGCCGTTGCCGAGGTGGACGTTGATGAAGTCATTGGCGCCGTTGATGCCCCAGTGAGCCGTGACGAGGTCGACGTTCCCGTCGTCGTTGAAGTCGCCGTGGCCGAGGTCGCGCGGGATGCGGCCGATGTTGATGGTGTATGCGGGCTGGAACGTTGCGTCGCCATTATTGAGGCGGATGAAGATGTGCTGAGGATCGTTGCCGCCGGCACAGCCGAGCTGTTCGAGGTTGACCACGTCGAGGTCGCCGTCATTGTCGAGGTCTATCGCATCGATGTCGCCATTGCCGCAGGTGTTTAGGTCCCACTCCGTGAGCGGCCCGAACGTGCCGGTGCCATCGTTGAGGCCGACCCAGAAGTCGTATCCGGTTACGGAGTCCGTATGGGCGTCGTTGTATAGGAGGTCGAGGTGACCGTCGCCATTGAGATCGCGGAGCTTGGCGTTCGAGACGCCGCGCCCGTAGGCCGTGGAGTGCGTGTAGATGACAGGGTCAGCGAACGTACCATCGCCGTTGTTACGGATCAGTGCGCCCGGAGTGCCGAAAGCCTCACCCGAGGCGAAGAGGTCGAGATCGCCATCACCGTCTACGTCCCCAGCGACGAGGTGAAGCGTGGTGCCTGTGCCGCTGGGGTATCGAGGCGAATGAACGGGGAACTGACCATCGCCGGGGTTCTTGTGGACAGTGACGGCCATCGAATACCGGTCGGCCGAGAGGAGGTCGAGAGAGCCATCGCTATCCACATCGGCTACCGCCAGGGCGAAGGTGCCCTGCCCGGCGGGGATCATGGTGGACGGGCCAAACCCACCCGCACCGTTGTTATAGACCACCCGCAGCCCGTCGGTCGCACGTCCGTCGAAGTTGAGCCCGGCGACGTCCAGCCACCCGTCGCCGTCAAAGTCGGCCACGGCGAGGTCGGACGGGCCGGAGGAGTAGATGTTCAGGATGATGTCGGGCGCACGCGAGAAGGTGCCGCCGTTGTTGCGGAGGTGGGCGATCCGCGGCACTTCGGAGCCGACTGGTTTGCTGTCCGTGTTCGAGTAGAAGATGTCGAGGTCGCCGTCGTTGTCGCTGTCACCGAGAGCGATGGAGCCATAATACATGGCGTCGTGCCACGGGAAGATCTGGTCGTAAACGAGCGGCGCGCCGAAGCCGCCGGTGCCATTATTGATGAGGACCGAGACCTGCTGCCAGTTGTGGGCCACCGCGAGTTCGGGGCGGCCGTCACCGTTGAGGTCGCCTGCGGCCAGCTTAAAGGGACGGTCCCCCACGGGGTAGGTCACGTGAGACGCGAAATGCCCGGTCCCGTCGCCTCTAAGCACGGACACACTCCCGCCCGTCTGGAAGTTCTGGAAGTTCGAGGTCGCCACATCGAGGTGGCCATCGCCGTCAAAATCGGCCACGGTGATGCCGGTCGGGGCCGCGCCGCCTACGGTGAACGTGCGCTTGTTCGGGAAGGCACCTGTGCCGTCGTTGAGGAAGAGCACGACGGTGTTGCCGGTTTCCCAGAACGTGTCGGCCACGGGCACGACGATGTCGATGTCCCCGTCGCCGTCAAAGTCGCCCACCGCAATGTCCCAACATCCCTTATTCGAGACCGTGTAGTGCGTTGGCGTTCCGTAGGCTCCGTTCCCGTCGTTGAGAATGACCACGAAACCGGACGTTCCATCGGTGCCACCGCCCGGTGAGGCGAACTCGTAGTTGGAGACGGCCACGTCGGGGGCGCCGTCGCCGTTGAAGTCGGCCGTGACGAGAGCGGTGGGATCGCGCTCAAAGGGCGCCGGGTTGCCCGTGTAGGCGCTGGAGCCAACGTTATAGCCAACCCACGGAACGCCGAAGGGCAATGCCGATTTTGCGCCGCCGGCCCTGATCGGGACGGTCGTCAAGGAAAATGACACCACGCCGGCAGCCAGCGTCAGAAAAATGGCCCGCATCTTCCCCTTCAAGAGTTTTTTGTAAACTCCCCAGATCCTTTCCCCTTTGATGAAAAGGCACCACCGCTGTGCTATCTGCTTCATATTGCTCTCCCCGGTTGACGGACGACTGGGTAATAACTACTGAGCATTCGGCAATCTATCCAAACATCTCGCAATTTTTACACGTTAGTACAGTGTCATATTCCTAAGGAAAAAGACAAGGCAGATGCCGTTCGATATGGTAAACGCAAACACCGTGCCGTCAAATGGCTGCTATAAGCCGCTGGAACGAGACGAAATAAGCTTTCGATAGGGCTCAGGTAGCTTAATTTGTATGCGAGTTATTGCACATTTTGGGGATGGTCGGTGCGAAATTTCCCGCGCTGTGGCCGAAATCACCGAGGGGTGACATAGATGGGGAGATCGAAGGAGAGAGCCTCGCGGTGGGGAATAACCCGACCGCGTTGCATTCTTGCACTCTCAACTCTTAACTTTCAACTCTCAACTCCCCTCATTCCAGCCCAACGAAATCAACATCCGTCAGCGTATCTGTCACAACGACGACACGCGGAACGAAGCGGTAGTTGCGTGAATTTACGCTCATCACGAACGACTCGCCAACCGGCACTTCGTCGAATCGGTAGTAACCGAAGCTCGAAGTTACCGCACGGCGTACCACACCGTTAGCGTCCGTCATCGTGACCTCTGCGTTGCGGAGCGGAGCACCGGTCGACGTGAATACGCGTCCCGATACCTCGACTCCCGCAGCCGTGACCGGCAGCAGTTCGAGTCCCCAGCCGCAGATACCGCCGTTCTGCGTGTCGGGCCTCGGGAAGCCGCCGTCGTCTCTCACATACAGGCTCCATGTTCCGTTGGCGTTGATGCCGCCGAAGTTGCCGAACATCGTCTGGCTGACCGGCCGTGCGACGGTCGATCCCGGCTCGACATACGGTCCTGCAGGTGCAGGTACCGGGAATGTCGTTACAGGGGTCTCCCAGTTCGTCGGCTGATAGACGCCGGTTGCAGGTGCAGTGCTGTTCGCCACGACCTGCGGAGCGGAGTCAGTAAAGGTCAGCGTCCTCGCGTCGTTCGGATTGATCGGGACCACGCCGCCTGCGTCTGCCATCAGGATGTATTTCGCTCCGTTCGGGCCTACAAGCAGGATGTCAACGTTGTCCGGTGAATTCGACCAGTAGTCGAACAGCGTCACACGTACGCGGAACAGGTTCGTCGTAGCGCCGTTGACGAATATCTGCGACGGATATGGCAGACCGATGCTGTTCTCGAAGATATCGATGCACTGCGTGTTCCTGAACTGGTTGGCAGTGTCATTGATGGTCAGAACGGCATCCGTGCCCGGACCGAGCGGCGGAGCACCGCCTGCAGGCCCGATGCCTGTTCCCACAGGATTCGAAAGCTGCAGGATGACTGTCTCAGGGCCTTCTGCAGAGATGTCTCCGCAGATCTGTACGTTTACGATCGCAGTCGTCTGGCCGGGCGGCAAAGTTGACCGTCTGGTTCGTTACTGTGATGTAATCCACCAGCAGCCCACAAGCCGCTCCGCCAAATGCCGTTCCCGGCAACGTGCTGAAATCAACACTTGCCGCTCCCGACGTGTCACCTGATCGGTTTAATGTGATCACTGCCGTATTCGGCTCGTCATCCATATACGTCGGCGAGCTGAAGAACACGAAGTTCGTCGGCGTTGGCGACGGGCTCGGCGACGGCGAAGGAGTTGGTGTCGGCGTTGGCGTCGGTGTTGGCGTCGGTGTTGGCGTCGGCGTTGGCGTCGGCGATTCGACAGGTGACGGGCTAGGCGTCGGCGTCGGCGTCGGGCCTGTCGGGCAGCTGATCTCGACCGTATCTATGCCGATATAGTTCGAGTTGTTGCCGGTTGGTCCGCCGTCCTCTACGAAATACCTGAATCCAAACCGTCCGGTCGTCGGCCCGCCAAGTCCCGTTACAGTTACCGTAAACTGCGTCCAGACTTCAGGATATACACCGCCGGTTTGATACGTCGGGTTGATATCAAGAAGCAGGTTGGTGAAATCACCAACCGATGTGGCGGTTGAGCCAACGTTCGTGCTTGTGCCCGCCGTGCTCATACGCACCTGCAGGCGATCGGGGAAAGGATTGTTGGTTGTTGTACGCGTCCAGAAGGACATCTGCACGCCGTTCTCAAGCGTGACCACTGGTGTAAGTAGCCAGTTGCTAAGCGTTGCGACGCCCGTTCCGTTGTTGAAATTCGCTCCGATATATGAATTTGGGTCTCCTGTATGCGACGGGAACACCGTTGGATTGCCCTGGAACCAACCAGTCGTCCCTGGACCCGGTTCTGACAGGTTCTGCAGTGACCAACCACCACCCGGAAGTGTTCCAACATCCTCGAATCCCTGAGTGAAAGGCGTGCAGGACGGCGACGGCCCAGGTGACGGGCTCGGTGACGGTGTTGGTGACGGTGACGGCGTCGGTGTCGGTGTTGGCGTCGGTGTTGGTGACGGTGACGGCGTCGGTGTCGGTGTTGGCGATGGTGTCGGTGTCGGTGTTGGCGTTGGCGTCGGCGTCGGTGTCGGTGTTGGCGTCGGCGTCGGTGTTGGTGTCGGTGTCGGTGTTGGTGTTGGTGTTGGCGTTGGCGTCGGCGTCGGTGTCGGTGTTGGCGTCGGCGTCGGTGTTGGTGTTGGCGTCGGTGTTGGTGTTGGCGTCGGTGTTGGTGACGGTCCGGTACCTGCGACCGGTGCGAAATCAACACCCTTGATGATATTTCCAGCCGGTGCAGTAAAAAGTGTGACGTTATCCGCAGTATCGATCGCGATGGCCGCGTTATATCCCGCCGTGTCGATCAGGCGGATCACGCTGTTTGCCGTCAGAGCACCTTGACCGGTCGATACATAAAGGAACGCTCCAGGCGCGGTCGAGCGGCGTGCGGCTGCAAGTCCGAATCCGCCGAACGTTGTCGTGTAAGTTCCGTTTGCGACCCACGTCGATCCGTCAAAAGAGTATTTTGCGATCGTTCCTGCGGTGTTGCTCGTAGCTGAGAGCACGTATAGGACATCAAATGCCGAACCGTTCTCCACTGACGAGATGAAGTAAAAGTCCTGAGTGTTTGCGTTGTTCGTCAGCCCCGGCAGACCTGTGATCACACCGCCGCTCGGAGCACTTACGGTCGAGACCTGTATGTTTGTGGCCGTACCCGAAGCGAGGCCCGTGTAAACGACGCCGCCAAATGTCCTGATGTTCCTGATATTTGCGGCCGGGCTGGCAGAAGTCGATCCGTTAGTATAGACACCGCCTTGATCGGCGATCCACCAGGTTGAATTGTCTGCCGATGTCGCGGCACGCGTTTGGTTGCCGCTGTTGCCGGTGTATGTCGTCGGAAGAGTGAAGTTGCCGTCTGCGGTAAAAGCAACGACAGCCCGGGGGTTCAATGTATTGACATTCGAGCCGGTAACTTCAGAGTTTGCTCCGGTAAAGGTGAGACGAGTCCGGTCAGCCGTAAGGCTGGCGTATCCGGTGCTGGTCGCGGAGCCGCTTATGCGAATGGCGTCAGGGCCGGTTCCGGGGACGGCAATTGTCTGAACCGGGTTCGACGCGGGACTCGTCGGGCTGAGTTCGACCACTGACGCCGTAGTATTGTTGGCGCTGGCGGCGGCAACCACAACGGCTAGATTTCCGGACGTGAACGCTGCATCGTTGTTCGAGGCTTCAAAGCTTGCAGCTTTTTCAGCCGCCGCTTCGCCGCCTCCGACAACCGCATCCGGCCCGAAAAGCCCGCTGAAGGATGTACGTGCCTGAGACACCGATACATTTCCGGCGAGTGAGAACGCCGCGGTAAGCATTACGGTCAGTCCCAGGATACCTAGAAAATACCTGCCATTTCGTTTCTCAATGTTCTTCATTAGAAATACTCCTATAGGTGCGTTTGCCGGGCATACGTACCGCCCGCTTCAAGCAGAAAACTCGATCTGTGTTTCAAATAGACTTAAGCAGTAACGTCTAATTTACGTTCGTGAAGCTATCAAGGGAAATAAAAATCTCCCTGATTTAACATTCCTGCAATATGGCGTGGCCGGAGAGAAAAATGCGGCCCCCGAGATCGAAGGCCGCCTGCTTTGTGCCGAATTGTTTAGAGGGGATCACTCTTGCCCGATGAAATCGAGGTCCGAGATCGGATCGAGTACCGGCACGAGCCGCGTCGTAAAGCGGTACCGACGCGACGATACGCCCACGATGTAGGTGTCGCCGACCGGAATGTCCGTGAAGACATAGTAGCCGAGCGAACTGGTCGTTACCGTGCGTTTGATGCCGAGCGAGTCGGTCATCGAAACGACAGCGTTACGCAGGCCGGCTCCTTCCGATGTTGTCACGCGTCCAGATACGGTAACTGAGGTCGATGTCGGCGGGAGCAATTGCAGGCCCCAGCCGCCGAGTATCTCGCCCATGAGCGTGTCAGGTGCGAGAGGCGTTCCCGCGTCGTCGCGTATGTACAGGCTCCAGACGCCGTTGCCGTCCGCCAGGCCGAATTGCCCGAACATCGATTGTTCGACAGGCCTGATCAATGCGCAGCCCGGTTCCGTGTAGGGAAGTCCCGGTGCCGGCGGTGCGAATGCCAGAACAGGCGTCTCACAGTTCGTCGGCTTGTAATTGCCGGTCGTCGGTGCGGTGCTGTCGGGCACCGTCTGTGCGGCGATGTCCGAGAACGTCAGTGTGACGTGGTTCGGGAACTGTATTCCCGGTCCCGGTCCGCCAACGTCCGCCATCAGCACGTACTTGTTGCCGTTCGGGCCGACAAGCAGTATGTCCACGTTGTCCGGGAACTCGTGATAGAAGTCATACAGCGTGACCCTGATCGAACCGACCGATGCCGGTGCTCCCGTGACGTTGATGCTCGACGGATACGGATTCGCGACATTGCCGAGCGTGATGTCGATCGGCGTGGTGTTGCGCCACTGGTTCGCCGTGTCATTGATCATCAGAGTCGCCGTAGAAGGAGTGCCGATGTCAGCTCCGACGTTGTTTGTCAGCGACAGATCTGCGCTTTCCGTATTCTCGAACAGCATATCCGAGCACAGAGGCACGCTGAACGACTGCGATCCGCTACTGATCGGGAAGCTGACGTTGATCGGCCCGGAATAGACATAATCCACTGTCGGCCCGCACGTCGCTCCGCCGGTCGCGGTGTTGTCAGTAATGACCACATCCACGCTCGACGCCACAGTCAGATCGCCCGTTCTCGTAACCGTGATCAAAGCAGATTGCGATTCATCGTCCATGAACGTCGCCGCCGCGAACTGCACCTCAGTTATCGGCGTCGGTGTCGGCGAAGGCGGTATAAGGTCAAATGTCGCGGTCACGTTGCGAGCTTGCGACATTGTCACAATGCACGTTCCCGTTCCCGCACATCCGCCGCCCGACCAGCCCGTGAATACCGAGCCCATATCGGCGACAGCGGTCAGCGTAACTACGGTATTCTCGTCGTACAGCTCCGTACAATCGCCGCCGCAGTTGATGCCCGCGGGCGAACTCGTCACCAATCCCGTTCCTGTTCCCGCCGGCGTCACCGTCAGCAGATACTGCGGCGTCACCAGCACCTCGTCCGCACCGATGTCATACGCCGCACCCTGCGGTCGCGCATCGCCATCTATATCGATGGACACGCCGGCGATGGTCACACCGGTATCGAAAGCAGGGCTTAGATTCGTGATATGCAGGTCCGTAGGTGATACAAATAGCGGATCGCCTGATAAGGAGTTTGCGTCGCGTGCCGTCGCACCTTGCCACGCCGCCAGGGTTGCATGATTAACTGAATTGAGTCGGCCAAAGTTTGCCCCGGTCGGATTGTGATAGAGATTATAGTCGAGGGCTGAATAGGCCGCTGCGGTCGTGCCCATGTCGATAATTCCGTAACGATTGCCGATCGTCTGAGTATTTACAATGATGTTATTTCTTAGATCGACCCCGCCAGCAACAACTGTGGCGAGAATTAGGAAATTCGACGAATGGCCGCCTACCGTAGTCTGGTTTGTGTCCATTACAACAGTATTGTTATAGACGTTATAGCCACCGCCTGTAGCGATGGCTACGCCGTAGCCATTATCAGCAACGGCAAAACCATTAAAGCCTTGCGAACGGATATCCGAGATGAAGTTATTTGCAATCACCAGGCCTGACGTCGACGACGTCGAGCCAATCAATAAGCCATTGCTTCCCCAACCAACAGTGTTGTTCTGACGGATATCCTTTATTTCATTCCTCGCTATTAGACCGCCATTAATGACGCCGGCAATCTGAATACCGGACATTGTGGCGGACGTTCCCGTTGAGGAGGCGATACCACTAATGCGGTTCTCAGTTATCTGGAAATTATCGGCCCCACTGACAAACACCCCACGGAATGAGAGTTTTTGAGCGACCGTTGTCGAGCCAAAATCGTTTTCGGAAATGACCCAGTTCTGGTCACGCGTTACGGCATCACCTGAGGTGAAGACGCAATTCTGTACCCCGACGCAGCTATTATTCCTGATCGCGTTATTCGAGTTCGGTCGTCCGTTCTCGGCTGCGTTTCCTAATGTAGCGCCGCTTCCCGCGAGTATGCCTTGACCGGCAAACGAACCGGGCCCGACGAGGTTCAGGTTTTGAATTGAGTTATTGTTTGCACCGCTCGTAGCGTTAGTACCGATCCAAATGATCGCTCCCGAGCCGGTGTTGGTTATCGTCATCTCCCGCAATGATGCGTTGCCGCCAAGCACTGAAGCCGCAGACGAGCCGTCAATGCGTACTCGGTCGGCACCGTTAAGTTTGATAAGTCCATTAGCGTTCGATCCTGTGATAGTTCGCGGACCTGCACTTGGTTTGATCAGCACCGTGAATGGCGATGCAAACTCATTCAGAGCGTGCGTACCGGTCTCGCCCGCGAGGTCTGTGGTGATGTTGATCGTGACGTCACCGGTGACCTCGTTATTGTTGATGTATTCGAAAATACCGCCGGGGTTGGTCAGCGAAGTATATGTCTCGCCGGTCCCGACGTCATAGCTGCCGGAGACGGAGCCCACAATGTTGTAGGTGACCGGGTTTGTCGGTGTTGACGAGATGTTGTTTACGTCCGTCGCGGCAAAGCCCGCGTTCGGATTCGCTCCGACATTACCGACGGTATCCTGAGCGACTATGAAGTAGCGGATCTGGTCGCCCGCGACGACACCGCCGACCGTTGTGTAATTGATCTCGCAATCCCAAGTGCCGTTCTGCGGCGTGCCGCCCGTCTGTGTACAGGTTGTGCCGACATACGGAGCAGCGTTCTTGCTTATATATATCCTCGGGCCTAATGTGACCGTTGTGTTAACGCCTGTCACGTCAGTGATCGTCGCCGACTGCGTACGATTCGACGTGCTGCTCGTATTGCCAAGCGGTGTGTACGAAATGACCGGCGGTGCGAGGTCGATGCCGACAAAGTTGCCTGCGTCGGCTCCGATATCGACCGGTGTCAGGCCGCTGCGGGTCTGTCCGTCGAAATCGAGCACTACACCAACATCTACGCCGTTGCCCTCCGCAACCGTCGGATTCGTCGGGTGCAGGTGCAGATCAGGCGTTGCCGCCGTCGGTGCATTGAACTGCGGGTTTGATTCAAAACTGCCTAGGTCTTGGCCGACCGCTGTTCGCCATGCTGCCAAATTGGTTCGGTCGGCACCATTAAAATAGCCGAATACACCGCCGGTTCCGTTGGCAAAATAAACGTTGTTGTTTACCGTCAGGCCGGTAGGGTTAGGGACTCCTCCGTTGTATTTGATGGCATAGTTTGTCCCCGTGCCGCCGCTGTTCGTACGTGCGTTGAAATAGATATTGTCGCGGTTCGAACGGGTGTTTGTCGTAACCGTCCCGTTAAATGCGTACGAAGCACCCGCTCCGCTCGTTGCCGTACCGCCGATGTAAACGCTGTTGTGGAAAAATTGATTCGTGCCGAGAGCCTCGTTGATACCATTAATACCGGAAACGGCGGAGTTCGATGCAGCGTTACCGAGGGCGGTCGCCTGATTCGCCCCCAATGCGATCATATTGTTGCGATACTGCGTCGTACCGCCCGCGATACGGATACCGCTTATCTCGCCTCCGGTGTTGGTCGTCGGTGCAAGCAGGTTGTAGATCAGATTACGCTCAACGACGTTCGCTGTGCTACCGGTGAACTGAATGCCCGTTACAACACTCGCCGCCGTTGCGTTAGTGTTCGTCAGCGTGTGGATAGTATTCTGCGACAGCGTGTGATTAGGTGTTGAGCTTGTTATATTGATACCTATTACCGAGGCTCCGATGGTTGTTCCCGTTCCAATATTTGTTGTTAGATTTCTAACCGTATTTGATGTGAACACAGCCGGGGCGTTTGAAGTCTGTATGCCGATCATTTGCGACGCTGTGCCCGTGGCATTCAATTGAATGGAATTCGCAACCGTTCCGCCGACTAAATTTGAAGTGAGGTTTCCGGCAACCGTGGTTCCAGTGTTGAGTCTAATTCCGTAGAAGACAAAGGTTCCTGATGCCGCTGCATTGGTTACGGTAATACCGCCGATATTGTTGCTTGCCGCGTTCGTGATATCGAAACTGAAATTGAAGATTCCATGTACGTCCGTTGCGTTTGTGGTGTTAGTGGAAAACGTCAACGAACCACCACTTACGCCTTGCCCTCCGATCGAATTGCTGTTGGTAGTGGCAAGGCCGTTGTTAATAAGAATCCCAGTAAATGGACTTGAAGTACTGGTGCCGCTTGACGTAACACCGGACAAAAGGACTGATTGAATGGTATTGCTGTTGATATTGGAAACAGCTCCGCCCGTAATACCATTAAAGACGATACCTTGGAATTTTCCGGTAGAACCGGTCAGTGTATAAGTGCCGGTCCCCAAACTCGACGAGAATCCGATAGTATTTCCCGTGATCGTAAAACCTTGAGCACCGTTGGTTGCACTTGTATTACCAATATCAATCGCTCGGTGTATCGCACCAGTCGTCCATGTACGTGTTCCGGTTTGATAGAAACGGTTGTTGGTGATGGACCAAGTATTGCAACCGCCGTTGGTAGCAACTCCCGAACTCGTGACCGCCGCACCAAAATAATCGAAAATATTGTTGTTATTGATGACAATTCCGCTGTTTCCAATAGCGGTTGTTGTTGTTGAGCCGTTGCCGAGGATCGCCTTTGTCGGCAGATTCGCTCCGGCTGGGCCGATGTCGTTGTTTGAGATCGTGTTGTTGTCGTTGCCGTTGGCGGTAACAGCGTCCGTGCTGAAAAAGATCGTTGCACCGTTTGTCGCAACGCTCATCGTGCCCGAGCCCTGAATGTTCGAGTTCGTGATCGTGTTGTTCGTCGCACCGCCGATGAATCGGATCGTCGAAGTACCGCTCGTCGCCGAAACGGTCGTGTTTGCGATCGTCAGCGAGCTGCCGCCGGTGTTCAGGCCGTCGATAGTTACGTTGTCGGCGCCATTGAGATCTATTAGCGGATTGCCTGCGTTCGTTGCACCTGAAATGGTTCGGGCCGCACCGCCTGCCGGACTAATTGTTATTGTCGTGTATGAAGCTGAGCCAGTCCCGCTCGCGTTCAGCGTCGCCGTTGCCGTGCCTTCGTCTGTATTGCCGCAGACGTCTATCGCAATATCTCCCGTATGCACGCCTCCGTTAATAGCAACGAAAGCCGCCGCCAACGTCGGATAAGCTGTCGGCGTCGTGCCGAGGATCGAACCCTCGACCTCGATCGGCCCTGCTGTATCGCACGTGCCGGGAGCAAACGCGGCGGGCGGTTCTACGTCAAAGACGTTTACAGTCTCGGCCGGGGCGAAAAGTCCGAAAGACGCCGCTGACGCGCGGTCGGTGATATAGGCACCTGCCGCAACTGCGGCTGCGATGGCGATGACGAGGGTTGCAAAACGAAACGATAGCTTGTTGACGACCATGATTTTTCCTTCCTGTTGATATCTGAACTTTCTCGTTGAGATCAAAGCGCACGGATGCTCTCCGTCAGCCCTCTATACAAAGGGGAAGCGGGGCGTCCATTCGCAAGAGAGCTGAAACAGCTGATCATACTGACTGCGCGAGATTGTTCTGTGAGTATAAACCTATACAAATATATGTCAAGGAAAAAGGCAGGGGCATGGGCGACAGAGAAGCGGTCACGGAGCGGGGGCGTTGCCCCCTTCCCGACTGTCCGGTTGTGATCTTGCATCAGTTTCTCTGCGTTGACCGGTGATCAGGCTTTGATCTTCTCTTCAACACAAATACAAGTGTGTCAGGAAGGGGGCAACGCCCCCGCTGATCTGCGCAGGCTGCCAGCCCGCATCTTGTCAGAACCACCTGCGGTAGCGGGTGGTTGGACTCAGAGACCGCAGGCTGCCAGCCCGCATCTTGTCAGAACCACCTGCGGTAGCGGGTGGTTGGACTTAGAGACCGCAGGCTGCCAGCCCGCATCTTGGAAATAATTATTTAGAATTGCCGTCGGCTTTAGCCGACGGACAAGGTGAACAACCCTGATCCGGGCTTTAGCCCAAATTGCTTTCCATCATTGAGGGCTAAAGCCCAGGTTCTAAAGAGCATCAAAAAACCCCGCTCTAAAGGGTGGGGCAATTCCAAACAAAACCATTAACCCTCAACTCTCAACTTTCATCTGTCAGCTATCAACTCTGCACGCTGCTCTGCTCGCGGCGCCTCACGGCCCCATGCGTATGGTATATCCCGCTTCGATCCGATGCCTGCCGCCATTCTGCACAGCGGCCCGTCTATTATCTGACCTTGTTGCGTGATCCTGACGTGCAAACGGCAAACGGCGACGGGCATTTTTTGCCCGCCGCCGTAAAGAGCCGTGTGTAGCCGAGCCCCTTTTTAGCTATTTTTTGATCGAAATGTCGCCGTTTTCGTCTATTTTTGGAGCATTCTGGCCGAAATCCGTTTCTGAGAGCGAACGCATCTTTCGGATGGCTTCGCCGGACGGATCGAGGACGGGAATTCCGCGGCCCTCCTGTTTGCCGGCGTGGAGCTTTCCGCCGAGGAAACGGCCTTCGGGATCGAGCTTTGCTTCGAGGATGATGGTCAATGCCGTCTCACCGGCAAGCTGGAACCAGCCGTAAGTGCAGAAATTGCCGAGGCTATACGCGATCAGGCGGTCCTTGTAGATCTCCATCCCGCGAAGCACGTGCGGCCCATGGCCCAGGACCAGGTCGGCACCCGCATCGATGACCGTTCGCGAGAACAGCGGCAGATTGCCTCGTGCCTCGCCAAAATACAGCTCGGTGCGGTTCGGGACGTTCTGTGCGCCGGAGCCCTCGGCACCGCCGTGGAACGAGACGACGACGATATCAGCCTGTTTGTCGGCCTCAATTACATAGTTGCGCGCCGCCGCCAGATCGTTAATGTTCGGAACGACGTTGTTGTGTGCAAACCCAATGAATGCAACGCGTTTACCCTTTACGTCGAGATATGTAGTGGAGAACTGTGCGCGGTCGCTGCCGGCGTGTTTTATGCCGACCGCGTCCAGAGCCGCACGTGTATCTGCACGGCCCTTGTCGCCGAAATCACCGGCGTGATTGTTGGCAAGGCTCATCACGTCAAACCCCGCTTCTTTCAGGTATTTGTTGTAACGCGTAGGCATCCGGAATGCGAAACAACGCGTCGAACCGGGCCGGCATTTAGCCGAAACGCCGCTGTCGGTCATCGGTGCTTCAAGGTTGCCGAAGGCGATGTCAGTAGCAGACAAAATGGGCGTCACATCCTTCAGCAGGTCGGCTCCGTCGTTCGGCGGCATGCGGGATTCATTGGGAAATGGCGAACCCAGCATTATATCGCCGACAGCCGCGATCGTGACGGGTTCAGTGTTCTTCGGGGTCGCCTCGGCCTGAGGTTTCTCCGGCTGTGAGGGCGACTCGCCGCTCGCCGTTTTTGACTGGCACGCAAGAAGCAGCACGAGGACCGCTGCGGACGCCAGTGACGTAAAAAGAAGATTACGGATCTCGATATTTACCTTCATTCTTCAAACTTCTAATTCTGTACTGCAGCGGTGCTCTCCGCAGAACCGGTATTCAGAGTTTCCGCGACGAGCTTAGACTGTTCGAGCTCGTGTATCGCGTATGATCCCGTTGCGGGTGAAGCGGACGCGGGCCGGCCGATAAATCTCAATGCCTTGCCGTCGGGCAAAACAGCCTCGATGCGGCGTTCGACGAACTGCCAACCGCCCATATTCATGGGTTCTTCCTGCACCCAGACGATCTCTGCAGCATTTGAATAAGAGGCGATGGCATCACGGAGCCGTGTCGCCGGAAAAGGATAAAACTGTTCAAGCCTGATGATGGCTACGTCGTTGTTTTCACGTGCTGCCAAGAGGTCGTAATAGACCTTTCCGCTGCAAACCGCAACGCGGCGAACTGATTCCTTGCTTTCGATCGAAATGTCATCAATTACAGGTTGAAATCCGCCATTCTCAAGCTCGGCCATCGTGGATGTGGCGGCCGGCAAACGGAGCAGGCTTTTAGGCGTCATCACGACGAGCGGACGAACGCTGTCTTGCCTGACCTGCCGACGCAGCAGGTGGAAATACTGTGCAGGTGTGGTCGGATAGCAGACCTGCATATTGTTCTCGGCACAAAGCTGCAGGTAGCGTTCGAGCCTTGAGCTGGAGTGTTCCGGACCTTGGCCTTCGTAACCGTGCGGCAACAGCATCACCAGTCGGCATTTCTGCTGCCACTTGTCCTCTGATGCCGAAATATACTGATCAATGATGATCTGCGCGCCATTCGAGAAATCGCCGAACTGAGCCTCCCACATTACGAGGTCGTTGACGCAGACGACGGAATAACCGTACTCGAAACCGAGAACGGCGTATTCGGAAAGCGAGCTGTCGAAAACGTAGAACCTCGCAGTTGGGTTTCGTTCGCTGGTCAGTTCGCCGAGCGGTGTCCAGCGGTCGCCGGTCATTGTGTCGTACATCGAAGCGTGCCGCTGAGAGAAAGTTCCACGCCCCGAATCCTGACCGCTGATCCGAACGGGAGTGCCTTCGGCCACCAGCGTTCCGAAAGCCATAGCTTCCGCAAAACCCCAATCCATCGGCACTTCGCCCGAGCCCATCTTTGCACGACGGCCGAGTTGGCCAACCATCTTAGGATTGATATTGAATCCGTCAGGAACCAGCGATACCTTGTCCGCGACCTTAGAAAGTACATCTGCAGACGCGCCGGTCTCCAAAATGGTCGAGCCGTCCTCGTCATTAGGATGTTGGGGCAAGGCAGCTCGTGCAGGCTTTTCGGACGCGATCTGTTTCGCATGCGACAAAATGCCTTCGTACTTTTCGACGACCTTGTCGGTCATCGCCTTAAGGTCGTCCTCAGATATGACGCCCTCACGGATCAGCTGCCGGGCGTAAAGGTGCTGTGTGCCCGGATGTGCCTTGACGCGGGCGTACATCACAGGCTGTGTATAGCTCGGCTCATCGCCTTCGTTGTGGCCAAGTCGTCTAAAACCGACAAGGTCGAGTACAACGTCCTTGTTGAAAGTGTGACGGTATTCAAGTGCGATCTGTATGACGCGAAACGCAGCTTCCGGATCATCGCCGTTGATATGGAAGATCGGCGTCTGCGTGATCTGAGCGGCGTCGGTAGAGTAAATAGAACTTCGGCTAAGTTCCGGCGATGTCGTGAATCCGATCTGGTTGTTGATAACGATGTGTACCGTACCGCCGGTCCGATAACCGGGCAGATTAGCGAGCTGCAGCGTTTCCATCACGACGCCCTGACCCGCAAACGCTGCATCACCGTGGAGCAGGACCGGCATCACTCTATCGTAGGCTTCCTCACGAGTTAGCCCTGCACCGTTCCTCAGATCGTCCTGACGAGCACGGGCCATGCCCTCAACTACGGGATTCACGGCCTCCAGATGGCTGGGATTACACGACAACTGTATGCGTATCTCTTTTCCGTTCCGTGTTTTACGGTTGCCGATGGCACCCTGGTGATACTTCACATCACCTTCGTCAGCAGGGAAGTCAGGGTGCGACGTTCCTTCAAAGACCGTGAAAATACGTTCCGCCATGTCTCCCGTTTCAGGGTCGCCAATGATGTTCGACAGAACATTAAGGCGCCCACGGTGAGCCATTCCCATGTAGATCTCGTCTATGCCGCGGATCGCGGACTCCTCGACAAGCTGATCAAGCATAGGAATAACGGTCTCACAGCCTTCGAGCGAAAAACGCTTCTGGCCCAAATATTTCTTGTGCAGGAACTGTTCGAACTGCTCAGCTTCGATCAGCTTTTGCAGCAATTCTTTCTTAATGTCGGCTGCGAGCGGCTCTGTATCGACGAAGTGTTCGCGGACTTTCTGCCTGATCCATTCTTTTTCTTCTTTAGATTGGATGTGGCGGTATTCGATACCGACCTTGCCGCAGTATGCACGCCGAAGAATACTCAAAATTCGCCGCAAACTTGCCGTTTTTTCACCGTGCAGTCCGCCTGTAATGAATTCACGGTCGAGGTCCCAGATCGTAAGCCCGAAATTTTCCAGATCAAGCTCCGCCGCATGGTAAGAGGTCATCCCAAGCGGATCGATATCCGCCAAAAGATGGCCGCGCGTGCGATATGCGTTAATGAGCTGAAGGACATTCGCCTGCTTTTCTATGTGTTCGGCTTCGCGGTTGCTGCCGAAAAGAGCGGGATTGTTATCCGTGGCCCAGCGAAGCGGAGGGTAATTCAGTTCGATATCGGCAAAGATGCCGTCATAAAAACCGTGCTTTCCAACCAGATATTCATGAATTCGGGCGAGAAAGAGTCCGCTCTCCGCACCCTGAATGACGCGATGATCGTAAGTGTTCGTCATCGTCATTATCTTGCTGATGCCGAGCTGGGACAGGGCTTCGTCGGTCATCGCCTGATATTCAGCAGGGTATTCAATAGCTCCGGTCGCAATGATCGCACTTTGGCCGGACATTAAACGCGGGTTCGACGCCACAGTGCCTATCGTGCCGGGATTGGTCAGCGAGATCGTGGTGCCCTGAAAGTCGGCTATCTCGAGCTTTCCTTCGCGAGCCCGGGAAATCTTGTCATTGTAAGCATCAAAAAACTCAGAGAAATTCATCGCCTGAGCTTCTTTGATATTCGGAACGAGCAGGTTCCGCGAGCCGTCCTTTTTCTTGATGTCGATGGCTATGCCGAGATTGACGCTTTCACGTTCCAGACGGGCCGGCACTCCGTTCGTAAGGCCGTAGCCTGTGTTCATCGAAGGAATAGCCCTTGCGGCCTCTACTATCGCCCAAGCAATGATGTGTGTGAACGATGCTTTGCCGCGGCCGCGGTTCGCTAAGTGTTCGTTGATGATCCGTCGATTTTCCTCTAAAAGCTTGACGGGGATGGATCGGAAGCTGGTTGCGGTCGGAACCAAAAGGCTCTGCTCCATGTTCTCGACGATCTTTTTAGCCGGGCCCGTGATGGGTTTCCCATCTGTAACCTCGAGTGCCGCCGCTTTTGATGCTGTCTTTTGCGGTTCTACGGGCTGTACCGACGCATTTGCTGCTTTGGGCTCACCGCTTTCCGACGAGGCGGTCAGCAGTTCACCGAAATACTCCTGCCACGACTCATCGACCAGCTTGGGATCCTGCCTGTATCGTGCAAGCAGTCCTTCTACGTAGGTGGCGTTAGAGCCAAAAGCCTCTTTGATAAATCCCGAGATATCTTTGTTTTCCGTCGTATTCATCTCAACCTCTGACGTAAACCCCTATGATACCGCATATCGCGGCCGCAAAGTAACTCTTTGGCGATCGAATGCAGCGAAATGTCAGCGGAGCGGATTCGGGACCTCTAGGTCAAAGTCAACTGGGATAACGCGTTTGAAGGAAAAGCCGAACTTCTTAAAACGCCCGAACACAAAGATGCGGCCTTTCACCTTCCATTGCTCTTTTGAGTCAACGAGTTCGCGATAAGCGGCACGCAAGATATCGGTATTGCGGATATAAGCTCGAACGGGAAGCGTGAGCGGTTTTGAGGGGTCGCCCGAAAGCTCGAACGGCTTGCGATATTCCTCAATTTCTAGGGGTATTCCGTTTACGGTAATACCGTGAAACATAAGGAATTCGACTTTACCTCGTTGTTTCGGAGGCGAAATGTTGGTTGTGACCTCCAGGATAATTCCCGTCAGCCCGATGTCGACGACACGCGGACGAGGCACCTTGACGACGGCATCAGGCTTAGCGGAATGCCCCTGATCGGCGTTGCTCTGTTTTGGGTCGGGTTCAACAAGAACCTTGGCTCTGTGGACCTTGTAGCCGCGGATCTCTTTTGGCAGCTCCTGAGCCGCTGCGGTGGAAAAGAGAACAAGAATGCCGAGGAGAATAACAGCGGATACCCCGTAATAGGTTCTGCTGCTATTTTGTTGTTGCCTTGGTCTTGATGGCGTCATCTGCTGTCGATGCGTCATTCTCGAGATCGTGCTTGATCGCATCAAGGATGCCGTTGATGAACTGGGTAGATTCAAAGGTCGAAAAACAACGAGCGAGTTCGAGTCCTTCGTTAATGATGACAGTCGCCGGCGTATCCCGATACAGGAGTTCGTAAATGGCGAGTCTGAGAATGTTTCGGTCAACGCACGCCATTCGCTCGATGCGCCAATGTTCCGCCCGATGCTTGATCCGCTCATCAACGACCTCGATCTTCTCGAGAGTACCTTTCGCCAGGCTGTCGGCGAAATCACGAGTGGCGGCGTCTAGGCCATCCTCGCCAAGAGTGCCCCAGTAGTTGTTGCAAAGGTCGTCGGGAGCGGTTTTCGCCACATCTGCGGCAAAAAGCATTTGCAGTGCGGCTTCGCGGGCTTTGTGCCTTGTGCCTGAACTCTTCTCTGGCTTTTCAAAAGACATCGGGATACTGCTGATGTTGCTAAATTTGGACGGGATCGCTGATCTCCCGGCAGATGTGAGCCATTTCGATCGCCGTGACCGCAGCCTCATTGCCCTTGTTGTGAGGATCGTCCGCGTCACCGGCTCGGGCGATCGCCTGCTCTAAATCCTCGGTCGTTATCACTCCGAATATCACCGGCACGCCTGTTTCCAGCGAAACATCCATTAAACCGCGTGCTGCCTCGCCTGCGACAAAGTCAAAATGCGGCGTGTCGCCCCTGATAACGCAGCCCAAAGCAATGACCGCATCAAACTTTCGCGTATCAGCAGCCTTTTTGCAAGCGAGCGGCAACTCGAAGGCCCCGGGCACAGCAAAAATGCTGATATGTTCTTCCGCACATCCGGCAGATGTCAGCCCGCGGATGGCACCTGCCTCAAGCTGTGATGTGATGTTGCGGTTCCAACGGGCAACGACGACCGCAAACCTCATTCCTTCAGCAGACAGGTTCGTGCGTTCGAATTCAGTTTTCAAATAGTGCCTCCCATCATTGCTGCGTACCTCGTAAAGTATAGTTAACGCAGAGCTTAAAACACAAGGGAAACGCTGCGTCAGCCAAAATCAACGCGAACTGCCTCGCACCTTCCGCGTGGCTGAGATAAAATCTCGGGTGTGACGCGAAACATACTTGTAACGGGCGGAGCGGGTTTCATTGGCTCGCACCTAGTGGACAGGCTCCTGGCGGAAGGCGGCTGGCAGATCACCGTCGTTGATGATCTTAATGATTTTTATTCGCCGGAGATAAAGCACTCGAATATCGCGGAGCATCTGAAGCGGCCGGAATACAAATTCATCGAGGCGGACATTCGCGACGAGGACGCGATGGCGAAAGTTTTCGCTAGTGAGAAATTCGATGTCATCGCCCATCTCGCGGCACGAGCCGGAGTGCGGCCGTCGCTTTCCGAACCGAAGATATACGCGGAAACGAACATCAACGGTACGTTGAACTTGCTGGAACTATGCCGTGAACACGGTATCAAGCAGTTCGTTTTTGGCTCATCATCGAGTGTTTATGGCATTAATCAAAAAGTGCCGTTTGCGGAGGACGACCGCATCCATCAGCCGATCTCGCCATACGCGGCTACAAAGGCAGCCGGCGAACTCATTTGCCACACATACTCGCATCTCTACGATATTCGCTGCATTTGCCTGCGGTTCTTCACTGTTTACGGTGCGCGGCAGCGGCCCGACCTCGCGATCCACAAGTTTGCGAAACTTATCACCGAAGGCAAACCGATACAGGTTTTCGGTGACGGTTCGACGCGGCGTGACTACACATATATTGACGATATAATCGACGGCGTCCGAGCAGCGATCGACTACGACAGCTCGATATACGAGGTTTTTAACTTAGGTGAATCGGAGACAACCGAACTCAGCCAACTGATCTCGCTGGTCGAACGGTCGCTCGACATGAGCGCGGTCATCGACCGCCAGCCGATGCAGCCCGGCGACGTTCCGGCGACTTTTGCGGATATCAGCAAATCACGCCGGCTTTTGGGTTACGATCCCCAAACAAAGATCGCCGATGGTATTCCCAAGTTTGTCGATTGGTTTAGGTCAACCGTCTAACTCCAACCAAATACTCGTTTCATGATAGGCAGCAGGCGATGTCCGCTCACGACGTCGCGGAAGAACACCTCGTGTTCCACTTCGACGCGTGCCATGTCCAGCAGATCGTTGACACAATCCTGCATGCCGAGTTCACGGGCAAAAACGGCCGCATCCTCGTATTCGACGGAGTTCTTGCTTTCTAAACGGCCGGCAAAGTACATCGGCATGAACCATCCCGATACATAGCAGGTCAGTCCCAAAACGCGGCCGATGGTCCAGAATACCTTTTCTCTAAACGGCCTAGGTGCAGCTCCGAGTTTCGCGAGCCACTCGCCGACACGCCGCCGGTGATCCCATTCTTCTTCTTCGATCTGCCTGATCCGCTCTTTCTCGGGCGAGTTCTTCAAACTCTTCCAGTGTCCGCGGTAGGCATATGCGGCCGCAACTTCGCCGGAAAATGCGCTTTGAAGTATTCGTACTAGGTCTCGTTTGGAGGCTTCATCTGCCATGGCCACAATCTTATCACCAACAAGCATGTCGCATTTCTTTGGAAATGGAGGTACTTGGAATTGACAGCACTTAGAATTGGAATTATTCTAAAAAAGTAAGAGTCGACGCCGGGTTTTAAAAAACTTTTACCGTAAGCCTCTAGTTGGTTAAGGACGTCGGCAGGAGCGATTTCAGGTCGGTTATTATTCGCTGTAACGATAATCTTTAAAGTTTTAAACAGATCTACACAAACAGTTTGGGGGACAATCAAATGCAGAACATAGAAGAACAAAACCAAGGCGAGGCTTTGGAGATCAATGATTCAAGCAGGTGCCCGTTCACGGGCGGTGCAATGAGTTTTACGACCAGCACAAAGCGGTCTAATCGTGACTGGTGGCCGAATGCTCTCGACCTGAAAATACTCAGGCAGAATTCAGAGCTCGCCGATCCGATGGGCGAGGATTTTGATTACGCAGCGGAATTCAAGACGCTTGACCTGAACTCGGTCATGGAAGACCTGAAGGCGCTGATGATCGATTCGCAGGACTGGTGGCCGGCAGACTATGGCCACTATGGGCCGTTCATGATCCGTATGGCTTGGCACGCCGCAGGAACGTATCGCGTTGCGGACGGCCGCGGCGGTGCCGGCAACGGCGAGCAGCGTTTCGCTCCGACGAACAGCTGGCCCGACAACGGCAACCTCGACAAAGCACGCCGTTTGCTTTGGCCGATCAAACAGAAATACGGCCGCAAGCTTTCGTGGGCAGACCTTTTCATTCTCGCCGGTAATGCGGCGCTCGAATCGATGGGCTTCAAGACATTCGGATTCGGCGGCGGCCGTTCGGACGTTTGGCAGGCTCAGGAAGATACCTATTGGGGCTCGGAGGGCGAATGGCTCGCAGACAAACGCTACACCGGCGACCGCGAGCTTGAAAATCCTCTTGCAGCGGTTCAGATGGGTCTCATTTACGTAAATCCGGAAGGCCCTAACGGCAATCCCGATCCGCTCGCGTCTGCACGCGACATTCGTGAGACATTTGCCCGCATGGCTATGAATGACGAAGAGACCGTCGCTTTGACCGCCGGCGGCCACACGTTTGGTAAGGCACACGGTGCGGGTGATGCTGCACACGTCGGACCCGAACCGGAAGGTGCGCCTATAGAAGCACAAGGTTTCGGCTGGTTGAGCACATACGCTTCGGGCAAAGGTGCAGACACGATCACCAGCGGTATCGAGGGTGCTTGGACGCCGACGCCGACGCAGTGGGACAACAGCTATTTCGAGACACTTTTCGGCAACGAGTGGGAGCTTACAAAAAGCCCCGCAGGTGCGAATCAGTGGCGTCCTGTGAACGTTGAGCCGAACGTCCCCGACGCTGCCGATCCAAATAAAAAGCATCTGCCGATGATGACCACCGCCGACATGGCGATGCGTATGGACCCGGCGTATGAAAAGATCTCGCGTCGGTTCATGGAGAATCCGCAGGAATTTGCCGATGCCTTTGCACGAGCTTGGTTCAAGCTGACCCACCGCGACATGGGTCCTAAGGCACGCTACCTCGGGTCGATGGTTCCGTCGGAAGACTTGATCTGGCAAGATCCGGTACCGGCAGGCACGCGTATAGACGCAGGCGACGAAGCCGCTCTTAAAGCGAAGATCCTCGAATCGGGCCTGAGTGTTTCGGAATTGGTATCGACGGCGTGGGCCTCAGCTTCGACGTTCAGATGCTCAGATTATCGCGGCGGTGCCAATGGTGCCCGCATCCGCCTGACCCCGCAGAAATTCTGGGAGGTCAACAACCCCGTACAGCTTGAGAAAGTCTTGAACGTTCTTAGTGCAATTCAGTCCGAATTCAACGCGGGCGGCAAGAACGTTTCGATCGCGGACCTGATCGTGCTCGGCGGCAATGCGGCTATCGAAAAGGCCGCGAAAGATGCCGGAAATGACGTTGCCGTGCCGTTCACCTCGGGTCGTGGCGATGCTACGCAGGAGCAGACCGAGGTCGATTCATTCAAGTTCCTCGAACCGCAGGCGGATGGTTTCCGCAACTATAAAAAGGGACATCACAAGACGCCCGCCGAGGAATTGTTGGTTGACAAAGCCGCGTTGCTGGGCCTGACCGCACCCGAAATGACGGTGCTTGTAGGCGGTTTGCGTGTTCTCGGTGCGAACTGGGACGGCTCGAAGCACGGCGTATTTACCGACCGTCCTGGTCAGTTGACGAACGATTTCTTCGTTAATCTGCTCGATATGGGCACGCGTTGGGAGCCCGCTAATGGCGACGGCCAGGTTTTCAACGGTGTCGACCGTAACACCGGACAGGTCAAATACACCGGCACCCGCGTCGATCTGATCTTCGGTTCAAATTCGGAGCTTCGGGCACTTGCCGAAGTTTATGCCTGTGCTGACGGCAAGGAAAAGTTTCTGAAAGACTTCGTTGCTGCCTGGAACAAGGTGATGAACGCAGATCGTTTCGACGTTGTGTAAACTGTTCAGACTGACGCCTTCAGGCGTGAATCTCTAATTATTGTGGGCGGCCCTATAATGGGCCGCCTTTTTTTCATCGTTGAAATGTTGCCGGATGGGACCATTTCTAATTGAATTTTGAGCCCAATGCCTTCATCCACTCCCATGGTTTCTTAACAACCGGAGCGGCTTTGGCGATGAAGGAACGTTTTTGCCGGGCTTCGTCATCGAAGCCGTCACAATCCGCGGTCTTTCGAGCATCGCTATAGCTGACGGCCACGGTATTATGATCCTCAGAGCGAGCGGGCTTTGGCGGTGTGAAATTGATGCGATCAGCTTTTGAACCGTCGGTTTTTGCCGCGAATGTCGAATTTTTCCTTGCCGGCCGTTTGATAGCCGAGGCGTACACATCCGAGTTCCGCGATACGGCGCGCAAACCGGAAATATCCCAGTTTTTGGCAGGTTCGGACGATGGGGCCGGACCATCAATGCTCACAGGCGAAGGCGTGAGCGGATCAGCGCCAAACTCAACCGCCGCAACATCAAGTTCAAGCGGGGCCTGCAGCTGCGTATAGACGACAAATGCGAACTGGATGATCCCTACTAAAACTATTCCCAAGATCCATTTTTTCATTCGCCCTCCTCGTAAACCTGATAAAACAGGTTTAACAAATCTTAGTATAAACTTTAGTATTCAGGGTTGTATAGGTTCCGGCGAAAAATGTAGTGAATCAGCTTGCGGATCCGTCTTTATCTCCTTGAGCTTTGACCTATTCTCAGCCGCTTTCATATCCTCAGCGAACCGCGAAAGCCCCTCGCGGCGTAATACGATTCCGCTCCGTTGTGATAAATGAAAACGTGGCCGTAACGCCAGTCGCCGAACAACGCTCCTCCGCGCTCACGAATATCGGCAGGAGTCGCGATCCAGCTTGAAGTTTTTGTATCTACGGGGCCGAAACTCTGAAGTTTGCGGTATTCGGCTTCGTCGAGGATCGCGATGCCCATTTCGGCGGCCATTCCGAGAGCACTGTGGGCGGGTTTGTGCTCCTTGCGGGATGCTAAAGCCGCAGCGTCGTAGCAAACGCTCCGCCGGCCTTTCGGACTTTCAGGCGAGCAATCGACAAAAATGAACTCGCCGGTCTTTTTGTCAAAACCCATGACATCAGGTTCGCCGCCGGTGCTCTCCATCGCAAAAAGCGAACCGAGTTTGGCGGGACTTTTCTTGAGTTTGGCCTCGACGGCGGCCCAATTGACGCCTTTGTGGCGGTGTTTATTCGCATCGAAACGTGATTTGAGAGTTTCAATGAGGGCGTTGCGTTCGGCGGCGGAGAGGTTTTTCTTCATAGCGGCGACATTATCGCAAAATATACCGAATCAATACTAATCTGACGCTGAATTGCCCGCGGCATTGTCGAGAACATCCAAAAAGAACTGCGGAATTTCGATCTGGTACCTTGCCGCATACGCGATGAATTCGTTAATGGTCATTGGCGAATACGTCCTGCCGTACTGACATTTGCGGTCTTCCTCATAAGAATAGACCTTGCCCTCAAAATACAGGTATCCGCTCTCGCCCCACTGATCCACGTGCCCGACCGTAAAATGCGGATGCTCAAGATAATAGATGTTCTCGTAGTTTTCAATTTCATTCATTAGGAGGGATCTCCATCAACAAGTCGCCGACCCGACTAACCGTTCTCATTCTCCTCTATCTGAGGCGCTCCGGTTTTTACGTCGCCGTCGCGTGTGTATGTGATGCAGATGTTGCCGTTTGGCGAGATCAGGCTGTCGGTCACCTTGAAGGACGCCGGGATCGTGCCGTTCTGGAAGAGGCGTTTTCCCTCGCCGAGCGTGATCGGCATTATCATCAGTTCCAATTCATCGACGAGGTCGTTTTTGAAAAGCGTCTGAAGCAGGTCCGCGCTTCCGAACACGTACAGGTCGGGGCCGTCCGTTTGTTTGAGCTCGCGTACCTTTTCCGCAAGATCGCCGCCCAAAAAAACCGTCGGCTACCAATCGCTTGAGGTTCGAGTGTTCGAGGCGACGTACTTCGTCGCAGTCATCACATTCGGCCAGAAATGCGAATGCGTCGGCCAATACGGCTCCCACATGTCAAACGTCTTCCGCCCCAACAGCAGATCCACCGGCTTGGCCAGCCGCCTCTGTATCACTTTCCCGGCTTCCTCGTCCGTATATCCGAAAAACCACCCTTCATACTTAAACCCGTCACCGTCTGCTTCCTCGTTCTGTATGACACCATCGATCGTCATGAATTCTGCTGCAATTATTTTTCTCATTATTTCTCCTTATCAGATTTCAGTGCTTGGTGAGCAGCTTCTCGAAGCTTAGCTCCTTATTAGTAATCGTCTGAAGAACACCATCGCTGCACCCATGTTGCTATTTTTGTCTTGCATAGATTGGCGTCAGTCTTGATCGTGTTCATTTTGTTTGGAGCTGCCTTCCACATGTTTGTGACAACAAATTTGCTGTCCACACCCATCTCGTCAAGGTATTTATAAATGTCTACGTAAACCTGCGAGGTGAAGGGCACAGCTCCATTCGTGGTGTAGATTTGATGAAGCCCTAGGGAAGGATAAGGAGACCATATAGTACGTTTCTCACCGCCCATGAATACAAGAGGACAAGCTGAGTAGCAGTTATTCCACAATGTGGTTTCAAGCCCAAGTGAACGAATATATCGCCCGGCCTTTAGTGCTTCATAAACCGATCCTCCCCCGCAACCGAGTGAGATAGTCTCAACATTTGGATTATTTTTTATTGCCGAAATAATCTTGTCAGAAAATCCAGATTCGATCGGTCCCAAAATTTGGAGAACTTTTCCTTGATTGGTAATTCGGAAGAAAGTTTTTTCTTTGCCTTCACCAATCCACCTATTTTTTGGTATCCCATGATTACCCACACAATCAAGATTCCATTCAATTACTCGTTCGCCATATGACATCGCAAGAATGTCCTTTGCGACATTTGAGAAGTTATCTAGCGAAATCGCCATAACCCTTAAATTATGTGCGTTTTTGCTAGTCCTGAGCTTAAAGTTGGGTTGATACTTAACTATTAAATGCTGAACAAACTTCTGCTGTCCTAAGAGACTTCCGAGCACAAAACAGGAATGCTCGGGAATATCAATCTCGTTGTACATAGTTCCAACATGGAGTTCATCGTTTATTGCATCGGCTGCGGAGCGAATCTTTTTTGCTAGACTGTTTGACGCCTTAATCTTCTGACGCAATATTTGTTCGACTTGCTCGGGGGGTGATTTCTTGTTCTGACCACTCATATCGGCTCCTAATCCAAACAAAAAGAACAACAAAAGCAGGAATTTCATATTTCTCATAATGTTCCTTATGCGATTAATTCGTATTCTCAAACCCAAACGCAATTGCCGCTTTGAGAACGTCGGTGTTTATATCTTTTAGAGCTTTGAACCTGATGCAATAGCCGGTCACGGTCGCTTTGCCGAGGGTGCTGGCGTATGTTTCGGCCAGGTATTTTTTGTCTTCGATACCGAGGATATAGACGGAGATCCCGCTTTTGTTTGGACTCAGGCCGATCTGATAGAACTCGCGAGTAGTCCCGTTGGCGTATTTGTGGGGGCGAGACCCGTATCCGATATCCGGATTAGAAACGACCTTGCCTTCGCTGCTTTTGCCGTCGAGAAACCACAATTTGCATCCCGGATCTACACGCCGGATCATATCGTGCAATGTTTGGATATCGGTGCATTTTGGTTCCGGGTGGCTGGCAATAAACTGTTTGATCTGTTCCTGTACGTTCATTAGATTCTTATGAGGCTGCTTCAGCAGTCTTCTTCGATCATAGCCCCGTCGTTCACGGCGGGGCTATGCGTCGCTTCGCGGAATGACCGACCGTCGGTCTAATTCTATTGGGCCGAGATCCCCGCCAGCACGTTGTCGAGCTGCTTATAGCTCATTTCCATGCCGTCGGTCATGCCTGTTGATACCGCCGCATCGCGATCCTCTTTCGATGCGAATTTGATCGAGGTTGTGACGTGGGTAATGCCATCGGATTCGTTGAACGTGACCGTGATGATCGATGCACCATCGCCCATCGATCCGCCCATATTGCCGGGGTCGTAAACCTGCGTATGCACGATCCTTTCGTGCGGCACGAACTCAAGCATTTCTCCCGTGAAGCCGAACTCAACGCCGTTCGCGTCATCGCGCCAACGCCAGCGGTACTTGCCGCCGACCTCTGTGGTCATCTCGCACACCGGCATCGACCATCCGGGCATAGCCGTTAGCCAACGACGCATCAACTCGGGCTCCGTATATGCCCGCCACACCAGCGACGCCGGTGCATCAAAACTTCGTTTGATCAACACTTCTTCATCCGATGGTGTGCTTACTTCTGCAGGTTTCATTTCTATAGCTCCTATTTATCCTTTTGTTTAAGTTCGGTAAGTAACGAATCGAGCTGTTCGAACCTCGATTCCCATATCATTCGATATTGCTCCAGCCATTCATCGATCTCTTTCATCTTCTCGATCTCAAGTGTGTAAAAGATCTCGCGGCCTTTCTGTTCCTGCGTTACCAATTCGCATTCGGTGAGTATCCGAAGGTGTTTCGAAACCGCCTGCCGCGAGGTGTCAAAATGCTCCGCAATAGCATTCGGCGTCATCGCCTGCAACGCGATCAAAGCAATGATCGCCCGCCTCGTCGGGTCCGCAATGGCCTGGAAAATGTCTCGTTTCATGACCGTGAAAACATTATGCAACCACACGGTTGCATATGCAAGCGGATACGTCGCATTTTTTGATCGCGTAGCGATCGACGATTGTAGCCGTGGGTTTCAACCCGCGGTTTCGGTGCAAAAATGAAAGTTGCCGCGTCAGCGGCAAATGAGATGGATCGTTCAATCGTCGCTACGCGACGCGGTTCCTGTGGCAATTGTCCGTGGGTTGAAACCCACGGCTACAGTCAACTGCCGCTACACGGCCGATTCGTCGAGCTGCGCCAACGCTTGCTCGCGAGAAACTATTGGAAAGTCATCCAAGAATTCTTTGAGTGTGTGTTCCCCGGCGAGATAATCGAGCAGGCTCTGGGTGGGCACACGCGTACCGGTAAATACAACCGCTCCGCTCATGATGTCCGGCGACGAGGAAACAACGCTGGTCTCGTGAGTCGTGTTCATAGCCGCATTATAACTGAAAATATCAACGGACCGGGCCGGGTTTCGGCCGGTTGTTGTTGTCTTTTCGGGCTTCGTCGAGCACCCGCGGCCCTTCGGAAGCCATGTTTTGGCCTTCGTGAGGGACTTGCACCGCTTCGGGAGCGACTTGTAGTGCTTCGGGTCGGACTGTTGCTGCTTCGCAAGCCATTTTACTCGCTTCGTCAAGCACTTGCACGGCTTCGTGAGGAAGTTGCAGGGCTTCGTGAGGCACTTGCAGCGCTTCGTCTGAGACTGGCGCCGCTTCGTCTGCGATTTCAATCGTTTCTCTTCGACTTGAACTTGGTTAATAACCACTCGAGCACCGCTTCTTGGTCCGAGATCGTCGCACGGCGAATTTGAGAAAGTAAATGGACGCGATCGGGCTTCGGCATCGATGCATTTTGAATGCCTTCGTTGCAGTTAGTGCATAACGCTCGGAGGTTGTTGACCGAATCGTCGCCTCCTTTGGACTTGTCAACAATATGGCCCATCGTTAGACGAACCGTCCGTGCCGGATTGAACGGGTCGACATCGCCGGCCGCCAGTCCGCACATCTGGCACGTGTTTCCGTTTCTATCGAGAACTCTTGCGCGCGTCTCCTTAGAAATATCCCTTGCAAAAGCGGGCAAGCGTTTATCTGTTTCGAGTAAATATTGGTTGGGCTTCAAGTCTGCTCGATCTTTGTGCGAAAGAATTTGATAGCCGTCCTCATTGCGTAGCTCCCGCACTCTACGCGCCCACTCCACGGCACCGCCGCTCGCGGCCTGAATATCTCGTGACTCCAACACCTTGCCAAGGTTAGCGAGGAAGTAGTCGAGAATCTTCTTTTTCGATCCGGGTTCTCGTGCCATGTCTATTCCGCCGTCTTGCGCATTTGGAGTTGGGGTTGAACTGTTCGCCCACGTTTCTCGCTCAACTCTACGTACTCTGGATTCAGCTCAATCATTATTGCTTTCCGCCCCAATTCCATAGCGGCAACACCAGTGGTTCCCGATCCGCCGAAGGGATCGAGGACCAAATCACCAGTTTTCGAGCCAAGCAGAATACATCGTCGTGCCAATTCCCGCGGGTAAACCGCTTTGTGGCCGTTGCCGCTCGGCTCTGGACCAAGATGCCAGAAGTTCCGAAGGTTTGCTCCTGTTGGTTCACGAAAGCCTTGGGAATCGTAGAAGTATGTCGGCGATTTCGTCAGCAGGAAAATCTCCTCAGTACAGGTTGTCGGGCGGTTTTTGACGCTTTCCGGCATCGCGGTTTTCTTCACCCACGTGATGCGCTGACGCAAGTACCATCCGTCCTCTTGCAGAGCGAAAGCCACGCGCCACGGAAGTCCCATCAAATCCCTGTCCTTCAATCCCCAGATCTCGGGCACCTTACAGTTTCGTTTTTGAATGAGCTTCTTTGTGTTACCTACGATAGCGTTCGGCCCGTGACCGCCGGTACCACCGTTACGGGCGTATGCATCCCCAACGTTGAGCCAAACCGTCCCGTCTTTTCGGAGGACGCGCTTCACCTCGGCAAATACCTTGACCAAATTTGCCACGTATTCGGCCGGCGACGGCTCAGCCCCAATTTGACCCGGATGGTCATAGTCGCGTAGGCCCCAATATGGAGGCGACGTTACACAGCACTGAACAGTTTCAGCATCAATTGTGGGCAGAAGCTCAAGACAGTCGCCGTTAATGACGCGATAGCGATTAATTTCGTCGATGGCCTTTGGGATTTGAAGCATTTTTTCTTTCGATTATATCCAACCTAACCTTTACCCGGAACGCAGCACCCACACTTCACTCAACGTAAAACTCGACAACAAAATCACACTGCGGCGACGCGGTTGTAGACTGTGTCGCGTTCGACGGCCTCGAAGCCTGCACGCTGGATCATTTCGATGATCTCTTGTTTGGTCATTTTTACTTCGCCTTCGGCGGCGTAGGCGTGGGTTAGTTCGCCGCCGTCGGTGATGGTGCCGTCGAGGTCGTTGGCGCCGAAGTGGAGGGCGGTCTGGGCGGTGGCTTTGCCGAGCATGACCCAGTAGGCTTTGATGTGGTCGAAGTTGTCGAGCATCAGGCGTGAGACGGCGATGGTCTTGAGATTATCGATCGCGTCGGGGCCGGACAGGCTGTCGAGCGCGGTGCCCGGCGGATAAAACGCGAGCGGGATAAAGCACTGGAAGCCGCCGGTCTTGTCCTGCTGTTCCCTTAAACGCACGAGGTGGTCGATGCGGTCTTCGATGGTCTCGATATGCCCGTAGAGCATGGTCGCGTTGGTCTTGAGGCCGGCGTTGTGGACCTTGCCGGCAAGCTCGAGCCAACGTTCGCCGTCGCATTTGTGATCGCAGATACGCGAACGCGTCGGTTCGGCAAAGATCTCAGCACCGCCGCCGGGACATGAGTCCATTCCCGCGGCTTTCAGCTTTTCAATGACCTCTTCATCGGACATTTTGTAGAAGCGTGCAAAGAAATCCAGCTCGACCATCGTCAGAGCCTTTAGGTGCAAGGCAGGGAACTCACGCTTCAGCGATGAAAAAAGGTCCGTATAATATTCGAACGGCAGCTTGCTGTTGAGCCCGCCGACGATGTGCAGCTCGGTCGCGCCCTCGGCAACCGCGTTGCGTGCGATCTCGATGCCTTCTTCGATCGAATGCGTGTATGCGTCCTCTTGTCGAGCACGCCGATAAAACCCGCAGAATTTACAATCCGCGACGCAGATGTTCGTGTGATTGAAATGACGATTGACGTTGTAATACGTCGTCAGGCCATGCTTGCGGCGGCGAACGGTGTCGGCCAGTTTGCCGAGAGCGTTGAGGTCAGTCGATTGGAACAACGCCATGCCTTCGTCAAACGTCAGCCGCTCGCCGTCTTCCACTTTGAAGGCTATTTCGATCAATTTTGAGTCAAATGAGAACTGCATACCGATAAATAAATTCTACCACTCTTTCATTCGCTTCGGCGCGACGGGCAGATGTCCGCGAGCGTGCATTCTCCGCATTTGGGCCGGCGTGCGATGCAGACGCGGCGGCCGTGCCACGTGATCCATTGGCCGAATTTGATCCAGTGTTTTTTCGGGACGATCTGCATCAGGTCGCGTTCGATCTTTTCGGCGGTCTTTTCGTTCGAGAGGCCGAGCAGATGCGAAAGACGGATGTTGTGAGTATCCACTACGATGCCTGCCGCTACACCCATCGCCTCGCCGAGAACGACGTTCGCGGTCTTGCGGCCGATGCCGGGGAGGGTGAGCATTTCGTCCATGGTCTGCGGCAGCTCGCCGCCAAAATCATCGATCAGCCGTTGGCAGACCGCACGAATTGCCTTTGTTTTCTGACGAAAAAATCCACACGTGTAAATATCGCGTTCGATCTCTGCCGGATCGGCATCAACGAAATCCTGCGGCGTGCGATATTTGCGGAACAACTCGGGCGTGACCTTGTTGACGTTCACATCGGTGTTTTGAGCAGCAAGTATTGACGCGATCATCAGCTGAAACGCGCTGCCGTGATCGAGCTCAACGCGTGCGGCCGGATAAAGCTTCTTCAGACGTCTCGCTACCTCTGCAACATGGTTCTTTTTGTCGATCATCAAGGCCCAATTATATGACATTCCAGCCGAACGCCGATAAGCCCGTCGGCGGGCCTTTTGTTCGTCCAGTTCCTTTTATGATTGCAATCATTTTTATCGCGGGGCTCCGGATATACGTTGGAACAGGTAATTGGAGATCTAACATTGAAACATATCAAATTGGTCGCGAATTTAATGGATCCGGATACTGATCATCAATCGAAGGACCTCGCGGTGAGCCACCTGTTCGAGGGCGAGTCACGAAAGGTCGTCGCCGTTCGATTGCAGAATAATGCAGTGCTTGCCCGTCATCACGCAGATATCCCGATCACGGTGCAATGCATATCGGGTAAAGGGGTTTTTGCCGCCGGAGCGAAACTTGATGAATTTCAGGAGCTGCGGCCCGGCGTCTTGCTCACGCTAGAGGCGGGCGTCGAACACGAGGTGGTCGCCGATCCGGACGTCTATGTATTGGTAACAAAATTTACGCATAAATGATCTCTTGATCGAGGAGAGGGTCGATATGAAAAGGCTTTGGATAATTCTATTTGCAGTATTTATTTTTTCATTCGGAATTTTGGGTTGGGTCGGTTCAGAGATCTTTCGACAGGCTCCGCCGATACCTGACGCAGTCGTTTCTACAGATGGACGGGTCGTAATAGGCGCCGGGCAGGTGCTAGATGGCCAAAACGTTTGGCAGGCAATGGGCGGAATGCAGGTCGGTTCGATCTGGGGGCACGGTTCATATGTGGCGCCCGATTGGACGGCAGATTACCTGCATCGCGAGTCGATATTTATCCTAAATTCGTGGTCGAGAAGCGAATTCGGCCGCGAATACGAATCGATCACCAGCGAGCAGCAGGCCGCCTTGCGCCAGCGTTTGCAGTATCTGATGCGAACCAATACATACGACGAGGCAACTGGCAAGATCTCGATCGACCCGCTGCGGGCGGCTGCCTTTGAAGACAATCTCGCTCATTACACAAATGTCTTTGCAAACGGCAATGCCGCATACGCGATACAACGCGGAGCTCAGGCAGATCCGGTCAAACTAAGGCATTTAACGGCGTTCTTCTTTTGGACGGCATGGGCATCAGCGGCAAATCGTCCGGACAATACGATCTCATACACCAGCAATTTTCCAGCTGAGCCGCTGGTAGGAAACGTGCCTACAAGTTCGGCCATCGTTTGGACCGGCGTTAGTGTGATCATGCTGATCGCGAGCATTGGGGCGATGGTTTGGTTCTACGCCGGATGGCGAAAAGAGGATGATCATGCTGAAACGCCCGACGACGACCCACTGATCGGCGAGACACTCACGCCATCGCAAAAAGCGACAGTCAAGTATTTCCTTGTCGTGTCGCTATTGTTTCTCTTACAGATCGTAATGGGAATAATCACGGCGCATTACGGTGTCGAGGGCGGCGGGTTTTACGGCATACCGCTTTCTGATTATTTGCCGTATGTCGTATCTAGAACCTGGCATACACAGGTCGGTATCTTTTGGATCGCTACGGCATGGCTTGCAGCCGGATTGTTCATTTCGCCTTACATCTGCGGCAAAGAGCCAAAGTATCAGAAGCTCGGCGTCGATGTGTTGTTCGTTGCACTGCTGATCGTCGTCCTCGGGTCAATGGGCGGCCAATGGATGAGCGTAATGCACAAGCTCGGTAGCGGTGACATGTGGTTCTGGTTCGGCCATCAAGGCTACGAATACGTAGATCTTGGCCGAGTATGGCAGGCGGCATTGTTCATTGGCTTATTGTTATGGCTGTTCCTGATCGGCCGCTCGGCGATACCGGCGCTCAGACGCGAGGGAACCAACAAGTCGCTCGTCTGGCTTTTTATGGGCACGACCGCCGGCATCGCCCTATTCTATGCCCCGGGGTTGTTTTGGGGAATGCGTTCACACATTACGGTCGTTGAATACTGGCGTTGGTGGGTAGTTCATCTCTGGGTCGAAGGATTTTTTGAGGTTTTTGCGACCGTGGTCATCGCCTTCCTATTCGCTAGACTGAAGGTGATCAAGGCCGAACACGCGGCCCAAGCCTCTCTGCTATCGGGCGCAATATATCTGAGCGGCGGCATCATCGGAACACTGCATCATCTGTATTTTGCGGGCACGCCGACGATTGCACTCGCATTTGGTTCTGTCTTCAGTGCACTCGAGATCGTGCCGCTCGTATTTGTAGGATACGAGGCGTTCGAGAATATCAGACATTCAAAAGTTAAGCCGTGGCTCGCTCAGTATAAATGGGTGGTCTATTTCTTCGTTGCAGTCGCGTTCTGGAATCTCGTCGGCGCAGGCATTTTTGGATTTATGATCAATCCGCCGATCGCCTTGTATTATATGCAAGGGCTCAATACGACAGCGGTCCACGCCCACGGCGCCTTGTACGGCGTTTATGGAACGCTCGGCCTGGCACTTCTGCTATTCTGCATGCGTGCGATGCAGCCTGAGCGCATCTGGAATACAAAACTGCTCGGGTTTGCGTTTTGGGCGATCAACATCGGTATGCTGATGGAAATGCTCCTCAGTCTGCTGCCGATCGGCTTGCTGCAAACCTATCAATCGGTTTCGGTCGGATATTGGTCCGCCCGCAGCCCCGAATTTATGCAGACCGATCTAATGCAAGGATTGCGATGGATGCGGATCGTCGGCGATACGGTCTTTGCGGTTGGCGCGGTCGCGTTCGTTTGGTTCGCCCTCAACCTAATGTTGACGAAGGGCAAGTACAATATAGTTGAAGACAATTAGTCCGAGAACCAGGCTGATGCACATCAAGACGTTAAAAATAGCGGTGCCTTTCCTTTGTTTCGGGATGGTCTTGGCCATCTCATTCAGGGAGGCGCCGCTCAAATTTCAGGCTCCGGGGATCACGATACCGCTGGGTTTAGGGATCGGGCGGCTTGTATTCTTCGCGCTCAACAAGATGGAGATCGTCTGGGCTTTGCTGCTACACATCGCGTTCGTTCGAGATCACCCTAATACGCGGACGATGAATATCACGATCGGCATGGCATTTTTGATCCTGTTTCTTGAGACGGTCTGGCTACTGCCGTTACTTGGAGCACGGACGGATAAGGTGATCGCCGGAACCGCGGAGCCGTTTTCCAAATTGCACGTTGTTTATATTGTTTTAGGCGCGATAAAGCTGATCTTGTTAGCAGTACTTGGGATCGCGACAACGCGACGAGCGATCGCAGGAGCCGCGACATGAAACAGGACATCGAAACCCGTGGCGACATAGATCTGCTGATGCGTGTCTTTTACGATCGTGCGCTCAGCGACGACGTGATCGGCTACATATTTACTGACGTTGCAAAGCTCGACCTCGACGGGCATTTGCCGATCATCGGTGATTTTTGGGAGACGTTGCTTTTTAAAACGGGCGATTACGCACGCCGCGGCCGTAATCCGATGGAGGTGCATCGGCAGCTTCATCTCAAGTCCGCGATCGAACCGAAACATTTCGCGAGATGGCTCGAGCTATTCACGAAAAGTGTCGACGATAATTTCGACGGGCCGCGGGCGGACTTCATTAAGATGCGTGCAAAAGCTATCGCCGGTCGTTTTCAAGAGAATCTAGGTTTGAACTAGATTCAACAATCAGCCTCGCAGAAACTGCCGCAATGGTGCGACGTCATCGATCAAGATCTTTCCGTGGACTATCCGAAGATAGCCGAGATCGGCAAATCGGCGGACGACGCGGATGGTCGTCTCGGTGGTAAGGCTTGCCATTTCGGCGATGTCTTGGCGGCGAACCGAGATCTTTAGCGGGAATGCAGGTTCTTGTGCCTCGGTAAGCTTGATGAGGACATTGCCGACGCGATGCTCGGGCGATGCGGTAGCGAGATTGTGTATGATCGCGGATTTTTCCCGCAGCATCTCGCACGTCCATGCGATCACCGCAAGGGCGAATTCTGACGATTCCTTCAAGAGCTGAATAAAGTCACGCCGGCCGATGTTGAGCAGGATGGTTTCCTCGATCGCGACGGCAGTTGACGGATACGGAGCACCATCAAACACAGGCGGCACCGCAAACATCTCGCCGGCACGAAATATCCCGATTATCACCTCTTTGCCCGGTTCGAGCGAACGGATCATTTTTACTGCGCCGGAGATGACTATTGGTAAAAAATCAGCTGCCTCGCCCTCGGCAAAAATACGTTGGTCGATATGGTAAGAGTGCTTGTGTCCGGTCTCGATCAATCTCGAGCTCAATTCAGGGCTGATGTTGTCGAGGAGTTGTCTCATGGCCTGAAGAGGACCGCTCCGCCGAATGTTATCAGCAAGATGATGCTTACGAAAGCGTTTGTCGTGAAAAATGCGGCATTCATTCTGCTAAGGTCGTCTGCCTTCACGAGGGTGTGTTGATAGATCAGCAAGGCTCCAACGGCGATGACTCCGATGAGCGACGGCCAACTGAGTTCTGCGACGGAATAAAGCAGGACCAGCACGACGAACGCCTGCAGGTGAAAGAGCCGTGCGATCCACAGCGAATTTTTGACGCCAAATCGTGCCGGTATCGACCGCAATCCCGCTTTGCGGTCAAACTCCTGATCCTGGCATGCATAGAGCACGTCGAATCCGGCCGTCCACATCATCACGAAAAGCGAAAGAAGCACGGGAACTTCACTGTCCAAAGTTCCGCGTACCGCGATCCAGGCTGCGGACGGAGCGATCGCGAGAGCGATCCCTAGGAAAAAATGTGCGAATGCAGTAAAGCGTTTTGCGTATGAGTAACCGAGAACGATCAGCAAAGCGATCGGCGACAGAGCGAACGTCAGCCAGTTGAGCATATACGCTGCAAAGACAAAAACCGCGATCGACACACCCAAAAAGATCCATGCAAACCCTACGGAGAGTTTCCCGCTTGGCAGTTCGCGGTTCGATGTACGCGGATTTTGCGCGTCAATGTCCCGGTCCGCGATGCGGTTGAAAGTCATCGCGGCCGAGCGTGCCCCGACCATTGCCACCGTGATCCAAAGCAGTTGGTTCCATGCCGGTATGCCTTCCGCGGCGAGGATCGCGCCAAGAAATGCGAAGGGAAGTGCAAAGAGAGTGTGCTCGAACTTGATCATCTCGAGCGTTGTTTTCAGCTTGTTCAAAAAGCCCGCCATCGCGAAAGCACGATTTTAACATAATCGGCAGGCTATCAGCCTTTGTTGCCGGTTCGTGCGTTGACCAAACGGGTCGCGTGGCGGCGCACAGCCTCAGGAACATTACGGTCTTTCGTCAATGATGTAAGGTCCCGCAGCTGCAGCCGGTTCATTATCGACATCGAATTCGCGAGCGGTGTTCGAGGGTTCTTCGCCAGTCCAAGCTGAACCGTATAGCTGCGGCTCCATTGGCGGTTCATCGCGATCAGTCGAAGCACTTCCTCGGGGACCGTACGCATAGCGGCGATCATTTCGACCTCCTGTTCCGTGATCCGCGGATTGTTGATAACGGCGGACGCGACCAGCTTATTCGGATCGCGGATCAGGATATTGCGTGCTTCGCGGTCGCCTTTCATGCCGAGTTTGACGCGGTCTTTCACACCCATTCGCATGACGCGCGTCAGCATCGAGATGCGGTCGCCCGGCACCTCTTCCTCTTCGAGTTTCAGCTCGCCGAGGATTTTTTCGAAAGCCGCTTTCCTCTGCTCTTCGGACTCCTCGTAGATCTCCTCGATATACTCTAGAGCCAGCCACGAATCATCGGTTTCCCGGTCAAGGACCTCGATGTGCTTTGCGAGGAACAAGGCGTCCTCAACGTCCATTTCGTCCGCGTTCTCTGAAGTCTCAAAGAATTCAGCGGCGGCTTCATGTCCGCGGGCCCGCAGTTCGTTGGCGATCTGCTCCGCACCACGCTCCTTTTCGAAGAATTCGCGTTTGATCTCCGCTGCACGACGGTCTGCCTCTGCCGTGCGGGCCGGATTCGAGATCAATGCGTCGAGGATGGACGGATTCTGGATCAGGAGCTGCTGATTAAGAGTGATAAGCTCCAGCAGGCCGCCGTTTTGCGTCGTTTTTGCGAATTGTGCGATCGCCGCCGCCGGCGTTCTTGTGTTTGCAAGAACTGATTCGTGGATCGATGCGGGCAGATCGGTACGTTTGACAAAGTAGGCAAGAACGCTCGGCGCTGTTTCGGCCGAGCGAACCGAAGCCTCGATGTCAGCGGTCTGCTGTTCCCCCAGGGCACGCTGTGCATTCGCACGCAGTTCTTCATCGGAGGCATCGGCAAGATGAACGAGCAGTTCAAAAAGATCCGTCTGCGGCAGCGGCAGAGCTCCGCGCGAGGCCGCAAGCTGCGCGGGACGCGGAGCCGTTCCCTCCAGGACCGCTCGAACGACCGGATTGTTTGAGGTGATCTCAAAACTCATTTTGTTTGCGGAGGTTCGCGTTGATTCGAAGTTTCAATCCTATTCGGACCGAAGTTCCGTTTAAGTTTAGCAGAAGACGATATTCTTGACTAACAACATTGTTTCGCATAGCCTTGATGGTTGACGCAATTGCAGTTCCACAGCCTATTTATACCTCGCTTATTGATCGTTTTTTAATTAAACATGCTGAAAGACCAGTTGATCGGACTTATTAATGACCGTAATGCGCGTGTCGGCGTTATCGGGCTCGGCTATGTCGGGCTGCCGCTGATCGTCGAATTTGCTCTTAAAGACTTTGATTGCATCGGTTTTGAGGTCGATACAAAGAAGTCGCATGAGATAAACAACGGACGTTCATATATCGTTGACGTTCCTGATGAGAAAGTACACAAATGTGTCTCGTCCGGAAAACTCGCAGCGACAACAGATTTTAGCCGTCTGAATGAATGCGACGTCATCATCATTTGCGTCCCTACGCCGCTTCGCAAAACTAAGGATCCGGATATGTCCTACATCCTCACCGCGGGCGGCGAGATATGTAATTACATGCGTCCGGGACAGTTGATCATCTTGGAATCGACGACATACCCGGGGACAACTGACGAGGTCCTACAACCTATGTTCGAGGAAAAGGGTTTTGTGCTCGACCGTGATTTTCTGCTCGCGTTCTCGCCCGAACGCGTTGATCCGGGCAACCCGCAGTTTCAGACGCACAACATTCCCAAGGTCGTCGGAGGTGTTTCGGACGATTCGACCGCTGCAGCATCGGCGCTTTATTCGCAGATCGTTGACACGGTGCACGAAGTCTCCAGCGCACGTGTTGCCGAGGCCGCTAAGCTTTGGGAAAACACCTTCCGTGCGATAAACATCGGCATGGCGAACGAAATGGCGAAGGTTTGCAACGCTCTCGGTATCGACACTTGGGAGGTCGTTCGTGCCGCGGCGACAAAGCCTTTCGGTTTTATGCCGTTCTTTCCGGGGCCGGGAATCGGCGGCCATTGCATCCCGCTTGATCCGCATTATCTTTCGTGGAAAGCAAGGCAGCATGGTTTTGATTCACAGTTCATCTCGCTTGCTGAGCAGATAAATTCAACGATGCCTAATTACGTCGTCGAACTGGCATCCACTGCCTTAAATGATGACAAGAAAGCAGTCAACGGCTCGAGGATATTGATCCTCGGAGTTGCATACAAGAAAGACATTGACGATATGCGCGAGTCACCTGCTCTTTCGATCATCGATCTGCTGCGTGCCGATGGAGCCGATGTCGTTTACCATGACCCGTTCGTACCTGAAGTGACCTTCGATCACGCGTATACGATCGGTGATGGAGAGCCGTTATTCAACTCCGAATTGACCGATGAGATCATCTCAGGTGCTGATTGCGTGATCATCTGCACGGAACATTCCAACGTGGACTACGACCGTGTTTGCAGTTTGGCAAAACTCGTCGTTGATACACGCAACGCTCTGTCTAATGACGTTCGCGACGGTGCATCGGCCAGGATCGTGAGGCTGTAAAATGCTTAAGGTCATTCTCGTAGCGGGGGCACGCCCAAATTTCATGAAGGTCGCGCCGATCTATGCCGAGATGAAACGGCGGCCCGACGAGTTTGCACCTTTGATCGTTCACACGGGCCAGCATTACGACGCGGCAATGTCGAATGCATTTTTTGATGATCTGAAAATGCCGCGGCCTGATATTTACCTCGGCGTCGGATCGGCATCGCATGCAGTTCAAACCGCCAAGATAATGACAGAGTTTGAGCCTGTTGCGATTGAACATCAGCCCGACTGGGTCGTTGTCGTCGGCGATGTCAATTCGACAATCGCGTGTGCCTTGGTCTGTGCAAAGCTGGGCATCCGCGTAGCACACGTCGAGGCAGGCCTGCGTTCGCGGGATCGAACAATGCCGGAAGAGATCAACCGGATCCTGACCGATTCCATCTCTGATCTGCTGTTGACAACGTCTCAAGATGCCGATGAGAATCTCGCTGCTGAGGGAATACCGGCTGAGAAAATTAGATTCGTCGGCAACGTGATGATCGATTCCCTGCTCGATCATCTAAGACTCAGCGAAGATTCGAGTATTCGAAGCGATCTTGGCATCAACGCAAAAGATTACGCGGTGCTCACGCTTCACCGCCCATCGAATGTTGACCAAATAGAGACCTTCTCCGGCATTGCTGATGCTCTGATCGAGATCGCTGAGAGGCTGCCGATCGTGTTTCCTGTGCATCCGCGGACTCGAGCAAAGATCGAGGAATTTGGCCTCAATGGCAAACTCTCCGATGCCGACATAATGTTGGTCGAGCCGCTCGGTTACCTCGATTTTATGCGTCTTTACAGCGGAGCAAGGCTAGTGTTGACTGATTCGGGCGGATTGCAGGAAGAGACGACGGTGTTGGGCATTCCGTGCCTTACTCTTCGCAATAATACTGAACGGCCGATAACGATAGAGATGGGAACTAACGTCTTGGTCGGGACGGACCGTCACGTGATCGTTGAAGCCGCGATGAAGGTAATGGACCGTTCATCGACCGATTCGGACACAAAAATACCGCCGCTCTGGGATGGCAAAGCGGCGGGGCGTATTTGCGACGAATTGCTAAGGTTCTAATCTCCGCTTGCCATCGGATATCCGGCGTTCTTCCATGCCGCCGTGCCGCCGACCAAGGCGTACGTATTTGCTATGCCTTTTTGGTTCATTTGGTAAGCGAGTGCCGCGCTCGTGTGCTCAGCCGCACAGGAACAGTAGACGATTATCTTCTTGTCTTTCGGCAAAACCCCGTAAGCCTCCTCAGATGAGCCCCAAACAACATTCAGTGAATCGGCGATCCGTTCGTGCTTGAATGCGAATTCCGGTCTTGCATCGACGATCACCGCAATGCCGGCATCGACGTCTTTTTTCGCTTCGTCGACGTTGATCCGCGGAACATCAGCGTCGTTTGCATAAGCACGATATGCCGGCAAGCTGTTGCTGGTGCAACCCGAAACCAGAGCCGCTGCTACGACGGCCAAAATAAATACGCCAATACTAGAATTACTTTTCACCAAAAGCCTCCAAAACCTCATCGGCGTGCTCCGCGACCTTTACCTTGTCAAAGATCTTCACGATCTTGCCTTTTTCGTCGATCAAAAAGGTCTTACGGTGCGTGCCCATATACTTTTTGCCGTACATCGATTTTTCGCCCCAAACGCCGTAGGCCTCAACGATGCTTTTGTCCGTATCTGCTAACAGATCGAACGGCAACTGATATTTGGAGATGAATTTCTGATGCGCTTTTTCGTCATCGACCGATACGCCGAGAACCACAATACCTTTCTTTTTGTAAACATCGTCAGAATCGCGAAATGAACACGCCTCTTTTGTGCAGCCGGGCGTGTCATCTTTCGGATAGAAATACAACACGACCCGTTTTCCCTTATAGTCACTGAGTTTTACTTTCGTGCCGTCCTGGTTGGTCGTCGTAAAAGCAGGTGCCTTATCGCCTTCGTTGAGCATATCTCTCCTAGTTCAATACTGTGATTTTAACATGGAAGATATCCGCAGGTATATTTAAGCTAGGTACGTCTGATGAAGTTTCTCTCCGAAACAACAGCCCTCGCCCGGCTATCTGCTCAAAGAGATGCTTTTCGCCGACGGATCGTCTCTGAGTACGAGTTTCGGGCAAAGGATTGCTCGAAATGCGAAACTCAAGGCGTTTGCTGTACTGACGAGCATTTTGTTAATGTCCGAATCACTCGACTCGAGGCTGTGGCGATCAAGAGCGTGATCGAAAATTTGGATGTCCGTCAAAAAGAGTCCGTTCGTGAGCGCATCAAGGCCGCTTCAGAGAATATATCGTCGGGAAGGGAATTCTTCGCGTGTCCTTTATACGTAAAAGGCACCGGCTGTTTGGTTCATGACCAAGCAAAGCCGATGCCGTGCATATTCCACGCTTGTTATGAAAGCCGCGATGATCTTCCGCCCCAAGAGATGCTCGATGATGCAGAGTCTGTTGTCGCGGATCTGAATGCAAGGACCTACGGCGTCGGGACCCTGCTGCCGATCCCGACCGCTCTCGCTAACACGTTGTGGACTAGTTCGAACGCCGTAGACGACCGCCGAGCACTGTCATCGGATATAGCATCAGAACAAAAATGATGTGATACCAGGCAGGGGCGAGATTCCAAAACATATACTCCACGCCCACGCCTACAACTACCAGTATCGCTCCGAGGAACATTGTTACACGTCTATATTCGCCGGCGACGAGTGCTGCGATATACCCGCCGATGATGGATGTAATAAAACTGCGGATCAGGTTGACCACGGCGATCAACGGAGAAGAATTAAGCACCTCGCCGTTTACAAATGCCCTTTCCGCAGCCGCAGAATGCTCAGCAAATTCACCCCAAAAGCGGCCCAGTGTTCCTTCGCTGCCAACCCAAACGATCGACCAAGCTATGAAGCCCGCAACGACGCCAAGTACTATCCGCATAAATGCCCTCCTAAGGAAATGTTGCGGAAATCGTAAGCCTGATGCCTTCAAAAGTCAACGCGGCGCGTCAGTCCATGTCGTGACGACGATTCGATGTTCGCCCTCGCCGGTATTTTCGATCTTCAGCTTCCATGATGCGGCGGAGGTCGGTTTGTCATAGAAGAGGGAACGGAACCAACTCCGCGATCCGGGCGATCCGGCATCATCCCGCCCAACAACTTGTCCGTTTGCGTTGATCAGCGCAACTGAGATAGCGGGGTCGGCCATGAACGTAACGCCGAAATTTGACGCTGCCGCAACGGGGAGCTCTATTTCGACCGTCTGTTTCGCGGCGACATCGACTGACCTCGCGAAAGGATCGGAGCGTACTGACGGAACGATGCCCGGACCATCGACGGCAAACCAAGGCATAGCCGCTCCATAGCTTCGGGGCCGCAACGGCGTTCTTTCGTCTCCCTCGATCAAACTAGCGGCTTGGGGCGCTTCAGGAGCGGCAGGGTTGTGGTTGCCTTTCGGGCCGATAGCCAATCGCGGTTTCACAAAATTAGAGAAATCGGTCGTGCCCGTAAGATCGGTGTGAAGATTCTTAGATTCGGCGGTATCGCTGATGATCCATTTAGCCGAAGGCACCGAGACGACGCCGTCATTCCATACCACGGACTTGCACATTGTCGGCAGAGGATTGCCCGCGAGAGCGGAGAATTTCACACCTTTGCGCGCCGTGTTGATGCGGTTAAAGCCCTCTGCATGATCCTGACGAAGCTGCCTGACAGCCTCGACCCTGTTTCCGGTCAGTTCAAACGCAAGGTCCATTACGTCTGCACACGGTGAACCCATGTTCGGCGTTCCCAGCATTATCAAATGCGAGACCTTAGGGCGTCCGTCCGGCGACCGGGCGTCCATGATCTGGGATATGTAGTACCGCGAGATAAGACCGCCCATTGAGTGGGCGACTATGTCCACATGCCATGCGTTGCGGTCTTCCTGAGCGTATTTGATATATTTCTCCAACTCCCGGGCATTCTCGGCGATCGAATTCGTCGGCTGTGTAGATAGAAACGAACCGCCCGTGTTCATGACGCCTTTATCCGGTTTTTCGCCGACGGGAAATGCTTTCCAGTCATATGAATGCGCTGTTGTGAGGATATTCTGCCAAGTTTCCCATGCCTTCCAATTGCTCCATAAACCATGAACCAACACCAGCGGTTTTGGCGCCACCTTTAGATTCCTGGTCATCTCATCGATCTTTTTCCCCTTTTCCTCAAGCTCAGCTTTGATCCGCTGTAAATACCGCGGCCGTCCATCGTCATACCAGGAATATCCGGACGAGTCCCAGATCATCTCGATCTCTCGCTCTTCGCCTGCGTCCAGTCTGAACGAGGTTTCAGCGTCTGAAAGAGCCGCGTCGGGCCGTGAGCCGTCCCATTTGTCGCCTTTATATGTTTCTTTAAATCTCACCGTGCCGCTCTTCGATTCGCCTGAAGCATTCAATACTGTAGCTTTGATCTTTACGAAGTTGCCGTCGATGGTTCCTGCCTGTTCCGAAACCTCATGCCAATCATCCCAATTAGGGAATTTCATTTGTTCGAAGCGGAGATCTGTTATCCGAAGCGGTGCACCGCATTTTTGGAGATTCCAAGTGATGGTCTCGGCGACATTTCCCGGAAGGCTAAGAGTATAAGATCCGGAAATACGGTTCGGATCGCTCGGGTCGACCCGATCGGTGCCATCGCTCGTCAATGAGTTTCCATCGATCGTGGTTTCGGACCTCGGCGAAGTTAGCGTCTTACCCTCTTTCGGCGTACATTGACCGCTGTAGCTGGAGGTCGTTTCGCCGCTTACCTGGCCGCGTATTTGGGGCAATCCGACGCTAACGGAATATGTGCCGTCATCATTAACGCCGATCGAAACATTGGCAGTTTCCGTGGCATTTGCGCTAGCGATCGTCTTTGAGGTTGACGTGCCCCGCATATCCTTCCACGTTTTGCCGCGGTCACAGGAGTTCTTTTCGACTGCGTCCACTTTTTCAATCGATGAAAACGAATGGTTGATCGTCGCTCGACCTGTGCTTGAGCCGTTTTGCTCAACGGATTCAACCACCGAAACGCGGGCATTGTATTCGTATTTCATCTCCCAACTTCGGGTGTCTTGGCCTCGTCCGGATACCCGTTCGACCGTTTTTGTTTCGCTTTGGGACTGTGATCGCCGATAGGTGACCGTTCCGGTCCATGCAGCAGAACAGGCCGCTGAGGCTTTGGGGCTTGAACGTCGGCTCGCGACCTGGCCGATCGCGAATTGGGAAGTGAAAAGAAACGCTATAACTGCGGTGGTAAAGATTCGGTTCGTTGATCTCATAAATCATTCCGCTTTTGAGAATGGCGGCACCTCATACCGTAAGGCGAAATTGCGCCAAGAAAGGTATCTTTACAAAAGAGAAAATAAAAAAGCCCGGTAATGACCGGGCTCATTTGAAGACGACTCGATCTGTTAGATCTACTTTATCCGCAGCTCATAAGGCATTATGAGCATTGCGTCGCCTGTCGTCATTCGGTCAAAAAGGGAAGAATAGCGGAACGCTCGACGAACGTCGGCAGGCAGAGAGTCAGCGATCATCTTCTCTGTTTTAGCTCCGCTGAAAAGCATTGACTCTTCGGTGTTCAAAAGCGTTTCAATAAAAGGCCGCGGTGCCGGGAACACGACACGCTTGACATCTCTGTCTGAAGGCAGGCCGGCAAGATCACGGGCGATCTCGATAGCTTTTTCAAGGCCTCCGAATTCGTCAACAAGTCCGTTCTCTTTTGCCTGCGTCCCTGTCCAGACACGTCCCTGACCTATGGTGTCTATTTCCTCCACAGACTTTCCGCGGCCGGAGGCGACCTTCGGAATAAAGTTGTCGAAATAGATGATGTTTGCTTGATCGGTCATCTTTTCGCGTTCCTCGGGGGTCCATTTTACTGTCTCACGAAAGATTCCCGCGTTACGGCCGCGCATGACGTATTCGCTCGAAATACCAAGCCAATCATATAGTCCCTTGATCACGGGCTTGCCAAGGAATACACCGATCGATCCTGTAATGGTGGATGGCTGGGCCACGATCTTGTTGGCATTGCACGCAATGTAGTAGCCGCCTGATGCTGCTGCATCTGCCATTGAAACAACAACAGGTTTGCTCTTCTTGGCATTTTCCAGTGCATTCCACATCAGGTCCGAAGCAAGGGCCGAACCGCCGGGCGAATCAACGCGGAGAACAATAGCTTTCACCGATTTGTCGTTAGCGGCGTCGTTAACGGCTTTCACGACGGTATCCGAACCTACCATCTCGCCTGCTAGGGGCCCGCTGCCCGACTTTCCTACATTGATCGCACCGGAAGCGAATATGACAGCGACCTTCTCGCCGTTGTTCAGCCCGAGACTCTCAGACGGGATCTCCTTGTATTGTGATGCTCGAATGGTCCTTAGAGGCTCATTATCGCGATAGTTCAGAGCTCTCCGCAGTTCTTCGTCAACATGTTCGCGATACAGTGCACCGTCGATCAGCCCGAGTTTCAATGCCTGCGGGGCGTTGTGCGGGGCAGTGTCGATAGCGGCCTTGACGTCCTCGATCGGCTTTTTGCGAGTTTCGGCGATGGCATTCGTAAAGCGCGAATAATATTCGTCCAGAACGGCATTTATCACCTCGCGCTGGCCCTCTGACATCTCCGTGCGTGTGTAGCGGTCGGGTGCGTTCTTATATTTCGGGCCTATTTGGATCACGTCGGCCTCGATACCCAGCTTGTCCAGCGAGCCTTTATAGAACATCGCCTCTGCGGCAAATCCGTTTATATAGAGATCGCCCGGCGGAGGCAGAAAGATCCTGTCGGCAGCGGTCGCGATGTAGTATTCGCGATTTGTGCCGATCTCCATGTACGCATAGACCGGTTTTCCGGAATACTTGAAATCAGCGATGGCGTTCCGCAGTTCGTCGGCCTTGGCCCAGCCGATGTCGGGGAAGTTGATCTCCAACATAACGGCACCGATCCGGCTGTCTACTTTTGCTTTTCGCAACTGCGTTAGAAGGCCCGTGAAAGACTGCGGCTGCTGCATTCCCAGTGCCTTGGCAAATGGGTCGTCCGGGACAAAATCAGGCATCGAGCCGCTTATATTCAGCAGGAGGACGCTATTGTCCGAAACCGACGGCCTGTTCATTGAAGTCGCCGCAAATAATAGAGCGACAATTGCAATTATGAACAGTCCAATAAACAAACCACCCAGAAGCAAAAGGACCTTAGCCGATTTTGACATTGCCATAAATCTTTCCCGATCCGGCCGTAAGCAAAGATATGCATGCGGCCGTTGAATTAAATTCTACGTTAAACTACTGCGAAAAGTTTACTTCCACGCTCTAATGCAGGGCCACTCTGCAGTTGATGATGTTGATCACACCCGCAAAACTCTGCTGCACATCTACCAATTCTAAACCGCATTCTTCAGCGGTCCGGGCAGTTTGGCGATTGAAATGGTCATCGATCAAGGCGGTTGTCGCAAGATTCAATACGTCAAAAAATCTTCCAAGAATGCCGTTAGGCCTCACGTGCTCCAGCAAAACCACGGTCCCTCCCGGCCTGACAACCCGGATGATCTCTGCGAATGCTCTTTTAGGCTCAGGTATCGAGCAAAAAACCAAGGTCGCGAACGCGGCATCAAAGCTATCAGCTGCAAACGGCAGATACTGAGCATCCGCGCGAACAAGAGAAACCACAGATCTCTTCGACGAAGCGTATTGCAGCATTTCAGCCGATAGCTCACTTGCCACCGGTGACTGAAAGTTTCCGTAATGCCGAAAGTTCGCACCGGTGCCTGTGCCAATTTCCAGCGTACGTGCTTCATCGGGGACCAATGAAAGAGTCTCTTGACGCAATCGGGCGAGAAACAACCGCTCTGCCGGGGCGAACAGCATGTCGTAGTATTTTGCGAAACTGTCGTACACAGGCCGCATATGCGAAGCTTATCTAACGCCTGACAATGTGCGAAATTAGGATCGTCAGCATCGCTGATCGGCGTTTCTAATTAGCTTTGGATAGTTTATATTGAAAGTTTATGGCAAAGAAGGGGAACATCCTTGTCGTCGATGACGAAGAGATAATGCGCGATGTGCTTGAAGCGATACTCTCAGGTGCGGGGTATAAGGTCGAGCTCGCCCGCACCGGCGAGGACGCAGTAGCTGCTTATTCGGAAAGGCCCTTCGACGTTGTTCTGATGGATGTTTCGATGCCGGGAATCGGCGGCCTTACCGCTTTGGAGGAACTGATCAAGCAGGATCCGGAAGCTGTGATCCTAATGGTGACGGCATATGCGACCTTTGATACCGCCATATCGGCTTGGGAAAAAGGTGCAGCAGGCGTTATCCGCAAGCCCTTCCAAAATGAACAGATACTTGCACTTGTTGCCAAAGGAATAAAGAGCCGCAGAAAAGAAGAAGAACGGCAAAACCTTCGACAGGCGATGTCCCGATCGGTCAAGCGGGAAGGCTTCATCGGGCGTTCTGAGGTGATGGAAGAGATCTTCCGGCTGGTCGATCGCGTAGCTCCTGCCCGCTCAACGGTTCTGATCACAGGCGAAAGCGGAACGGGAAAAGAACTGGTCGCAAAGGCTATTCACGAGGCCAGCCCGCGCGCAAACGGCCCTTTTGTAGTTGTCAATTGTTCAAATATTCCGTCCGAACTGCTTGAATCAGAGCTTTTCGGCCACACCAAGGGAGCGTTTACCGGGGCTATAGCAGCCAAGAAAGGGCTTTTTGAGGTCGCGGATACCGGGACCATCTTCCTTGACGAGATCGGCGATCTGCGGCCGGAGACACAGGTTCGTCTTCTGAGAGTGATACAGGAACGGGAGTTTATTCCCGTCGGCGACACCAATGCAGTGAAGGTCGATGTCCGTATCGTTGCGGCGACGAATGTCGATCTGAAAGAGGCGGTCCGAAATGGCCAGTTTCGCGAAGATCTTTATTTTCGGCTCTCAGTTGTGCCTTTGGAATTGCCGCCGCTTCGCGACCGGCGCGAGGATATTCTCCCGCTTGTTCAGTTCTTCATTAGAAAATATGCGCAGGAGAACGGACGAGAAATTTCCGAAAATCTCGCACCGGAAGTTCTTTCGCTGCTTGAAAGCTACAATTATCCGGGAAACGTCCGCGAGCTTGAGAACATTATCGAACGGGCTATCGTCATCGCACCTGGAAATGAGATAACTACGGACTGCCTGACTCCTGAGGTTCGCGACCCGGAACTTGCTCTGAAGCTCTTTGCGTCATCAGCAGGCGTTTCCGACGAGATCGACATCGCAAAGGGAATAAACTTCTACGACGAGGTCAGGAAGTACGAGATCGATCTGATACGCCGTGCGCTGAAGCAAACCGGCGGCCATCAGTCTCGGGCTGCAAGGCTCTTGGGGCTAAATGCGACCACGCTTAATTCAAAGATCAAAAGCTACAACATTCAGATAGAAAATTAGGCAATGGAATTTTCGGATTTTTTCCGAAATTTCTAATAATTCTCCTCATTTTCGGCACCCGCCGACTCGAGAAGCGGGTTTATTTCCGGCAATTCCCATATCAAACATCTTTGTTAAATCATTGAAAACATTGAGTTAAATCTGAAACCGCGAGACCGCGGGCCGACGCGAGGTCAAACTTTACAAAAAAGTAACGAAATTGGCACAGGTGTTGCCTCTTCGCCAGTGTGTTTTAGTCACGAATTTTGAATTTTGTTGAATTTAACCCCTTAGGAGGATAAGTAATGAAGAGTATGACAAGACTTTTGGTCGTCACTTTCGCCACCATGCTGCTCAGCGCAGCCGCATTTGGCCAGACGATCAACGGTATCATCTCGGGTATCGTCGTAGACGAGACCGGCGCGGTTGTGCCGGGAGCATCGGTTACGGCACGCAACCCGCAAACGGGTTTTACCCGTACAGTGACCACTGACGGCGACGGTTCGTTCCGTGTCGTCGGCCTTCCGGTCGCTTCGTATAACGTCCGTGTTGAAAAGCAGGGCTTCAAAACCTCGGTTAGCGAGAACATTCTTGCGACCGTGGGTTCTGACACCGGCCTTCGCCTGACGCTTCAGACCGGCGAGATCACCGCGGTTGTCCAAGTGACGTCCAGCGGTGAGGTGCTCGACACCACACAGGGCCAGGTCGTCAAGACCGTCAGCCAGGTTCAGATCGCGGAGCTTCCGGGACAGAACACCCTCAACGGACTTGCTCTGTTGAACCCGGGCGTTCTGCCGAACCAGAATGGCCGTCCGGGATCCGGTTTTGCTGTTAACGGCAACCGCACCCGTTCGAACAACTTCACCATTGACGGTGCGAACAACAACGACCAGTCGTTGTCCATTCCCCGTCAGGCACTGCCGTTCGGAGCTCTCGAAGAGTTCACGATCGTAACCAACACCCCGAAAGCAGAGTTTGGCCGCAACGCCGGCTCGTACGTCAACCAGATCACCAAATCCGGAACGAACCGTTTTTCGGGCGAAGGTTTCTGGACTTGGGGCGGCAACGGACTCGATGCACTTACCACAGCTCAGCAGCGCAGCTTTAACGCTAACGTCGCAACGCTCGGCGAACAGCGTGCGCTCCGCAATGCTCGCAGCGTCACGGTGAACAATGCATACGGATTCGTTTTCGGCGGTCCGATCAAGAAGGATCACACCTTCTTCTTCACCAGCATGGACTGGAATGATTTTCGCCAAACGGTCAGCTCGGCTGCACGTCAGGCTTTCTCACCGCTCGCGATCCAGCGTTTGCAGTATGCCGGCCGAACTGGAGTCGTTCCGCAGGCGCTAACATTCATCACCGCGAACTATCCTGTCGCTAACGATCCGACGTCACAGGGTTCGCTTACTCTGACAGGTACGACCGCGCTGGCCACTTGCCCGGCAAATGACCCGACGGATTGTAATGTACTTCCGCTGCAGGTATTCAACCGTGCACGTGATGCGGGTATTCCGTATGGAACTGATTTTGGACGTTATATGTTCAAGGTGAACACCCGTTTCAACAAGAACGACAACTTCTCGGTCCGGTATCTGTATGACAAGAGCGTCAATCCCGGCGCTCCTGCTACGCTTGTCGGTCAAGAGATCGGTCAGACGGTCAAGAACGATTCGTTCACTGTCAACGATTCGTACATCATCAACTCGCGTTGGTTGAATGAAGCCCGCTTCACGTTCAGCCGCCGTGACATCACCTTCCCGGAAAATCTGCCTTTCGCATTTTCGATCGGCGGTTCGGGCGTTCTTACTCGCGGTAACGCAAACTTCCCGCAGTTCAGGAACGACAAGGTGTATGAGTTCACTGATAACGTTTCGTACAACCGTTCGAACCACGCAGTCAAATTCGGCTACAACATGCTGATCTACAAATTGGCCAGCTTCTTTGCACCGAACTTCCGCGGCACGGTTTCCTACGGCAGCATCGTCAACTTCCTGACCGATACGAATGCTTCGTACTCGCGCTATGCAGGCGATGGCCTGACGGACGCAACGACCTATGAGCATTCATTCTTCGTTCAGGATGACTGGCGTGTTAACCCGGACCTCAACGTCAACCTCGGCCTCCGTTATGAATACATAACGACGCCTTACGGCTTCTTCTCGAACGCCAAGCCGGATGTCAACAACTTTGGCCCCCGCTTTGGTATCGCTTGGAACCCGAAAGACTGGTTCGACGGCCGTATGGTTCTCCGCGGCGGCTTCGGTATCTCGTATGACCAGGTGTTCCAGAACGTTCTGCTCAACAACTCGCGTAACTTCCCGCGTGGTGTGAACGTTGCGTTCACGAACATTACCGGACAGCTTCCTTTCGTTAACCTGCCTACGGCTCCGACGCCGCAGCAGTTCACGGGCGATCCGCTTCTTTTGCCGGTTCGTCTGTTCGCTCCGAACGAGCGCGTAAGGCAGCCGATGTCGACGCAGTGGACGCTCAGCATGCAGTATCAGTTGAACAACGACTGGGTTGCCAAGATGGAATACATCGGCAACATCGGCCGCAATCTGATCCGCGAAGTTGAGTCCAACTACGGCTTCACGGTAGCAGCCGGCGGAACGGGCCTCAGGCTCGATCCGACCCGCGGTTCGATCCTGATCGGACAGGGCATAGCTGATTCGTCATACAACAGCGGCCAGTTCACGCTTGAGCGTCGCTTCTCGCGTTTGAGCCTCGGCGGCTTCAACTTTGGCGACATGGTGTTCAACGCGAACTACACGTGGAGCGTGTTCATGAGCGAATCGGATGACGTACTCGGCGGACAGGCCAACAGAACGCTGCCTGCCGATCCGCGTAATCCGAAACTCGACCGTGCACGTTCGGGATTCGATCAGCCGCATAGGTTCGTAACGAACTTCGTCTGGCGCGTCCGTGATTTTGTTAGCCGCGGCGACAGCATCGGCAGCAAGATCGCTGACAGCTTCGCAAACGGCTGGACGATCTCGGCCGTCGGTACCTATGCTTCGGGAACTCCGTTCTCAGTGCTGAACGCCAACAATGCTCTCGGCATCCTGCCGGGACAGATCTCGACCGTTGAAGGTTCACAGCGTGTATCGGTCAATCCGCAGGGACAATATCCCTTGGTTTCGACCCCGACCTCGCCGAACCCGAATGCATACTTCATCGTGAACAATGCGAACTCGGGCATCCTCGGCAACCTCGGTGCAAACACCGAGCGTACGGGCGACACGCAGAACTGGAATATGGCGGCGAGCAAGAACTTCCGCACGTTCGGTGAAAGACAGGCACTCCAGATCCGTATGGATGTCTTTAACGTCTTTAACCGCCGCAACTTTACCGTGAACCCGGCAAACTCTATCGGCAACACGGTGAACACCACCACGTTCCTGAATCTCGGATTCACCAACGTTGGCGGACGCGGATTCACGTTCGGTGCACGTTACACCTTCTAACTTGTTAGACAGGAGTTCCGTGTGAACTTTAAGGCGGCTCTTCGGAGCCGCCTTTTTTTGTTCATCTTCGGCCTCCGGGGCTGCCCTCCTAGCCTATAATCTATCCGTGTTGTCCACGCAGGCCATCATCATCCTCACCGCGGTCTTTCTGATCACCGGGGCTATTGGCATCGTTACCGGCAGCAATTCGCTCATAACCGTGCCGTTGATGTTCCAGTTCGGCATAGAGCCTCGCGTTGCGGTCGCGACCAATATGTTCGCCCTCGTATTCATGGCGCTTGGAGGCACGATCCCGTTTCTCAGGAACGGCGATATTTCGCGAGCGAAAGTAACCCCGCTCGCGGCGATAACATTCTTTGCGTCGGCCCTCGGAGCACTTATTGTAAGTTCGATCGGCGATGCTTCGATAAGGGTCATTGTCAGTGCGGCCATGATCGCGGTCGCTATTTTTATTCTAGTTGTGGGTGAGCCGTCCGATGCCGCGAAAGGACGTTTCGGACCAATGAGGCTGCCGGCCGTATATCTCCTGACCTTTGGGTTAGGCGTCTACGGCGGACTGTTCAGCGGCGGATACGTTACCATACTTACCGCGGTGCTTGTCGGTATCTACGGCATGAAATATTCCGAGGCCATTGCTTCGACCAAGCTGATAAACGTCGTTTCATCAGGCGTCGCGACAGCCGTCTTCATGTGGCAGGGACTGGTGGACTATAAACTAGGGCTGACCCTGGGGGCTGCGATGTTCATCGGCGGTTACGCGGGTGCCACCGTTGTTACCAAGATCAACGATCTTTGGTTAAAGCGGATCTTCCTCACCGCCGTTTTCCTGTTGGCCGCAAAGACGGTCTACGACCTAATTCTCATCTGATTCCGGATCAGGCGGTTTTGTATTGGCTGCCGGCTGTCTGCCGCGGTTCACAGGGTTTGCCGCAGGCGTTTCACGCGGCTGCGGGGTCATCAAAGGCCGCGGGGTTTGTACCGTATTTGGTGTCGGCTGCGTGTTCGCATCACCTAGAGTTCTAGGTGTCGGTGAAGCCGCAGGGGTGACATTATTGGCCGGAACGGGTACCAGGACAATGCCGCTTTCATTCGGCATGAACTGGCTTCCGGAATTGGGATCAATTGTATAAACCTGACCGGGCTGCACGTACGCACCCGGCGGAAGAACCGAATTCAAAGGTGCACCCGGCGGAGGTGCACCGCCGTTCGCCCACGGATTGTAGCCGTCTCCTCCAGGAAGAAGATCTACTGACGTTGACATCAAGATCTCTGCATCGGACATCGGCATCTTTCTCGCCAGATCATCCTCGAGAGCGCCCGTTGCGGGCCCGATCGGCTGGACAGGCAAGCTGGCGGGATCAGCCTCAAGCTGAACCGTCGGGTCTGTTTGCCGCGTGTATGTCGCGTATATCAACCCCGACGCAAGAACGGCAATTCCCACCAGAGAGATGGCCGCGGTCTTCCAAACGCCTTTGCTGCCTGTTGCCGCAGCAACGGCTTTTTCGGTGCCGAGAATGCGGCGGATATCTTCAGCGAGCAATTCTGCCGAGGCATAACGCTCTTCGGGTGTTGCGGCAATCGCCGTCATTACGATCGGTTCGACCGAGGGATGCAAGTCACGTCTGAAGGTCGTCAGCGGCGGCGGGCCCGCTGCGATCTTGGTCAGGAGCTCTGCTGCGTTGCTGCCTTCAAATGGCCGTGCACCGCTCAACATTTCGTATAAAAGGACGCCTAGCGAATAAATGTCGCTTCCTGCACTCGCAGGCTGGCCTCTGAGCCGTTCAGGGGCAGAATACGGTGATGATGACCCTGCGGAATTCGGAAGGTCGATCTCGCCGCCGCCTGCGAATAATTTGACCGTATCGCGGCCTAGCTCGTCGTGCTGCAGAAGAATGGACGAAGGGCCGAGAGAGCTGTAAGCGATCCCGGCGGCATGTGCAGCCTTCAATGCATCAGCTATTTGTGCCGCGACGCGAAGGGCTCTTTCTTGAGCTATAGGTGCTTCTTTCAGGAGATCTAAGAGTGTTCTCGGGCCGCCGGCTTCATAGACAATGTATGCGATCCCGGCAGAGTCGGTGCCGAAATCCGTAATGCGCAGGATATTGTCGTGCGAGATACCCGCGAAGCGCCTTGCGTTGCGGGTGAACGGCTCTGCCAGACGCGGATCCATCGAGAGGGCTTGGGGCAGTAACGCCATCAGGACCGGATCGCCGGTTATCTCATGAATTCCCGAATAGATGTCGCCCGTCGAGCCCTCTCGTATAAGCTCGCCGACGCGATATTTATCCGCCACCAATTTTCCTTCAAATTCGGCCATCGAATATTAGAACGCCTGAAAATTCTTCAGGTTGCAACTAAAAGGATAGAATTCGTGCGGTTGAGTTTCAAGAAAAATCTCGTCCGCTTCTTCAATTCAATAAAAATGCGGACGAAAGGCCGTGGCCAAACGTCCGCAAAGTGTGAATGACAAACTCGGTTTAGAGCTTGACGAAAACGATAAGCAAAGCAAAAAGGACGAGCGATTCGATCAGAGCGAGCGCAATGATCATCATCGTCTGAACGGTACCGGCTGCGCCGGGATTGCGTGCAGCACCCTCTGCCGCACGTGAGCCGACGAGGCCCTGTGCGATACCTGCAAGACCCGCAGCCAGGCCGAAGCCGATGCCGCCGCCGATCGCTTTTGCAGCGCTGACGGTCGATTCGTTATCAGCAGCGCCGCCCTGTGCCATTGCCGCAACCGACATCATAGCGATAGCGAGCGTCGAAAAAAGAACGTATTTGAACTTATTCATTTGTTGTCTCCTATTAATTTATTGAAGACCAAGCTGCATTCATCCGTAAATGGCTGCCGGGGTATGATTTCGCCTCACTTCCGGTATGCGCTTGATTTATACTCCGTGGAGTCAAGGCTCCTGTAGCGTGCGGGCTGAGCGTGGGCCGTAAAATGAAATTGGCCCGGTATAAATGGCCGCCGTTTCACGAGCTTTCTGCTGTCTGGTCCTCAGTTTTTCAAAAATACACTCCCCTTTTTACAGGGCGTGAAACTTATAGATCTTATGCATGAGCGGCCGCAGCAGCGGGCTCGCCATGGGTCTCTTCTTCGTGATGATCGTCGTGGTCGTGGCCGTGGTGACTGACCTCGCTGATGTAGATCATCGAAAGCAGCGTAAATACGAAAGCCTGTACGAATGCCACGAAAACCCCAAGAAACGTGATCACCAAAGGAACAAGAAAATGTGTGAACGGCGGTGCCAGGTTCGATATTTCGAGGAACACCATCTCGTCCGCATAAAGATTCGCAAACAGACGAACACCGAGCGTCAAAGGCCTGATCGAGTTACTGATGATCTCGATAAAAAAGATCAGCACAGTGATCGGCAGCATCAGCATAGGCAGTTTCGGACCCGCAAAGTGGGCAATATGACCGAAAAGGCCATTCTCACTGATGCCGATGTAGTTGTAATAAACGAACGACGAGATACCGAGCGCAAAAGTTACGTTGACCGAAGCGGTCGGCGACATGAATAGCGGAAAATGCCCCATCAGGTTCGAGACCAGGATCAGTACTGCGAATGTCGCAACCACCGGAAAATGCCTGAAACCTTTATCACCGATGATGCTCGTGATCATCCCTTTGATCGCCAAAAAACCGGCCTCAAGCGTAAGCTGGCCGCTGCCAGGGTCTTCCGAAGAAAGCTTGCCCTTAAGAATGTTCACGATGACGACAGTAAGGATACAGGCGATAATGAACATTATCGTGTACCAAGGGATCGCGTTCTCTGCTGTGTACGGTCCGAATACGTTCGCAGCGGTCGTGCCGACGTGTTTAAAAACATATTCGTTCCACAGCGGTTCGGTATATTTGACCTGAAATTGATGAACCGGTTCGCCAAGATAATGGTTGACGAATTGAACGATCAGTGGTGTGTGATGTCCGCCTTCTGCAAATAAAAACATTTGAGATCTACAATATCAATTATTCGATCTGATACTCCTAAAGCCTTGTATCACAGCCGCGATCGCAAAGGCCGCTAGCCCGGCGATCACTGATGCCATCGGAACGGCATCCGTCAGATAAACCAGCAGCAATACTCCGCCAAGCAGAAAGTATCTGAAGATATATCTGGCCGCGACTAGTAAAGTGCCCGTCGACGCATTGCCCGAAAACATAGCCCGGAGTGAACTTTCCAGCCAAAGATAATTGACCAGCGAAAGTCCGCAGCCAAGAACGAATCCGATGCCGGTCGCAGTTCCGCTGACAGCAAAGGCTATCAGCGTCCCCGCGGCCGAGATAACGGCCATTATTTTCAATATTCGCTTGTGCGAGTCGGGCCTTTGCCCATCAGATAGCTGAATGTTCTCGCTCATTGCGAAACGAGTATTCTATCGCGCAATTTTTGAAAATCAAAGCTGTGGTGTGTCGTCGGGATATTCTGACGACGGTTCGGAGAAAAGGGGACGTGTCTTCAGGTCATCGGTCTTGGGTGCGAATATTCGCGAAGTTATTCGGAAGAACTGAACGAAACCGATCAGCGAACCGAAGATAATACCTCCGACCAGACCCCAAGGTGAACTGCCGAGCACCAGGTCGGCCAGCCAACCAAGAAACAGCATAAAAACGACAGAACCGAAAAATGCAATTCCGGCCGACCATGCGAGTCCGCCTTTTCGGATGGTTTCTGCGACAGGCTCAGGTTCAAAGGGCTCAGGCGTGAAGGCCTCGCGGGGCACGTATACGGTCTCGACCTCGTCGTACGGCAGGGGTTCATTGGCTACGGGCTCCGCAAAAGGGGTTTCGTCCGGCCAGGCGTGTTCCGCCCATGGATCCCTCTCTTTTGCATCGTCGTCGTTTAAATGAATTGTGTTCATTGACCGTCTTTAGTGGAAATAATGACAGTTTCATTCGGCGATTTCAATTCATACACATTTCCACGCCATCGCAAACGGCGCGAAAACAAGGCCGAGATCGAATTGAAAAAGAAGATGGAGGGCGTCAACGCCCAAAGTGTGCAGTGAGGAAGATATTGGCGCCTGATAGCTGTTGCGAGCTCAGGGATCGCCGCTTCGACCGCTTGTAGACGAACGATCGATTTACCAACACTGAAAAATGACACCAGCACGAGAGAAGCAAGGCTTATGATGACAGCCGTTTGGTTTTGCCTATTGAGGATGAGGACGAGCATCGACGCTGCGATCACCGTCGTGAACAAGGCCGAACCGATAAAGGACATCACCCAGAATGTAGTCCCATAGACCCGTGTGATCTTCATTTGGCGGGTCGTAAATTCGATCATCTCGCTGAAAGAACAATCCTCGAACGATGGTGTTAGGGCCCCCGGCGCATATGCGATCTCCAGATTTTCACTTTTCATTGCTCTTGTGACAGCGAAATCATCTGAAAGTGTACCCGACCAACGTTCACGCATACCGATCCTTTCGAATACGTCTCTTCTAATTGCCATTGCGCCGCCCCAACAGAAATTCGAGTCTCTGTTTGGTCCCAATGCTGAGGCGATAGAGGCGTTCCATGCAGATCGGAGTTCCGATACGAAGTTTCGCCGTTTGCTGATGAACCACCGATAACCGGTAGATGCCCCCACATTATCTTCGGAAAGCGGTGCGACGAGGTATCGTAGCCAATGGCGTGCGGGGCGAACGTCCGAATCAACGAACGAAAAAACCTCGGAGTTTGGGTCCGCGTGCAGTACCGCTTCGCGGAGGTTCTCGACCTTTTGGCTTGCGGCTTCGGCTTTAGGTGCGATGATCAGCTTAGCGGAGAGCGAACCGCCGTCATTGCCTATCAATTCTTCTATGATCGCAACGCTCGGGTCGGCTGCGTCGTCCGTGACGAACACTATCTCGTATTGAGGATAGTCGAGCTCAAAAAGCGCAGCCAGATTTTTATGTAATCCCGGCTCCGCACCGCGGCATGGAGCGAAAACTGTAGCGAACGGAGTAAAGCTCGATCCTTTTGACAGTTCATCGAGTACGAATTGTCGGTATTTCAGGCCGCCTTCGAACGATCGGTAGCTGAGATAAATGAGTACAACCGCAAAAAAATAGTAGATGTAGATCATCGCTACTTCTGGGGGCCAAAAAGCGGAAGCAAGTACTCAAGCGTTTGTTCTGCAGCCCCGCGATTGACCGCCATTGCAGAGGCGGCGTTGTCGCCGAGAAATTTGCGGCGGAACGGGTCTTTTAGCAGCGTAGTGAACTCTGCTGCGAGTGCGTCGGGATATCGGGATTCAACTTTTTCTTGAGCCAACTGCACCAATGCCTCGCGTGCGGTGAATTCCTCAACTGCCGCTCTGAAATTATCAGTATGCGGACCGGTAACGATCGCCTTTCCCGCGGCTGCCGGTTCGAAAATGCTTTGCCCGCCGTGTTTGATCAGGCTGCCGCCCACAAAAACGATCTCAGCGAGCGGATACGCGGCACGAAGTTCGCCGATACTGTCAAGAATGATTACCTCTGCGGCCGCGTCCCGTGAGGAAGGGGTTTCGGTCCTTCGAACCCATGCAAAGCCGGAACTCCTGACGAGTTCTGCAACCTGATCGAATCTCTCCGGATGTCGCGGTGCGATCATTAGCCGAGGCAAATTGACCGTAGATGATTTCCAGACCGTCTTGAACGCCTCAAGTATCTGCTCTTCTTCGGGCGAGTGAGTGCTGGCGGCAATTATCAGAGGTGCATCGGGCGAAACCGCAAAACGTTCTCGGAACTCGTCCGTAAGTTTCGTCTCGCCGCTGTCGAGGCTGTGATCAAACTTCAGATTGCCCGTGACGCGAACTTTGCTGGCACGCAGCCCCAGCGACATGATCCGTGTCGCATCAGCTTTGTCCTGCATTGCGGCTAGGTCCAGATAGCCGAGTACACGCCGTATGAATCGCGAGATATAACCGTAACGCCTGAAAGACCGCTCAGACAACCGGCCATTTATTATGGCGATCCGAGCTTTGCTCTTGCTGGTTTCCCGTATGAAATTGAACCAGATCTCGGATTCTGTCAGCAGAACGGCTCTCGGTGAGATGCGGTCAAGCGCTCGGCGAACGGTCGATCGCCAATCGAACGGAAAATAAAAGACAAGATCAGCGATCTCGGCGAACACATCCCTAGCGTGCTGTTGGCCTGTCTTTGTCGTGGTGGATACGACAAGCCTCAAATCCGGCCGTCGTTCCTTTATGAGTAGTGCCAGCGGCCGGGCAGCGTTGACCTCGCCGACAGACACGCAGTGAAGCCAAACAGTTTTGCGGCTGTGGTCCAGCCGCGGTACGAAGCCCATTCGCTGCCAGAAACCGGACACATATTTCCCGCCGACGAAAGCGTCGAAGATGAACCGCGGCGACAGCAGTATGAAGGCGGCGGTGTAAAGGAAACTATAGAGGGGAAACATCGTCCAGTTCTAGATGATAGGTCGATTTCGGGGCGAGAAAAAGCCCGTGACTGACGTTATTGTAACACTAACGGCCGGCCGCGGGCTTTTAAAAGATCTGCTTGATATTCGCTACTTTACGCGTTCCATGTATCGAGCTTCAGTTGGGTTAACGCGAATCTTCTCACCCTCGACGATGAACGGCGGTACCTGAAGCGTGACACCGTTCTCAAGTTTCGCAGGCTTATTTGAATTCGACGCCGTTGCACCTTTCATGACCGGTTCCGTTTCGACCACGGTCAGTTCCATCGACCCGGGCAATGCCACGCCGATCGGTGTTCCGTTATAGAATTCGACCTCGATCTTGATGCCCGGCATTAACCACTGAGCGGCATCACCGAGTTCATCTTCGGTCATCGCCACCTGCTCAAAGGTCTCAGAATTCATAAAATGGTGATGGCTGCCATCGGAATAAAGGTATTCCATCTCGTGCTGCTCAAGGATCACTCTTTCGAGCGTGTCGTTGGAACGAAATCGAAACTCGAATGAATTTCCCGTCAGCAGGTTGCGGAGTCTGGCCTGAACCATAGCACGCAAGTTGCCCGGCGTGTGGTGATGAAACTCCATAACCTTTACGGGTGCCCCTTCGTGGAGGATCACCATTCCTTTGCGGATATCGTTTGCTGAAATTGCCATGATTATATCGTGCCGCACGGACAAGGGCGGCGCCCGCATCCGTGAGAAACTGCTAGTTTAGAAATTAAGACGAAACTTTGTAAAGCGGCTCAGCTTTCCTTCTTGAAAGGAAGCGGCGGCGGTTCCTCACCCTCGGCGGGATACTTCTTGTTCATCGAATCATAGATCATCGTTATCTGCGAGATCCACTGCTTCGCCTCTCCGTTCTCGGGATCGTGTTTCAGGACCCTGCGATAATCGCCTAATGCCGAAGCATATTGTCTGGCATCCGTCAGGGCTGTTGCCCTCTTAAGATACGCAGATGCCAATGCCTTTTTGGCAGACGCATCGTTCGGCTTGGATGCAAGAGCTTTTTCCGCGTCCTTAATTGCCGTGTCGAGCGCCGCGGTGTCGATCGGGTCGCCGCCCGATGTCCAGCCGGACTTGCTGCCGCCGTTCTCCGTCTTCGGCTGCTGATTCTCAGATGAATGAGCGACCGCTGTCTGGGGCTTGTTATTCACCGCTGACGTGCTGTTCGACGCGGGATCGACGGGAACCGGTTTGCCCGCATTGTTACATCCAATGACGGCACCCGCCGCCAAGATCAAAAGGTACTTTTTCATTTATTTACTCTCAATATATGGCCTTGATTGAACTATAAAGATCCTTCCGTTCATTATACCCCACTCAATGTCCTGTTCCTTCTTTCCGCCGAACACGCGTTTGATGTTCGCGGCGATCCGGCCGAGATTTCTGACCTGAGCGTCGGTCAGAACACGCCGGTTTGAACCGGCACAATCATCCGCCGTCTGAGTGAGGTCACCATCCGGGGAAAATTTTAGTGCATTTTCCTGCTGAGACAGCGTCATGACGGTTATCACGCTATTGCGCGGATTGAATAGGATCTGTTCAGGAATTCCCGAATTGTCAACTACACGCGAGTTATGTCCGCAAACCGAACTGATGTACACCATATTTCGGTTCTTGTCATCAAACGGATCGCGCGTGATCATGACGCCGCCTCTGTCCATATCTACGCCCAGCTGTATCAGAACGGACATATAGACATCTGTCTGGCTGACATAGTTGCGGACACGTGCCTCATACGCCTCGAACTTCCACAGCGATGCCCAGACGCGTTTGACCGCCTCGATCAGTTTGCTTTCATCAATGACGTTCGGGACGCTCGAATAAAGTCCGGCACCGCTGAAATTCGGCAGATCTTCAGAATTCGAAGAGCTTCGGACAAAAACGGATCTGCCGCCCAGCTGCGTTTTCCAACGGTCAACGATCTGGGCCTTTAGGTCGTCATCGAACTTTCCGTTCTGGATCGTTGCGCGAAACTCGTCCAATTTTTGTCTTCTGTATCGCGGGTTATGAACGAAATCGTCATCGTCCATATGTGCCTCGATGATCTTATCGAAGCCGTTCTCCTCCATGAATTTGTCGTACCAGTAGAAAGGTACGCTGAAGCCGTCCGGGATCGTGAAACCGGTGAGCTTTGCGTTTAGCATCTCGCCTTGATTGGCCGCTTTCGCCCCGTAGCGCACACTGTCGCCTTTTCTCATTTCTCGCAGTCCTGCGAGCTTAGTTGTCTTGAGATCAACGGGAGGTATTTGCTCGTCAGGGGACTTGAATCTATCTCTGAGGTCATCAACTGACGCAGGCTCCAATTTATAGTCGGTAAGGTTCGCCTCAAGCCTGAAAACAAAAGTATTGTATTGCCGGAACAATCGGTCCGCGTCCTTTATGTAGACATTCGGGATGTTCCAGCCTTTAGCGAGGATGTTTATATGGGACAAAGGGGAAGACGGTTTTGCGATGATGATGCCGCGAACTGGAGGCAGGGTGATCGGGAGTTCCCGCAGCACGATGATCTCATTCTCACCGATCTCAACAGTGTCATCCAATTCGTCGATTATGTGAATGCGGCCGACAGCTGTGCCGGTGTTCAAAGCCAGATAGGCAATATTCCGGTTTATCTCGTCTTGAGTTACACGGTCAATTCCAAGCGTTTCGGCATGGGCGCCTTGTTTGGTCGAATTCGGTTTATAGTAGATCTTTTCGTAAAAGGCCTTGTTCAGCACCGTGTTCGCCGTTTTGATAATGGCCTCGTTTGCCATATCGCCTTCCCAGAGTTCCCATGTATATTTCTCGACCGTCAATTGCCACGCAATGGTGCCGACGATAAAGCGGCGGTCAGTGTCAATATAGATCGGTTTAAAAACGTCAGCCCCGCGCGGAACAAGATACGTCGCCAACAAAAAATCTTTGTGAAATCTGAATTTTTGCGAATTAACGAAATAGACCTTGTCGTTCGAGCGCCGGTCGATCACGAACATAACGTGAGGCATCGCATAGGATGTACCCTTGTTATAGACCCGTGCAACAGCATCAAACTCCTCACGCGACCCGATCCTAGGGATCGAATTCTTGTTCGAGTCCGGCCGTTTATTCATTGCCCCCGCCGGTTCACGGCGAGGCGTAGGCTTTCGGGCCATTTGCGAAAACGCTTCGGCGGTCAGCAGAAAGACCGTCGACAGCGCAAAAAATGCCGTCATTAGCCTATTTTTTTCACTTATCATCATTAGATTATCTGTTTTGCTGGGAGCAAAATTCAAGCGTACGCCCGACCGATAAATACTCTTTCTATCTCATTGCACGCCGCGTTAGTCCCGTCCTCAGAATAAACGATGTCTTTCAGACGCTGGGCGTTCGCTGAGTACCGAGAGTTCTTTAAAATCACGTTAAGCAGGTCCGCGGCAGCCCCGGAATCGTATTTGTCCCGCCGGATCACTTCGGCAACGCCCGCTCGTCTGCAGCGGGCGGCGTTGTCGGGCTGGTCGTGCGAATAGGGCATTATCAGCTGCGGCACACCTGCTCGCAGAGCCTGGCCTGTCGTTCCGACGCCGCCCTGATGCACCACGCACGCCGCACGCGGGAAAATCTGCGAATACGGTGCGTAGTCGAACCCGACGATGTCATCGGTCAGGCCTTGCGGCAGTTCGTTGTAGATACCGTAGAGCAAAACCGCACGGCGGCCGAGGAGCTTGGCGGCCTTTACACTTTCGTCGAAGAAATTTCGGGGATCCATCACAGCCGCGGAGCCCAACGTGAAAACGATCGGTGGCTCTCCTGCATCAAGAAAATCCCGCAATGCCTGCGGCATCTTGCCCTCGTCGTCTTGGCCGTCATAAAAGCAAAATCCCGTCTGAAACGATTGTCGGGGCCAATCGGGCTGCGGCTGAGCAAGTGCCCGCGAGAACATCACAAGGTGCAGCTGATCTCCGAATTTACCAAGGAACATCGGATCGTGCGACGGATCAAGTCCGAGTTCCTTTCGAAATTCTTTGTACGGTTCCATCCATCCCGCGGCGATCTGCCTCATCACTTTGTAGAAAAGGTCGTGAAAAACGACCGGCATCGGCCGAAGAAATTCCATGAATTCCGCATCCGGGAACACGCCCGGATCGTGAGCCGAGAACATCGTCATCGGCGAAAGGCACGTCGTCACCCATTTTATGCCGGTCGTTTCTTGGAGCGATCGTGCAGCGTAAATGAGTTCGCCCGTGATCATCATGTCTGCTCCGTCGCAGGCAGCGGCGAGGTCATCATATGTCGCCCGCATATTTGGAAAGATCATCTCACGCATGATCTTTTCCGAACCGCGTCGGCCGTCCATCGCTGTTTTAATGAATTCGCGATCCTCCGGATCGACAGTGGGCCTTAATGTATGATGCTCAAAGCCGAGCAGAGCCAGCTTTTCGGCGTAGCCTTCGAATGTGGAAAAGGCGACCTCGTGGCCGCGGCGGCGGAGTTCAATACCGAGAGCGATCTTCGGATGCAGGTCGCCGAGGCTGCCGAGCGTTGCTAATACGATCCGGGCCATATCAGCTTTCTGATTCGTCGGCGGCGAGCCGCTCGGATTCGCGGATCTTGTTCCTCGCGACTACCTGAGTGCGAATGGAAAGGAAAAAACTTACCGACCCAAGCACGGCGGCAATGAAACTTGCCTCGCGGTTGTCCGCCCAGAAAAAATAGCCCGCCAAAACGGCGAGCCCAAAAGCAAAGACCTGAAATATTCGTTCCAGCACTTACGTGATGATACCCGATTTCTGCTCAGCGGCGTCTTTTTCAGTTTTTCTTTTAGCTGCACGCCGAGAAAAAAATCGGATCGTGAGATATCCGGGCAGACCGAAAATGACTGCGAAGGGAATTAGAGCGACTATCAGAGTGATGACCGCGAAAACGAATCCCTGAGCGATCTCGAATCCTGTAAAAAAGGCATCGCGAAGCCTGTAGCTAAAACCTGTACTGCTTGAACTGATTGCCGAGGGCGACTGTATGCGCAGCTTGATGGTCGAAAGGGTTGTTTGATTTTCGAGAAACCGTTTTCGGCCTTCAAGACGCTCGATCTCGCTGCGGATCTCTGCGAGTTCTTTTTGTACTTCCAGAGCATCGGATACGTCTGTCGAGCGTTTCATTATCTCCATGAACTGGGTCTCGCCGGCACGCTTTGCGGTCAGCCGAGCTTCGAGATCAATGAACTCTTCGGTCACATCCTGGCCCTTGACCGTTTCTACAACGACGCGATCGGCCGCACCGCGGATCTGTTCCAACGCCGTGCCGAACTTGTCCGCGGGAACTCGAATCGTCATTGAAACGATGTCGCGTTTTGACGACCGCATGTCGCTGCTGCGCTGCTGAGTTTCGACAACGTAGCCGCCGAGGCTTTCGGCGATCTGCGTGATACTGCGCTGAGAATTTTCTGGATCTGCCGTTTCTAGGTCGAGATCGGCGTTTTGTATTATCTTTCGACCGAGTGTCGGCGCAGCTGAGCCGGTAGGAATAGTTTCGGGTTTTCCTTCTTGTCTTTCCGGAGCGGAAGCCGGAGCCGAACCGACGGCTTTGTTTTCCGTCATTTCGCTGCGGTCAGAGCCGCGTTCCATCGAACCGCATGCAGCCGAGCCAAGGGAGAGCAGAATAACTAAAGTAAGAATGTTTCGCATCGTATTTCCTCCGTTTCGATACCACGCAGATAGAACGAACGCGATCAGCCCGCCTTGCGGGCAATATCTTTAAATCCTTCGCCGCGGAAAAAGGCAGCGGTCGCCGCAAATAGTCTAATTACCGCGCGATAGACCTTTGGAAAGAACCACAGAAAGAATAGAACAAATACGATAAGGATCGTCGCGATGATAAAAGGAGCGAAAACCGCCAACACCGTCCCGATCATCGCGATGCCGTCTTCGATGAGAGAGAGTGCCCAATTCGAGACTGGCTCGGGCGAGAAGTTAGCTCCAATGCGGGCTGCGGCTTTGGTGCCGTGCGATGCAAATGCAAGTCCGCCGCCTAGTAGTGCCGCCGAAACCCAAACCGTTGGGTCCAAATCGTTCGTCGCAGCGTACGCCACCACCGCGCCTGCGGGAACTCGAATGAACGTGTGAAAAACATCCCAGACGCTATCTACATACGGTATCTTGTCCGCGAAAAATTCGACGGTGTAAAGCCCGCCGGCGATGCCGATGATCCACCAGTTGTCCAGCACGTCGAGCCCGCCGGGCAGCTTCGTCGCACCAAATTTCTGCAGCAGGCCGAGTATCGAGACAGTTGCGTATAGATTGATACCGCTCGTCCACGCCGTACCGAGAGCTAGAGAGATCGTCGAAAACCATTCCATCGTGTTTCCTCCGATAGAACTTTAAAACAGAACGGACGGATTATCCACAGAAAAGTCGTGTCCGCGGGCGAATATTATATCCCTCGTCGCTCGTCCCTTGCCTCTAACTATTCCTCTTCCCTCGTCGCTTGCCCATCGTCACTATCATCCTTCTTCAATCCGAATTTTTCGAGTCGATATTGCAGAGTTCGGAATGTTAGCCCGAGCAGTTTGGCAGACTTGGTTATGTTGTTGTCGGTTCGCGACATTGCCTGTTCTATGAGCGTGCGTTCGACGTCCTCGAAATTTACACCTTCGGGCGGCAGCGTGAACATTCCGCTTGCTGCGGCTGCGGCTGTTGCTGAACGCCCCTGCGTCATTTCAGGCGGCAGGTCGTCGGTGGTGATCGTGTCGTTTTCGCAAAGCAAGATCGCTCGCTCGATCGCCGATTCGAGTTGGCGGACGTTACCGGGATAGGAATAGTCTTCGAGCAGCTTCCGTGCGGCGGATTCGATGGACACTTTTCGATCGGTGCCGCGAGTATGTTTTTTCAGGAAATATTCCATCAGTACCGCCACATCCGACCGACGCTCGCGCAGAGCCGGCAGTTCGATCGAAAGCACATTCAGGCGGTAATAAAGGTCCTCGCGAAAACGTTTTTCCTCAACCATGTGCAGCAGGTCGCGGTTCGTTGCGGCGACCACGCGGACGTCCACGTTTATCTCGCGAGTGCCGCCGACGCGGCGGATCTGTTTTTCCTGCAATGCACGCAAGATCTTCGCCTGCAGCGAAATGTCGAGCTCGCCGATCTCGTCAAGAAACAGCGTCCCGCCGTCGGCGATCTCAAAAAGCCCTTTCTTTTCAGCGACGGCGCCGGTGAAAGAGCCTTTTTCGTGGCCGAAAAGCTCCGATTCCAGCAGATTCTCGTTTATCGCGGCACAATTCACGGCCTGAAACGTCTGATTCGACCGCAGGCTGTTCGTGTGGATCGACCGTGCGATCAGCTCTTTTCCGGTGCCGCTTTCGCCGCGGATCAGAACGGTAGCATTGGATTTTGCGATCTTTAGAATGAGCTTTTTGACCTTGTCCATCTCGGGCGAGACCGAGATGATCTCGGCATCGAGCGTGTTCAGCTTTTTCAACGCCCGCGAGACGGTTTCGAGCAGTTTTTCGCTGTCGTAGGGCTTTTGCAGATACTCAAAAGCCCCCAGCCGCATCGCGTCCACCGCCGAATCGACCGAGCCGTGGGCCGTCAACAAGATGACGATGATCGACTTGTCATAATCCGTAAGCTGCTTGAGCAGATCGAGGCCGGACATGCCGGTCATTTTGAGATCGGTCAGAACAAGGTCGAAACGCCGCGTTTCGACAAATTTCATCGCTGCCTCGCCTGACGACGCGGTCGTTACGTCGTAGCCCTCGCCCGAAAGGATCGTCTCAAGTATCTCTCTTTGATTTTTCTCGTCATCGACGACGAGGATGGATTTTCGTGACATAAAAAAACTATTGCATACGATCGCATTTAGGATTATAACTTACGATGTAGATAAAGCCGGTAACGTTTCTCCCGAAACTCCAATAGCCCTAAATGGGCTAGGTCGGCGTTCAACCTTTGGCTTTGTCCGCAGCAGAATGATGAAACCAAATCTTTGGAGGTACGAAAGATGCACAAACAAACAAACAAACAAACAAACAAAGACCCCTCTCTTCGTAGTCTTGTTTTTCTGTCTCGCGACACTCTCAGCAGCGGCAGTTTCGGGACAACGGTTGGACAAGGACACGAACACGGAAAGCCCGAAAGTGTCCTGCGCGAGCCAGATATTTGTTCTCCCTCAAACCATTTCAACGGGAAACTCGCTTGAGAACTTTGAACGTATCGCTGCTCTTTCTCCAGTCTCTCGTCGGTTAGCATTCTCAAATCTTTCCAATTCAGAAAAGGCGGCCTTCATTCGGCTCAATCTCTCTTTGCAGCTTGCTAAGCGCGAGAGTGTTTCGCCCTCCCAGCGAGAGTTTGTTTTGAACTCCTTGATGAACGTCGACGACGCATTATTCAGCAAAACGACCATCGAATCTGAGGATGGAATCCGCGCAAAAGGCTTACAGATCGAAAACTCCGCCAGAGCATTATTCTCGCGAGATGAATTAGGGGACTTTCTGGAGCCGCTTGCAATGGACAAAAGCATCGAATTGGATCTGGTCCGTCGCTATTTTGATTTACTCAATGAAGGTTCCATGGTTCGCATGAGGTTGGTTGAGCGGTTGCCCATTAGGGAACGAGTAGGCATTTGGAAGACTCAGATGGCGTACCACTTGGCAACGGGAGCATTTTCTGAGAATCAACTCAGATTTATCAGTGAGATGTTGACATCGATGACACCTGACACCTTTGCCCCAAAACTCGATGAAACCGAGGGAACAGAACTCGTAAATAGAATGTATTCTGTTTTTTCCAGGGAGGAGGCATTCGCACTATTCATGTCAATTGGATCACACAAGCCGGTCAAAAGGGCCACTGCCGAGTCCGTCGACTGTGAGTGCTTGTTGTCGTGTCCTAGTGGATATTACTGCGGTTCGGAAGGTGGATGTGTTAGCACAAAGAGCGGGTGCGGACCTTGGGGAATCCTCGGCTGCCATTATCGCTGCTACCCAAATCCGTAACAAATCAATTGAGTTGTGTTTTTGGATAACGTCAAAGCATTTGTTGCAATAGCCGTCAGCTTGGTTCTGATTTCTTTGCTGGCACCCCTATTGTCACGCGAGGTTGACCACATAATGCTGGTTTCCTTCGTCGGCTTTTTTGTTGCGGAGCTAATATTTATCAGGGCATTCTCAGGCAGGATAACTGCTCCGAATGTCTTGATGATCACATTTCTTGTGATGCTTCTCATGCATTCCATCACAATTGTTGAATGGTTTGTTTGGGGAGCATTCGGGCTGCCGGTAGTTGTGGCGTGCGTCCTAAGCGTGATCTCCGCATACTTTGTAACGAGATTCAGTTTTCCGGCCAACTTGTTAATGTTCATTCTCAGCAGCATTTTTGTCGGGTACATGTATTTTTACGGCTGGGATCTGTGGCTCCACCGACACAACTACGGCACTTTTACCGGAAGGGTCGATCCCTATGCTATGAGTGTGAAACTGACTGCGCGCGATGAACAGAATACGCTTATTTCCGATAGTTTCCTAAAGGAAAAAATTGTTCTTTTGGACTTTTGGACAACAAGCTGTTCTATTTGTTTCCAAAAATTTCCGCTGCTTCAGTCAGCATTTGATAAGTATGGGAATGATCCTTCAATATTGCTACTAGCAGTCAACGCGCCAAACGAAGAAGACGAACCGACCACGCCGTTTCGTAAGATTCGCGAACGGGGCTACACCTTCCCGGTCATTGTCCTAGCCGATGAGGATCAGGCAAAAGACTTCGGAGTTAGGTTTTACCCCACGACCTTCGTCGTGAGCCGAGCGGGTTTGATTGTCTATAAAGGTGATATCGAAGGTGCTGTTAAGATGGTCTCAAAAATTCGTGAAGCCGAACAACGAGATTGACCTGTGGGGTCTTGCACTCATGCCTCGAAATTTCTAACTGGCGGTCGTTACGTCGTAGCCCTCACCCGAAAGGATCGTCTCAAGTATCTCTCTTTGATTTTTCTTGTCATCGACGACGAGGATGCTTTTTCTTGCCATAAGTGATATTCACCGCAAAGACGCGGAGACGCAGAGGAGAGGAGATCAAAATCTATTCACAATTCGTTTTATGCCGTTCTTTAGAACAGATGAGTGATGGTTCAGGATCAAGCCAACTCTCAGATCCAGCATTCGAAGGTATGATAGAAGTTGAGCCTCATGAATTGCGATAATGCGATCTACGGCCTTTAGTTCAATTATGACCGCATTTTCTACAATGATGTCCAATTTATACCGGCAATCGAGTTTGACGCCTTTGTAAATAACAGGCAAAGGAACCTGACGTTGGAAACTCAGGCCATTCTGAGCGAGTTCGTAACACAAACATTCTTCGTAAGCTGATTCCAATAATCCAGGACCGATGGCCCTGTGAACCTCTATCGCACAGCCGATGATGCTCTCCGTTAGAGAGTTGACCCTTTCGACCGCATGTTCATTGTTGAGCATCTAAACTTACCTGCTTTTTTCCTCGGCGTCTCCGCGTCTCTGCGGTTCAGAATGAGTCGGCAGCTTTACCGTGAACGTCGTTCCTTTTGCTTCTTCCGACCTGACGTCGATCGTCCCGTTATGCGATTCGACGATCTTTTGAACTATCGCCAGGCCGAGGCCCGTTCCTGTCTCTTTCGTTGAAAAATATGGTTCAAATATCTTCTCCAAATTCTCGGGCGGTATGCCGACGCCGGTATCCGATATCTCAAAATTCACGCAATTGCCGGTCTCGCTGGGTGTGATTTTGATGCCCAGATGTCCGCCCTGCGTTTCCATAGATTGCAGGGCGTTGATGAAAAGATTATTGAAAACGGAACGTAGAAATTCCGGATCGGCCATGATCTGCGGGACATTTTCATGTTCGACAATGCCGATGGTGATGCCTTTTTCTTCTGCTTCGGGCTCGATCAACCGCAACGAATCGTCAATCACTTGTCGCGGGTCGGTTGGCCTAAGATTCGCCTTTGCCGGACGCGAATAGTTCAAGAAATCAGATATCTGCTGATTTATACGGCCGACCTCGGTTTTTAGTTGGGACGTGAGCTTTTCAAATTTTTCTTTATCTACAGGTTCAGCAGGCGCGTATTTCGTCCGAAGATGATCGAGCGTGAGATTGATGTAATTCAACGGATTGCGTATCTCATGAGCGATGGCGGAGCCGAGCCGCCCAACGACCGCACTTTTTTCCGCCTGCTGCAGCTGCAACTCAAGGTCGCGTTTCTTTTCGAGTTCCGCCGCCATTTCGTTGAAATTTCGTGCGAGCATTCCCATCTCATCGCTACGTTCAGCCTCGGACACGCGGGTCGATAGATCGCCCTGAGCAACACGTCTTGCGGCTGCCGAAAGGTTTGCGATCGGCCGCGAAAAACGCCAAACGAGCATAAAAGTGATGATCGATGAAGCGAGCAGGACGATCAGCGTAAACAGCAACGGCTGGGCGGCACGCCGTGCGGCCTCATCGCGGTCATTCTTGATCAGCACCATCACGTACCAGCGGCCTTTACTGGTTTCAATGGGAATTGCGTGAGCTTCGTCCGAGATCGCTTTGCGGTCCGGGTCGATCGGATTTGGAAAGTTTTTTGCGTCGTCACCGAGTCGGGCGCTCTCCATCAAGGGCGGCAGTCCGGTCAGATCTCTCGCCTTTTTGTAGACGACGTTGTTGTTTTCGTCGTATTCCGGCAGGAACTCCGCGTTCAAACTATCGATCACGTTCCAGTCGTGATCGATGACGATGATGTCCTTGATCCTTTGACGTGTTTCGCGGCTGAAATAGGTCTCGTCTGCCTGATCGACGAGATCCTGAACACGCAGATCCTGCATCGGAATGCTCGTAAAGCCGAGCGTAATGCCGGCCACAAGGGCTTCTGTTTGAGCTTCGCGAAGTTCTGCGCTTTCCCGCTGTGAGACAAGATTCAGGTAGTATTGAAAGCCCAGGGTCGCCACCAACAGCAGCGCCAGGATCAGCAGCAACTTTCCGCGAAATGTTCTAAAGAAAGGCATTAAGGATGAAACTAGAACGGAGCAAAAAAGCTTGCCCGCCCGTCGTGTGAATGTTATAGTCTTTCGTAGTTCTTACGCAAACGCCGCAAAAACCGAGCTTTGGATGCGGTGTTGCCGTTTTCCCCAGATACGAAAGATTAAATAAGGAACCCATTTTGAGGTAACGCATGAAGTTTTCACCCCTGCGACCGCTTGCCGTTTTCTGTGGTCTCGTTCTGGCAATAACTGTTACATTCGCAACGTCCCCCGCTCACGCACAAACAAAAAAGTCGGCTCAATCTGCGAAGGACAATAAGAAGGCGACGTCGGCGAAAGACGCGAAGAAAGCCGTAGCCGACAAGAACGGAAAGGACGATAAAAAGGGAAAACAGACCGCGGCAGATAAGCGGGCTGCAGACAAGAAGGCAGCGGACAAGAACTCAAAAACCGCAAAAAAGACCGATCCAAAGAAGGACGACAAACGAACAGCCGGCCGTAAGGACGACCCTAAGAAACCCGCAAACAAGAAAGAAGAAACCCGCAGAACTGCGGCCGAGCGGCGGCGATTGGAACAGGAACGCCGTCAGGCGGCATTGGAAGAACGCCGTCGCCGCGAACAGGCGATCCGTGAAGCGCAGGCAAGAAAACTCGCTTTTGAACGCGGCCTCAGATCAGAAACAATTTCGAATATTGCCAATGACAACACCGAAGGCGAGGACCTTCAGGTCAGGCAAGCCGCAGTGGCCGCTCTTGGCGATAAAGCCGGCTCGGTGGTTGTGATGGAAGCTCAAACAGGCAAGGTCCTGACCATAGTCAATCAGGAATGGGCCGCACGCCAGCCGATAAAGCCGTGTTCGACCATCAAGCTCGTTACCGGCGTCGCAGGTGTCAATGAGGGCGTTATAGATGTGAACGACGGGCGTACAAAAGAGATCCCGAATCGGCTCGGTCTTGATGATTCGCTTGCTTTTTCTGATAACCCATATTTTCAACGGGTCGGATCCTCGGTCGGAAACCCAAAAGTGATCGAATACGCTCGTCAACTCGGCCTGGGGCGGCCAACAGGCATCAACCTGGAGAATGAAAGCCCCGGCAGGCTTCCATACGGCAATCACAATCCGCGTATCTATTCGCACGGCGATGACTTTGAAGTAACCGGTCTGCAGTTGGCCGTAATGGTCTCAGCTATCACGAACGGCGGAAACGTGGTCACTCCGAGGGTTCCCAGAACTTCGATCGAACGGGCTAACTTCGAGGTGATAGCCAAACCTAGCATCACGATACCGCAACAGAATCTCCGCCGTGTAATCCCGGGCATGATCGGCGCTTCGGAATACGGCACCGCCCGCCGCAATATGGACCAGACGCTCGGCGTTGCAGGCAAGACGGGCTCGTGCATCGGGCGAAATTCTTGGGTAGGGCTGTTCGCCTCTGTTGCTCCGATCGAGTCTCCAAAATATGCCGTTGTCGTCATTACTCGCGGCGAACGTGAGCGCGGCCGAAACGCTGCAGCGATCGCGGCACAGATATATCGCACGCTGGCGCCGAATATTCAAAGAACGAATCGAAATCTGGCACAAACCGAATTCAAACTGCAGCCGCGCAATCGCATTGATGTTCAAACTGCGGCCAAAGCGGTAACAGAGGGCGAAGAGGCCGAAGGCATTAAGGAAGGTGACGCAGGACGGCCTGTTATCATTGTGCCGAGCGTGCGTAGCGGATCGGAGGCTGCACCTCAACGGCTTGTGACCAAGACCGGCTCATCAGCCCCGGTCTTTCCGCCGGTTGTCATTACCTACGAAAAGGAAGGTGCAGAGAAAAAGGACGGACCAAAGGACAGGCCTTAAAAATCAAAATCCCTTATCGTTTGTTTTCAATAAGATACACGCCGGCGTGACGATACGTGCGGCAACGGGCTTGACAGAGCCTTTTGATTGCAGGATTATTTTCGTTTTTACGCTTTTTATTTTAAGGGCGATTACGCTATTTTAACAGTTAAACGTCAGCATGATGAATTGCAACTTTTCTGCAATCGGCTTCATCTGAAGACACGCAAACCCGACGAATGAAGCGTCGCCGGTACGCAATAATTGAGGGCATCACCCGGAGGAAGGAAGAAAATGAAAAAAGTATTTAGACAAGCGGGCGTGGGGATATTTGCCGCCCTATTGTTTGTCTTAGGAACAGGCGCGGCTTCGGCTCAGGACTCATGTGACGCAGAAGCGATCGTCGCTGCAGGCGACAAGTTCCGTGCCGCTCATGCCGACAAATCTATTGCCGGACGCAAGGCCGCCATTCTAGCGGGTGAAGAGTACTTGGCGAAATTCGGTAAGTGTGACGGTGCAAAGGAGTTGGCAGATTGGCTGACCCCTCGACTTCCGCGATTCAAAGAGACCGTGAAAGAGATGGAGGAAGAGGAAGCGAAGAACAAACTTGTCACCCGGTTTGACACCGCTATGAAGGCGAAGAACTGGGACGAAGTTTACTCTTCCGGTAAAGAGATACTTGCAAAATACGCCGATGAGTTTCGTGCCGCTGAGATAGTCCTCGGTTCGATCGGTTACGATGAAGCCTTTGCGGGCCGTAATAAATACAACGACGATACTGTCCGCTTTGCAAAGCAGGCGATCGCCAGCCTCGAATCCGGTAAAGAATTCAAGACCTTTGGTGTGGCACCTTTTATCTATAAAAACAAAGAGGACGCACTCGGTTGGCTTAACCTGACCATTGGCTATATTTACGCAGTTCCGCAAAAGAACCGTGCCGGTGCTTTGCCCTATCTTTACAAGGCGACCCAGGCAGATTCTGACACAAAGAAAAACCCGATCCCGTACGAGCTGATCGGCTTCTTCTATTTCGATGAGTTGAACAAACTTGTAGAAGAGATCAAGACGCTCGAGAAGGACCAGAATGACAACGACACGGCGGAGGTTGCCAAACAGAAAGTGGACAACATCCGCAACAAAGTGGCACTCGCGAACGGCACTGCAGAACGAGCGATGGATGCCTTTGCACGTGCATTCAATCTCGGTCAGGCTGCGGCATACAAAGCGTCGATGAAAAAGAACGTTGAAGATGCCTACAAGCTTCGTTTTGCGAAAACGGATGGCGTCGATTCGTGGATAGCGAATACTTTGAAGCAACCGCTTGTTAATCCGACGACGCCGGTAACTCCGATATTCGAAGGAGAATCCTCGGGGTCTTAGGCGGCATTTGCCGAGCCTGTTCGGACCGCCGCAATTGACTTGCGAAATGGTTCGCCGGTAACTGTCTGAACCCTCAATTTAGCCGGAAGCTTGCTGTTGGCAACTTCCGGCTTTTCTTTTGCCGGCATTGTTCTTAAGATTGGAACGTATGGTTGCCCCGCTGGGAAAACTGGAAAGTTTGATAGGGCATCGTTTCAGCGACCTGAAGCTGCTCGAACGAGCGGTCACGCATCGGTCATGGGCTCATGAAAATCTGCAAGGTGATAAAAATGAAGCTCATCTGGCAGAGAATGAATCATTTGAATTTCTTGGTGATTCCATTTTGGGTCTGATCATCGCCGAGCAGCTTTTTGCCGACGGCCCGGATCGCACCGCGGGCGAATTGACCGCAATGAAGCACCACCTCGTCAGTTCGGTCAAGCTTGCGGAAATAGCGGGACGTATGAAGCTTGGAGAATACATCCGCATGGGCCGCGGTGAGGAACAGAACGGCGGCCGCTCCAAACCTGCGATCTTGGCAGACACACTGGAAGCTGTGATAGCTTCTGTTTTTCTGGATTCGGGTTATACGTCCGCAAAGGTTTTTGTGAGGCGTTTATTCTCTGACGACCTAAAGGCAGTCACCCCGCGTTCGTCGATAGATCCGAAAACGCGTTTGCAGGAGCGGCTTCAGGCTCAGAATGTTCCTGCCCCGAGTTACAATCTGCTGCGCTCGGAAGGCCCTCCTCACAAGCGAACGTTTTACGTTGAAGCAGTATGGGAAGGCGGGCGGTCCACAGGCGAGGGCACTTCAATAAAGGCAGCGGAAATGGTAGCCGCCGAAAAGGCGTTGGTCGATCTACAGGCAGCGGAATCCGCGTCAAAATAGTATCTTATGACACAAGACACACTGGATCAGCCTCCTGCTCCTGAGGTAAAACCGGCATCGCCGCAGCGATCCGTTATCAGGGAGTATTTCGAGTCTTTCGTCGTCACGCTTGTGATGGCACTATTCGGAATGACGTTCATACTTCAAGCCGTCACTGTGCCGACGGGCTCGATGCAGAACACGATATTGGTCGGCGACTACCTTCTCGTAAATAAATTTATCTTTACTCCCGGCGGCAATGACCTCTGGTTCCTGCCGCAGCGTGAGATACGCCGCGGCGACATCATCGTATTCAAATATCCGGGCAATAAGGTAAATCCGCGAATGGACGCCAGCCGCAATCCGCCGCTCGTTCCGTATCAGATCAATTATGTAAAGCGAGTCATCGGGCTGCCCGGCGAGACCGTCGAATTTCGCGACAATCAAGTGTTCATCAACGGCCAGCTTCTGCCAGAGCATCGGCTCATAGGCGAGGCACCGGACAATCTCTCGGCGCTGACAGTGACCGAATTCGAAGAGCGTCGAGAGGGAGAGTTGTGGGACGTGTATTATGACCCGGAGTCGATGGACGCCATCCGTGCGGGAATGCGGCTCTCTCGCCGCGGTTACGAATTCGGCGTGGCAGGCAAGACGATGCAGGTTCCTGACAACAGTTTCTTCGTCCTCGGTGATAGCCGCGACAATAGTGAAGATAGCCGATTTTGGGGCTTTGTGCCTCGTGAACTGATCATCGGCCGGGCGATGTTCGTCTATTGGTCGTGCGACCGGGGAGCATCGAACGGAGATCTGTTCGGATGCGTGACGCATCCGCGGCTTGACCGTATTGGCAAGTTCGTAAAATAGCCTTGCTCTGTTTGTGAAGATCAAATTCAGTCCCGAAGTACAAGAAGCCATCGCATCCGGCACCGCCGTCGTAGCATTGGAATCGACGGTCATTGCTCATGGGCTTCCGCATCCCGATAACATAAAAACCGCACTGCGATGTGAGGAATCGGTCCGTGAGAGCGGAGCCGTTCCGGCTACTATAGCGATCATCGGCGGTGAGTTTCGCGTGGGCCTTTCGCAGGATGAGATCGAATTTCTCGCCTCAGGAGCAGACATTAGAAAAGCATCTACACGCGACCTCCCGATCGCGGTCGCGAACAATCTTGACTGTGCAACTACTGTTTCGACGACAGCCTTTATCGCTCACCGGGCAGGGATACGCGTCTTCGCGACCGGCGGCGTCGGCGGTGTGCATCGCGGTTATGCCGCGGACATTTCGGCAGACCTTCCGACGCTTGCGGAAACACCGATCGTGGTCGTTTGCTCCGGTGCAAAAATGATCCTCGACATTGCTGCTACCCGCGAATGGCTTGAGACGCACGGGGTCGCTGTGCTCGGGTGGCAGTGTGATGAAATGCCGGCCTTCTACAGCCGCTCCAGCGGGCTGAACGCAGATCATCGTGTGGATTCGGCTTCAGATGCGGCGTTGGTGGCCGCCGCTCGAGATGCCCTCGGAATGCGTCAGGCAACGCTTTTGACCGTACCTGTTCCAAAGGAGTTCGAGCTTCCTCGCGATGAAATGGAAAGCATTATCGGAGCTGCGATCGCAGGCGTTGGCCGCCAAGGCATCAGCGGAAAGGACGTCACGCCGTTCCTCTTGTCAGAACTGACAAAGGCGTCCGGCGGCAGAACGCTAAAAGCTAACATCGCATTGTTAGAGAACAACGCCCGTGTCGCAGGCTTAGTGGCCGTTCAGATCGCAAACCGCACCACTTGAAACTTGCGTCATTTTTCTGCTTCGAGCTTTGTCTTCAGGTCATTCAACCGTTCCCGGGCGGCCGCAGCCTCCGTTGAGTCCGGAAATTTGGAAACTATCTCACTCCAAGCCTGTCCGTCGTAATGATAGTTCCTGGTTTTCGGATTGAACAGAAACCGGATGCCCAGCTTGCGGTATCGGTCCAGCATTACGAAATTTAAATAATAGCTGTGCATTGGAGCTGCGGAAGCAGCCATTTCTTTGCGTCTCAGGCGCCTACCGGCATCTCGGGTAATATTCGTAGCAATGTCCTCGAGCGTATCGCCAAAAATAAGAAGAAGTGTTGGTCTGAATCTTGAATTTGGGAAGAGTTTGAAATACTGAACGCCGGCCTCGACCTGTTCAAAACCTGCAAGAGCCTGTACGATCATCGCTCCGCGTTCCTCGTCCTGCGGCCGAGCTGCAGATATCACCGCTTCCGACTGCACCCAACCTTCGCTTGAAGGCAGAGCCTTCACTTTCAAAAATGTCACGCCGTCAGCTTCTCTCGTTCCAAGAATGCTTACTTGCCTGCCCCGCTGCATACGATGAACTGCCTCAGAAAAAAGGCTGGGCTCGCGGCGCAGCACTGACAAAAGTTCGTCCATGACAATGGCGGTCTTGCCGACCAATGGATCTTTAGCAGAGACAGCGTTTCGCTGATTCGTCGCCGGTCTGCGTGTTTGGCCAATGTTCTCGCTGACCGATGAGAGCAAGAGTAGAAGCCATGCGGCAAAGCATATTTTCAGATGAACCCGTCCTTTCATTTCTTCAAAGCGGCCTTTCCGGTCGGCCCTGCGTGATGGAAATGGCAGATCGCCGTCGCCAGAGCATCGGCAGCGTCATAAGGTCTTGGCGGCTCACGCATTCCTAGCAGCACTCGCACCATTTCCTGTACTTGCTGCTTCTCGGCGTTGCCATATCCTACGACGGTCTGTTTGATCAGCCGCGGAGCATACTCAGCGATGTCGAGCCCGCGTTGTTCTGCAAGCAGCAGCATCAGTCCGCGAACCTGACCGAGCTTTAGAGCGACACTTACATTTACAGCGTAAAACGTATCCTCTACCGCCAACACGTCCGGCGAATGTTCCGCCATTATCTCGTCAACAGACTCGTAAATATTCAGCAGGCGTTTGGAAAATGCGTCTCTCGACCGAGACCTCACCGTCCCATAGGCAACGAGAGAATAACGCGTGCTGCGTCCTTCGACGACGCCCCAACCGAGCGTTTCACTGCCTGGATCAATACCTAGTACACGCATCGGCTGAAGTTACTGCTTACCAAAGATTTACAAAAGATACTGCAAAATCGCCCCGTTCGGCAAGTCGGCCCGCGACGACGCAGTTTGTAAATCGCGGGCGCAATTCTTATCATCAACTTTACTCAGCACGTTCAGATCCGGCGATGAACAAAATAAATACCATTCATGCGATCAGGCCGTCGGTGCGGGCTTTAATGGCCGAATCGATAGATTATGCCGGACTTTTTCCGCCGTCCGCTGTCTCGATGCCCGAGGCAGTTCTGAACTACGCGACGTACCGCAACAGCAATTACTCGTGGATGCTGGGGCGTTTCGTAGTGTCGGCGTCGCGCCTCACGGAATTTGCCGAAGCTGCCGCAGACTTCGTTTCACGCGATGCAGGTTCGCCGTGGCAGATCGCCGTTGTTTTCGACGGCAATTTGGCCGAAAACCTCGCGGCCGTTGACTCGTTCAATGAAGTGAACGGCGAGCGGATGTTCTGCGATTCGGTCGAGATGAAAGCATCGTCTGGCGATGCGATCGCCTCCGCGGCTGCGGCACTGCCGTCGGGTGTTTCTGCGTTCTTTGAGCTTGCCCTTGACCAAACTCTGCCCGAGCTCGTCGCCGAGATAAACCTTGCCGGGCAGCAGGCAAAGATCCGCACAGGCGGCGTAACACCAGAGGCGTTTCCCAAGACGACAGAGATAGTGAAGTTCGTCCGAACCTGCCTTGCCGCAAATGTGCCATTCAAGGCGACCGCCGGACTGCATCATCCGATACGCTGTTTTCGCCCGCTGACCTACGAAGCGAACTCGGTACAAGGCACGATGCACGGTTTCCTCAATCTTTTTCTGATGACCGGCTTTGCACGGGAAGGTTTCCGCACAAGCTTCCTCGAGGACGTGATGGAGGAGGAGTTTGAAGAGGTATTCGCGGTCGAAGATCAGTCGATAATCTGGCGCACGGAATTCTCATTGAATACTTTCCAGCTCGAGCAATTACGCGCTAAAGGTATTCGCTCGTTCGGTTCATGCTCGTTCGACGAACCGGTAGCCGATCTGCAGAAACTGGGGATACTCTAACCACCGACTATGTACCAAGTTAATGAAACACACGACCCGCAGCTTCAAAGCTGGGTCGAATCCGCCAACTTGCCCGAAACGGACTTTCCGATCCAGAACCTGCCGTTCTGTATATTCGCGAGCCCTAAAAATGCTGACATGCCGCGTGTCGGGATCCCGATCGGTGACAAGGTCATCGACCTGTGGGGCTGTTACGGCAGCGGGTTGATCGACTCGGAAACCAGGGAGGCCGCCGCGGCCGGCTCCGAGAGCTCGCTGAATAAACTGGCCGGCGAGAGGAAATCTTATACCGCCCTGCGTCGACGTCTTTCGCATCTGCTTTCGATCGAAGCCTCAGACGCCGACCGCAAGATTCTTGCCGAACACATGGTCGAAGCTCCTGAGTGCAGCATGCTTGTCCCTGCGTCGATCGGCGATTACACCGATTTCTACTGCTCCATCTACCACGCGACGAATGTCGGATCCATGTTTCGGCCGGACAATCCATTGATGCCGAATTACAAATATATTCCGATCGGGTATCACGGGCGGGCGTCGTCGATCGTTGTTTCGGGCACGGAGATTCGCCGCCCGCGCGGGCAGAACCGGAGCGATGCCGAAAAGCCGCCGGTGTTTATTCCGTGCAAGAATCTCGATTACGAGATGGAGCTCGGGTTCTTTGTCGGCAAGGGGAATGAGCTTGGGGAGCCGATCAACCTCAGCGAAGCCGAGGAGCATATTTTCGGCGTTTGCCTCGTCAATGATTGGTCGGCTCGCGACATTCAGGCATGGGAATACCAGCCGCTCGGGCCGTTTCTTTCAAAAAGTTTTGCGACGACGATCTCGCCGTATGTCGTCACGATGGAGGCACTTGCACCGTTTCGCACGCCGGCGTTCGAACGCGGGCCCGACGACCCGCAGCCGCTCGATTATCTGAGCGACGAGCAGAATCAGAAGCTTGGCGGGCTAGATATCAATCTTGAGGTTTATATCCAGACGGAGTTGATGCGTGCCGAGGGCATCGAGCCGTTTATGATCTCGCGATCGAACACAAAGGACCTTTATTGGACGATCGGCCAGATGCTCACGCACCACGCCTCGAACGGGTGTAATTTGAATGCCGGCGATCTGATGGCGTCGGGAACCGTCAGCGGAAAAGAGAAAAACGAACGCGGATGTCTGCTGGAATTGACATGGCGCGGCAGTGAGCCGATCGATCTGCCCTCAGGCGAGCAGCGCCGATTTCTGGAAGATGGCGACGAAGTCATAATGAAAGGCTATTGCGAACGCGACGGTTTCCGCCGCATCGGTTTGGGCGAATGTCGCGGACGAATTCTGCCGGCGGATTAGGAGGTTTTTAACGCAGAGACCTCAAAGATCGCATAGAGGTGAATATCTAATTCCCGTTTCTCTGCGTCCCCTGCGGTTTCTCCGTTTAATTTCTTTCGTCTGCTAGAATTCAATTGTGAAAGTAGCACAGGGAATTTCGGAGGCCAGTGTAGCGGTTCGTGCGGCGGATGGGCGTGAATTTCGCGATCAGCTTGCTGTCGAGGAGCCGCTTGAGATCCGCTTAGGATTTCGCGACGGCAAGCATCGGGCGATCTCGATAACTATGCGAACGCCGGGCGACGACGCCGAGCTCGCCGCAGGATTTCTCTTCACTGAAGGCATCATTAAGACTCCCAAACAGATCAAACAGATCCGCCATTGCGGGCTGAGAATCGGCAAAAAGAACGGGACACTCGATCGTGCTGCTGCTTTGAATTCCAATACCATCCGCGTAGATCTTGCCGAAGATTCTTCAGTCGATCTTAAGAAGCTTGAAAGGCATTTCTACACCACATCAAGCTGCGGCGTCTGCGGAAAATCTTCGATCGACGCACTGCGGTCTGAAGCTAAACGCATCATTAAGAACGGTTTGAGGGTTGCGGGCGAGGTTGTTAGTTCGTTGCCGGAGAGACTGCGTGCGATGCAATCCGTTTTTGAACAGACCGGCGGACTGCACGCGTCAGCTCTGTTTGATCCGGAGGGCGAACTTGACATTCTCCGCGAGGACGTCGGCCGCCACAATGCACTGGACAAAGTTATCGGGCGAAAATTCCTTGACGGTGATCTGCCGCTGAGCGACAGCGTTCTACTTGTTAGCGGCCGTGCGAGTTTTGAGCTTGTACAGAAAGCCCTGATGGCGGGAATTCCCATGATGGCAGCCGTAGGAGCGCCTTCTTCGCTTGCCGTTGAACTTGCACGTGAATACCACATGACGCTGATCGGTTTTGTCCGCGATGGTAGATTTAACGTGTATTGCGGCGAGGAGCGGTTGCTGTTCAAATAACGATACGGAATGACGCCGAACGACGAGAAATTACAGATAACACCGCCGCCCGAGACCTCAGCGGGTATTCACGCCGTAACGAACGCACTTCGTCACGTTTACGGCAAGATGGGCGTTATCCGCGGCACTCGCGGCCTTTTGAAACTTAATCAAAAAGGCGGTATCGACTGCCAATCATGTGCATGGCCAGATCCCGAACACCGCACCATAAACGAATTCTGCGAGAACGGGGCAAAGGCTCTGTCAGACGAGGCGACGACCGCAAAGATCGGCCGCGAGTTCTTTGCCGAGCATTCCATCGAGGATCTGAAAGCGAAAAGCGATTTCTGGCTCAATAAACAGGGGCGCTTGATCGAGCCGCTGATCCGGCATAAAGGCGGTTCGCATTATGAGCCGATCTCGTGGGAAGATGCGATCACTTTGATCGCTGAGAAATTGAATTCACTCCCATCGCCCGATGAAACGGTCTTCTACACATCGGGCAGAACGTCGAATGAGGCGGCATTTCTTTATCAGCTTTTCGTTCGGCAATACGGCACGAACAATCTGCCGGATTGTTCGAACATGTGTCACGAATCGACGAGTGTAGCTCTTGCGGAATCGATCGGCCTAGGCAAAGCAACGATACGCCTTGAGGATTTCGAAAAAACCGACCTCGTCATCGTCATCGGCCAAAATCCGGGAACGAACGCACCGCGGATGCTCTCATCGCTTGCGGCTGCAAAAAAGGCCGGTGCGAAAATGATCGCAATTAATCCTCTGCCTGAGGTAGGACTGACCAGCTTTGTCGACCCAAATCCGCAGCACGGAAATCCGTTCAATCTGCTCGGTTTTCGCCCCGCAAAGCTCGCCGATCTGCATCTTCCGGTTCGAATAGGCGGCGACATGGCGGTGTTGAAAGGACTGATGAAGATCATGCTCGAACGCGAGCGTGCGGTGCCGGGAAGCGTTTTCGATCATCAATTCATCGCGGAGCATACCTGCGGATATAACGAAGTTGTCGCGTCGCTTGATGCTGTAACTTGGGACGATATTGTCAATGGCTCGGGCTTAGCGCGTGAGCAGGTCGCCGAGGCCGCCGAAATGATCATCGCCGCTGATTCATTCATCACCTGCTGGGCGATGGGCGTAACGCAGCACACGGCGGCGGTCGCAACGATACAAGATATCGTAAATCTCCATCTGCTCCGCGGTGCGATCGGCCGGCCGGGTGCGGGGCTGTGTCCCGTTCGCGGACATTCCAATGTGCAGGGAGACCGCACGATGGGCATTTGGGAAAAGATGACACCGGTATTTCGCGAGAATCTCGAACGCGAATTCAATTTTAAGACGCCCGAACGCGACGGATACAATACGGTCGAAGCTATCGCGGCAATGCGAGAAGGCAATGCAAAGATATTTTTCGCCATGGGCGGGAACTTTGCTGCGGCATCGCCTGATACTCAGGCTGTTGAAAGTGCTTTACAAAACTGTGATCTGACCGTTCAGGTCATTACAAAGATGAACCGCACGGCATTGGCTCCCGGCAAGATATCGCTGATCTTGCCGTGTCTTGGACGAAGCGAGGTCGATGAGCAAGCAGGACGAGAGCAATTCGTTTCCACCGAGAGCACAATGCTCAACGTGCAGATGTCAAAGGGCGTATTCGAGCCCGCGTCGAGGCAGCTTCGCAGCGAGGTGTGGATAATTTGTCGGCTCGCAAAAGCCACGCTCGGTGAGCGAAGCGGCGTCGATTGGGATGCGTTCGCGGCCAATTACGACCTTATTCGCAACGCGATCGAACGCGTTCTGCCGGGGTTTGAGAATTATAACGAGCGCATCAGAATGCCGGGCGGATTTTATCTGCCGAATCCGCCGCGAGAACGTAAATTCCCCACGTCTTCCGAAAAGGCTTTATTCAAGGCATCGAGCCTCGAGTATCCGGAATTTCCCGCAGGCCGTCTTCTGATGACAACGATACGTTCGCACGATCAGTTCAATACAACGATCTACGGCCTCGATGACCGCTACCGCGGCATCGACGGCGGCAGAACGGTCATATTCATGAATGAAAGCGATATCGCTGAGCTCGGTCTTGCAAAGGGGGCCAAGGTCGATATCACAAGTTACTGGGATGACGGCGAACGCCACGTCAAAGGGTTTACTGTCGTGGAATATGCGATCCCACGAGGTTGTGTGGCCGCCTACTTTCCCGAGGCTAATCCGCTCGTCCCACTCGGCAGTCACGCGAAGCGGAGCTTTACTCCGACGTCGAAATGCATCATCGTTTCGATCGCGCCGTCAAAACAGTAATAGACAATGCTTTTTCCCGCACTGCGAGAATTCCACGACGCCGTTTATGTGCTCACCATCGAGAGAGCGATCGACCGGCAGCAGAATGTGATCGAACAGCTCGGCGAAGGCAATTTCGAGTTCGTCTTCGGCGTTGACAAACGCGATGTAACAAAAGAGGACTTGTTGGCAAAAGGCATCTATGACGAAGAAAAGGCGATCGAAACGGACCGCAGCGGGCGTGCGATGACCGTAGGGCATATATGCTGTTCTCTTGGCCACCGCATGATCTACGAGCGGTTCCTGGATTCCGATGCGAAACGTTGTCTCGTTTTCGAGGACGACGTTGTCGTGAACCATGTGTCCGACGAAGACGTTTCCTCAATTGTGAACAACGCGCCGCCGGATGCAGAGTTCATTTATTGGGGCTGGGACGCGGGCGGTTTGCGGCCTGCGTTCGGTGCCGTAAAGCAAGCTGTCTATCACCTTTCCCATTCGTTCGGTTTTCTGAAATACAACCATACGATGATCCGGAATCTGTATGACCGGCCGTATAACGAGCATTTTCATGTTTCCGGCAAGCACTTGCTCGGCCACGCATATACCATTACGCGGCCCGCCGCGGAGGCTCTGATCAAATGGAACACGCCGATCATCCTGAATGCTGATAACGCCTTGATGTATGCCGTAATGAACGGCGACGTCCGGGCTTACGTATCCCGAACAAAACTTTTCGACCAGCGAAGCGCCAGCAGTTCCGACCCGATGCAGACGCTGACCGCGTGAACTGAATTCGATTGCGTTCCGATGATTTGATAATCTCAAAGCAAATGGCGGAAATTCTCTGCGACAAATTGAAGGAAGAATGCGGCATCTTCGGCATCTTCGGCCACGACGAAGCCTCAACGCTGACGCAGCTTGGGCTTTTCGCGATACAACACCGTGGTCAGGAAGCGTGCGGCATTGTCTCCGCTGATGGCCCTGATCTAATACAGCAGCGTGGTGTCGGCCTGATCACCGACGTTCTGAACCCGGCCGTGTTGCAGAAGCTGCCGGGAAATGCGGCGATAGGGCACACCCGCTATTCGACCGCTGGCAGAAATACCATCAAAGAGGTCCAGCCTTTTTCCGTCAGTTGTCAGCACGGCCGCATCGCGGTCTGTCACAACGGCAATCTGCCGTTTGCCGAGGAACGCCGCCGCGAGCTCGAAAGCACCGGTGCGATCTTTTCTTCGACGTCCGATACTGAGACCATACTTCACGACATTGCACGCACTCCTGCCCGCGACGTCATCGAAGCGATAACGAAGGTTCTGCGTAAGACGGAAGGTGCTTTCTCGCTACTTTTTCTCACCCCGCATTCTCTGATCGCGGTTCGCGATCCTCGCGGATTTCGACCGCTCGTAATGGGCAAGTATAACGACGCATACTGCTTCGCCAGCGAGACCTGTTCATTTGACCTGATCGACGCCGAATACATCCGTGAGGTCGAGCCCGGCGAGATGATCGTTGTTGACGACAAGGGCATTCATTCGTCCAAGCCTTTCGAACAAACGCAGCCCGCGGTTTGCGCGTTCGAGCATGTTTATTTTTCGCGGCCGGATTCGATAATCTTCGGGCGTTCGGTCAACGAATCTCGGCACAAGATGGGCAAACGGCTTGCCGAAGAGCATCCCGTCGAGGCAGATCTGGTCGTTCCGGTGCCTGACAGCGGCGTCGCAGCGGCGATCGGATATGCGCGCTGGTCGGGAATAAATTTTCGACAGGCCATCATTCGCAATCACTACGTCGGCCGCACCTTTATAGAGCCGACGCAAAACATCCGCTCATTCGGTGTTCGCCTGAAACTGAATCCGATAAAGGACCTGATCCGCGGCCAACGGATCGTACTTGTTGACGATTCGATCGTTCGCGGAACCACGTCGAAAAAGATCGTTCAAATGGTGCGCGAAGCCGGTGCGGCAGAAGTTCACATGCGAATATCGTGTCCGCCGACAACGCATTCGTGCTATTACGGCGTCGATACGCCGGACCGCGAACAGCTCATCGCCGCTGGAATGTCTGTCGAAGAGATACGTGATTTCATCGGTGCCGACAGCCTCGGCTATCTTTCGATCGAAGGAATGCTCGACGCGATCGGGCTTGACCCAGAGACGACGTGTAACGCTTGCTGGAGCGGCCGTTATCCTATTGAGATACCTTCTGATAGGGCGGCCTCGGCAACGAAAAAATAGCGAATAGGGTGTACAGCAAACCGACCATTTCAAAAAGCCGAGCTGACCGTGCGTTGGAGCGGCAGCTTGCTTATCAAACCGAAAAAGCCGAAAAGACACGCGGTAAGGAGGATCAGCTCGTTCGCGGAACCGCGTTGAAATCGTTGATGTTCCGCCAGCGGATCGAGCCGATACGGCCTTGGAATTCAGATGATCGCGTTCTTGAGGTCGGCAGCGGAGCACACGGCCTTGTTTTCGGTTTCGACAAAGGCTTTTGCATCGGCGTCGATCCGCTGGCTGCAGAATATCGCCGTCTTTTTCCAAAACTGCAAACCCTATCGCAAACCGTTGGAGCCATTGGCGAGGAGTTGCCCTTCGACGATGCCGCTTTCGATGTAGTGATAAGCGACAACGTCATCGATCACGCCGCCGATCCGTTTGCAATAATTGACGAGCTTATTCGGGTGCTAAAGCCCGGTGGCCTTCTGTATTTCACCGTCAACATCCATCATCCTTTTTACGACAAAGCCTCGCGATTTTACGGCGGTTTGCGAAATATCGGCTTACCGTTCGAGGTCAGTCCTTTTGCCGACCACACCGTCCATTTGACGGAACAAGCGATCACGAGCGTTTTTGCAAAGTTGCCTTTGGAGATAGTTCAGTCGAGTTCAAACGCGGCCGGCCCGCGTGCCGCTCAACGTACTTCTCGTAAACTCGATCCTGACAGTCTGTTGAAAAAGATGTTCTTCAAGAACGCCATCTATGAGGTCATTGCATTTAAGCGGTAGATCGCTGAAGAACTCTCCATACATCCGTTTTCTTTCCTTTTACATCTCAATCCTGTAAACTGACCTTCCTCGGAAGCCGCCCGTTAACGCAGGTGGTTCTGACATGGGGGCGACAGGCTTCGACAGGGGCTTGTATAGATCTTTGAGTGCACGTCGGGCTTTTTGTAGGTGAGCCCGTTAACAAAACTTGCAAAACACAAATGCTAATCAAGAATTAGCCCTCGCTGCCTAGTTAACTCTAGCTCCAGCGATGTCTCACGGGAAGTCAGCCTGATGCGACCCGCCGAGGCATAACTCAGTTCAGGCTCGTGTCACGCCTCCACCTGCGGCGTGACATTAAAGTTAGCCGGGTTAGCCTTTGAAGAGGTCTTGTCGGTTCATCTGCTCTTCTCAGGCGAAACTTAAGTGAACCGACTAAACGTGTAGATCTCACTGGTCGCAACCTTTGGATGCGGGTTCGATTCCCGCCGCCTCCACCAATCTCTTTTCATTTCAAGCTCCTTTTGCAGGTTTCGATCTATCTTAGATAATCATCTAGGAGATGAGAGCTGCGCACATTGCTGTTTTCGTTCTGGTCATAGCCGCCGGTCAATCGCTTGCGCAGGCAAATAAGGCCTCAGTAGAACCGCTTTTCGAATTTCTAAGAAAGCACGCGGCATTCACGCAGGAGGAGCTATCCGGCCTTGAGGACGGGAAGCCTGTGATCCGAGTGCTTCCCGAAAGGGACAAACGTGAAACCTCAGTGATCGGAATAGTTCGGGTCTCGCCGCGTACGGGGCTTGATCTCGCCGGCTTTCGAGAGAGCATAGGGCAGCGTGCCAACCCTTCGAGGTCGGGCGGCGGTCCGATCAGCGTTCCGCCGCAAGTAGCAGACCTTGAAATCTTTCGGCTCGACGATAAGGATATCGATGATCTAAGGAACTGCATGCCCGGCAAATGCGGAGTAAAGCTTTCGCCGCAGATGATCAAGGCTCTGTCAGAAGATCCGGCATTTGCCTCAGCAAATTCTGGTGACATCGCGGGGGCGTACAAGCAGATGATCATCGACTATGTGGCGGGATACATTGCCCGCGGCGATAAAGCACTCATCGACTACGATGCGCCGCGCAAGCCCGTGCGTCTGGTCGATGAATACTCCGCCATCTACGGCATGCCCAACTTGCCCGACTTCTTGACACCTGAATTTGGGAAATATCTCCGCACGTATCCGGAAAAGCTGGAGGGTGTCGAGGATAGATTTGACTGGGCTGTGGTTGAGACAGGTTTGCGGCCCATCTTTTCGGTCACGCACAGCTCTGCATACACGAAGGGGACAACTGACGGCGATGTTTTTATGCTGGCGACGAAACAGATCTACGCCAGTCACTACATAGACGCCACGCTCGCGGTTTTCACTTTGGTGATCTCTAATAGCAGCGAAAAGCCGACGGGGTATCTTATCTTTTCCAATACGTCCCGTTCGACCGCACTCGCAGGCGTTTTCGGTGGAGTAGTTCACATGGTCGCCGAAGGACAGGCTGACGAACGTGTCAGGGAATTACTAGTCCGCGCAAAGGCAAGACTCGAGGCAAAGACTCCGCTCGGAGAACGACCGAGTGTTGATGACAGCCCCGGATCTGATATGCCATTGTTCGATAAACTTGCGGAAAACTGGACGGTAACGGTGATCGCTGCCTTGCTCGTAGCGGCTGCTGCTTATTTTCTACTGCTGCGTAGACGCAGTTGACGAAAAGGGTTTCTTGATCGGACCTTTTTTGAATTCCTGCCTCCGGATTGTATTCTCAATTGTCGACCTTTGCATATGAAAAATGCCGTCAGCGAAAGCCATTCTGAGATCGATCCGTCACGGCCGATAGGAATATTCGATTCAGGTGTTGGAGGACTGACCGTATATCGTGCCCTGCACGACCGCCTGCCGAATGAACGGTTCATCTATCTGGGCGACACAGCACGTGTTCCATACGGGACAAAGTCGCTTGCCACGGTCGAGCGTTATGCTCTCGAAAATTCAGAGTTTCTGGCATCACTCGGTATCAAGATGCTCGTTGTCGCGTGCAACACCGCCTCGGCCCTGGCCTTGCCGAGTATTCGGGAAAAGATCGGCCTTGATGTCGTCGGCGTGATCGGACCCGGCGGACGAAGGGCCGTCGATGTGACGGCAGCTGAGCCCTCGCCGCGTATCGGCGTCATTGCGACCGAGGCCACCGTTTCAAGTAACGCTTATAAAGAAGCGATCCGCCGAGCGTCGGCACACGCCGAAATACTGCAAGCCGGCTGTCCGCTTTTTGTTCCGCTTGCAGAAGAGGGATGGACCCACGAGCCGGAAACCTATTCGATAGCCCGACGGTATCTTGCTGATATGAAAGAGTTTGCACCGCATGCACTGGTGCTCGGTTGTACGCATTATCCGATCCTTTGCGATGTGATCGCGGAAACCATCGGTGAGAGTGTTAAACTCATAGATTCTGGCATTGCGACGGCCGACGAGGTCGCCAACCTTCTTCGGGAAAAAGAAATTGAAAACCCGAGCACAATTGCCGGCGAGCGACAGCTTTGCGATGACCTCGATCATTTTTACGTTACCGACGCCGCGGAAAGATTTGCCCGCGTCGCGGAAAGATTCTTAGGCGTCCAGCCTTCGAAGCTCGAGGCGATCGAAGTTTACGGAGCGGACGAACTCGTTAATGGTGAATCGTAAATAGTAAATAGAAAGACTGCATTTCGTTAACTGTTTACCATTCATGATTCTCGATCCACGAATTATGACTTATTCAAGACAAGACAACCGCGCATTTGACCAACTGCGAAATACAAAGATCACGCCGAACATCTCGCCGTATGCCGAAGGTTCGGCATTGATCGAGGTCGGCGGCACCAAGGTCATCTGCACAGCTTCGGTTGAAGACCGCGTTCCGCTATTTATTCGAAACACAGGCAGCGGTTGGGTCACCGCGGAATACGCGATGCTCCCGCGTGCCACCAACACGAGAACGCAACGTGAGACCCAGCGAGGCCCGTCGGGGCGAACGCAGGAGATCCAACGACTGATCGGCCGCAGCCTGCGTGCGGTCGTCGACCTAAAATTACTCGGCGAACGCCAGATCTATCTCGACTGCGATGTTATTCAGGCAGACGGCGGCACGCGTTGCGCGTCGATCACAGGTGCTTATGTCGCTCTCGCCTTGGCTTGCCGAAAGCTGGTCCGCACGAATGTTCTTCGCGTAAACCCAATTATTAGCGAAGTTGCGGCGGTCAGCGTCGGCATCATCGAAGGAACTGCGATCCTCGACCTCGCATACGTTGAAGACTCGGCGGCTGAGGTCGATATGAATGTGGTCTGTACGGGAAGCGGGAAGTTCATCGAACTGCAGGGAACCGCCGAACGCGAGCCGTTCACGCGGGAGCAGATGGACGAAATGGTCCTGCTCGCTGAAAAAGGGATCGCCGAGCTTTTCGAGAAGCAGCGTCGTGTTCTTGCCGATTGACCATTAACGTCGGCGAAGGATCGTTCCCGGAAGTGCGCCCGTCACTTTCTCGCCGTCCCATACCAGTTCGCCGTTCACGAAAACCTTTTCGATGCCTTCGGAGAAAAGCTGCGGTTCGGCAAACGTCGCGCGGTCGATGACGGTTTTTGGATCGAACAGCACCAGGTCCGCTGCCATGCCTTTTTTGATCAGTCCACGGTCTTTAAGGCCAAGCCTCGCCGCAGGCATTGCCGAGGATTTCCGAACTGCTTCCTCGATTGACAGCCATTTCTTCTCTCGTGCGAGCAATCCTAAAACGCGGGGAAATGTCCCTGTTCCTCTTGGATGGCGTCCGCCGATGCCTCCGTCGCTCGACGCCATTACCCATGGCGTTTGGTAAAAGGTCCTGACGTCCTCTTCGTTCATGCCGAATCCGACCACGCCGGCACCGCCGGCCTTGACGATCTCTATGTAGGTTTCGACCGTTGACTTGCCGGCGATATCAGCCGCTTCTGCGAGTGTCTTTCCTTCGTATGCAGGAAACGCACGGCAGCTCGTGATCAGTACCTTGCCGGCGCCGCCGATGGCATCGATGCCTTTCTGCACTTCGGCGGTGTCTTCGTGTTTTCGGCTTGGAACCAAGACCGTGATCGTCGAAGCCCACGCAATGTAAGGGTATGCATCGGCAGTAATATCTAGGCCGCTTTTCCGTGCCTCGTTGATGAGGGCGACAGCTTCGGCCGACTTGCCCCAGACGCTCTTGTTGCCCATCTTGATGTGTGAGATCTGGACAGGTATCCTCGCTTCGCGGCCGATGCGTATCGCTTCGCGTATAGCGTTCATCACGCCTTCCTCCTCGTCGCGGAGATGGGTCATATAGATCCCGCCATGTTTGGCCGCGGTGCGGGACAATGCGATCAGCTCTTCGGTGGTCGCAGAAAATCCGGCGTCATATTCCAGTCCGCTCGAAAGCCCCAATGAGCCTTCCTTCATCGCTTGTTCAAGAAGAGCCGACATTTGTTCGATCTCAGCTTTGGTTGCCGGCCGCGCAAGGTCGTTCTTCATCACCTGCGTCCGTAGCGTTCCGTGGCCGATGAACGCACCGACATTTACCGCCGTTCGTCCCGCAAGTTGTTGAAAGTAGGCATTTAGCGGCCAAGGGCTGCCGCCGTCGGGCCCGACAATTATGGTCGTGATGCCTTGTGAGATCTGGTTCGCCGCGGTGGCCTCTGTCAGAAGCCCGCCCTCTGAATGATTGTGAATGTCAATGAACCCCGGTGCGAGAATAAGCCCCGCCGCATCAATGACCCGGTCGCTTTTGTCCGGTTTGATCCTGCCGATCTTGATCACCTTGCCATTAGCGATCCTCACATCCCCGACGTAACCTGACCGTCCGGTGCCGTCGATCACTGTTGCACCCCTTATCAGTGTGTTGACCGACTGTCCGATGACCGTTTGCGCGAAACAAACTGCTGAAATTACTGCGAAAAGAAGGGCCTTCATGTTGGCAAGATGATACGCAATTCCGAGCGGGCGGTTCAAATCACAGTTGCGTGCTTTTGACGCACTGCATCTCGGAATCTAGAATCGAAGGTTCAAGCAAAGGAGAAAATTGCGTGAATACATACGACCTTAATGGCAGATCTGCAATAGTTACCGGCGGAACACGCGGCATAGGAAAGGCGATCGTATTGCAGCTCGCAAAAAGCGGGTGCAACGTTGCTTTCAACTATTCGAAGAGTGCAGAAGAGGCTGAGACACTAGAAAGTGAAGTTACGTCGCTCGGTGTCAGAGCTTTTTCCGCACAATGTGATGTCGCGAACACAGAGGCGTCAGCAGAATTCGTTAAGCAGGCAGTTGCGGAGTTTGGCACGGTTGACTTCCTCGTCAATAACGCCGGAATCACTCGTGATCAGCTTATTATGCGGATGAAGGAGGAGGATTGGGACGCCGTCATCGACACAAACCTGAAAGGTGCGTGGAACTTTTCCAAGGCCGTCCTGCGTCCGATGATGAAGAATGAGAGTGGTGGATCCATAGTGAACATCTCATCAATTTCCGGGGTTGTCGGCATGCTCGGCCAGTCGAATTATTCGGCATCAAAGGCCGGCATGATCGGTCTGACAAAAGCTCTCGCTAAAGAGGTTGCTAGCCGTAATATTGCCGTGAACGCGTTGGCACTCGGCCTCGTCGAAACCGAGATGGCGTCAGAAATGAATGCCGAATATCGCGAGAAGATACTTGCACAGATCCCGCTCGGCCGGCTGGGAAATGTCGACGAGGTAGCTTCGATCGTTTGTTTTATGTTGTCCGATGCGGCCCGCTATATCACCGGTCAGGTGATACAGGCCGACGGCGGCCTTGCAATGTAGGCGGAATGTGGAGAAACGATGTCCCTTGAGTACAGGAAGGACGAGCCCGAAGAACCCAATGAGGAAGTCTATCAGGAGGAGAATTATCAACCGCCTCCTGAGGTGATACCTTTTCCTGTTTACACGACCATTCTTGTCGGCTGCGTTCTCTTTGTAGCAGCGATACAGTTTGGAACCGGTATCGAAGAAGGTGCGTTGGCTGCGGGGTTTGTCAAGCCGGCCGTCACACAATACGGTGAGTATTGGCGATTCCTAACGGGTGCGACCGTTCACGGAGGGCTTGCCCACATCGCTTTCAATTCGTTTGCCTTTTTCAGTTTCGGCAGGCTTTGCGAATATCTGTCCGACAGGGCTCATGTTCCCATTATTTTTCTGCTGTCGGTGATAGGCGGCAGCGTTGTGAGCTATATTTTCGCCCCCGAGGGATTCTCGGTCGGAGCATCCGGCGGCATCCTCGGCCTCGTATCGTATTTGTTGGTCTATTCGTTCAAACGAAGACAGTTCGTCTCCCCTGAATTTCGCAAAAATCTGATCTTCAATGTTGGCTTCATTCTGGTTTTTGGACTATTGCTCTACCAGTTCATCGACAACTACGGTCATATCGGCGGCCTATTGACGGGCGCGGTGTATGCCTTGATCCAGGTACCGTCCGATTCTCACCAGGACCCGCGCGTTGCCGGCGGGCCGGTCAAAGCGATCGGGTTTGGGGCATTAGTTCTCTTCATTCTGGTTTGCGCGTTCAGCGTATATCGAATTCTCACCTTCTCTAGAATGTCTGAGCTTTTCTAGAGTTATCAAATGGCTAGAATAAGGGTACATCAGCATGTTAATCCGCTCGCGCCGTTCTTTCGTCGTGAATCAGAGCCTATTGATCTCTCTGAAGTATTCTCTGATCCTGCTAAGCCTCTACATCTTGATGTTGGCTGTGCACGCGGCAGGTTTCTACTGAAAATGGCTGAAGCGGTCCCGGAATTCAATTATTTGGGCGTCGAGATACGGCATCAGCTCGTCGATGAGGCGAATCGGCTCGCGATCGAGGCGGGCATGGGAAATCTTCGTTACGAATTCTGCAATGCGATGCTCTGGATAGGAAGGCTTTTGGAAAAGCTGCCTGACGGCATGCTTCAGACGGTCATGATCCAGTTTCCTGACCCTTGGTTCAAGAAAAAACACGCGAAGCGGCGTATGGTCACGCCCGATCTGGTAAACACCATCGAAGAGCATCTAGCCGTCGGCGGACGCCTGTTCATTCAAACAGATATTGAGTTTCTTGCTGAAGAGATGTTCGAATTGTTTCGAATGCGCACCGCATTCAAAGAGATACCCATCGTCGAGAGCCCCTTCCCGGTGAAAACCGAACGCGAGATCGCCGTAGAGAGCAAGGGCCTGCCTGTCTACAGAGCTTTATGGGAACGGGTTTGACCGAAAAAAAGCCGGCGGCTTGGAAGGCCGCCGGCAATTGGTCTAATGAACCGGGCTCTTACCAGTTCACTTCGATCTCGTAATCATCGGAACCGCCTCTCGAATCATTTATTTGAATGATGGCGGTAAATCCATTTGCACGCGAAGGCTGCTGCAAAATGCTGACGCTGCCGCGTCCGCTGCGTCTGTTCACCCGCACCGTGCCGTTGCGTGCGGCCAGATAGCCTTCGACATTTCCCATGGCGTTCATGGTGTAGTTGCCCGAAACGACCTCGTCCCAAATGTCAGTCCCTGATATGTGGATATTTACGCGGTCATCGACCCGTCCTCGCCATGTCGCACGGCCGGGGCTGTAAACAGGGTTCGCCGCAGACTGCTGCCAGGTGATCTCAAGCCGGTAGTTTGCGGCACCGCCCTGCGGATCGTTGATGTCAATTGCGGCCCTGAAATTGTTGAACCGGGTTGGCTGTTCGACCACAAAGGCTGAGCCTCTGCCGTTCACCACGCGAACGTTGATCATCGTGTCGCGTCGCGGCAGTGTCCCCTGCCACTGGACTGAACCTTGGGAGGCACCGTTTCCTGAGAGGTTCTCGATCCAGGTTCTGTTGCCTTGGACGTAGAGACGAGCTCGGTCGTCGACACGGCCATTCCACGTTACGGATCCGGTTGTCATGCCGCCGCCGGGGAAGCCCCCGCCGCCGCCCGGCCATCCGCCTCCACCACCACCGCCGCCGGGATTTCCGACCTCGAAATCATACCGACGCGGTGTGCCGCTGTAGCCGTCCATATAGCCTTGGAAAAAATACGGCCTCACAATGAAAGTGACGTCGCCCTGACGAGACTCGGGTGCATTCGTTCTGCCCAACTGCCGGTCACTGAAGCCGATGTTGTAGCCGGAATCGTAAGCCGAACGCTGTTCAGGGGTCCACCTTCCCCAAGTCGGTATGGTCGCGTAGCCGGCCCTATAACCGTCTCGGTAAAAGCTCTCGTATTGCCGCTCGAATTTATTGCGATAACGCTGATAGTCATTCGAACGTCTGGCCTGAGCGTCGTTGGCCCCATCTTGGTAGCCTTCATCGTAATATCCGCATCTGATTGGCGAATTTGTTGTCCTGTCGCATTGTCCGTATGCTTCGGAGCTTGCTCCGACAAATAGGAATAAAACTAATGTGATCAAACTAAGGGTTTTCATACTTTCCTCCTCGTGCGTACTCTGAGTGAGTTTATCTATACATCGGCGTTCTAACGCCAACGTTTTTCTTTTAGGAATCTCTTTATGACCATTTCACGTCTCAATTTAGGCAATCGGTCAATGAAGAGTTTTCCGTCGCAGTGATCGGTTTCATGTAGGAAGCAGCGGGCGGCGTAGCCTTCGGCTTCTGCCTCAAACCATTTGCCGTTCACGTCTTGGGCCTTCAGTCGGGCCTTCATAGGCCTTTCGACAACGGCGGGAACCTTGCCGACCGAAAGGCAGCCCTCGTGACCGGACTGCAATCCTTCAGATGAAACGATCTCAGGATTAGCTGCAATCAATTTGATGCCTTCGCAGTCCATGACAAAGAGCCGTTTACTGATCCCGATCTGAGGTGCGGCGAGTCCAACGCCCTCGGCATCGTACATGGTTGCGAACATTTCGTCGCACAACGCCGCCAAACTTTCGTCAAATTCAGTGATCGGCTCCCCTATTTTCGCCAGTACGGGTTCCGGATATTCTGTGATATTCCTGATCGTCATTACCTGGGAATAACGCCCCGCCGGGCCACGCGCCGAAACCCGCTTTTAGCGTTAAAGCCTTTTTCTTCGCGCATCTGGCAGTTCCAGCAGATGATACTTTCGGAATTAGTTGGTGAGACGATCTCGTTGTAATGGGTGGTTTCATGGTCGCACATCGAACACTTTGCGACCGGCCGCTGCAGAATATTGGGATTTGTAAACACGCTTGTTTCCACGACGCTTATATATTAAGGCGTTGCCGACAGCATAATCAAACCGGCAATGTTACCGCCTACTGATCAGCCTTACCCTTGAGGATCCGGCGAACTGCTCCTCAGCCTCTACTACGAAATGTGTGCTTATGAAATTCTCAAGGATCTCACAGTTGAATGTTAGCGTTCCATGTGCACACCAGCCGTCGCTAACCAGCCAAAACCGGTCGGCTTGAGGCCATCGGTTAAAACCACTTTCAACCTGAGCATCGTCGCGAAAGACACTCAACTTCGGGTTCCATGAGGTAAGCTCATTGATCTGCGGCAAAGCGTCGAGATGATTGATGCCGTGATAATAGTTGCGAAATGGATAGATAGCATCCGCATGGACGATCATCACAGGCTGGCCGGCCTCTTCATTGTTTGCTACATATTCCGCCATCCTCCTAAAATCGCCCGGTTTTGCCATGCTGCGATGTTCATAGGAAATAAAAGCTATGTTAGATACCAAGACAAACAGAAGCCACGCCGTGATGACCGCGCGATGACGGAAGATTCGCAGAGCCGAGAACTGTATGACGGCTAACGGGAGTATGAGCCCCATCATATGCCTGGCCTGCAAGGGCTGAACTCCTACGAAGGTGATCGCCGCCGCGAAGAAAACTACCTGAACAGCTACGAAGGTAACAAGAAAGCGGTCTTCCAGGATCCGATCTTTTGCTGCCTTTGCCGCAATCAAAGTGCCGAATCCTAACACTATCAGCCTGCCGAGCCACACTTTTAGCCATTCGGGTTCTATCCATTCAACAGTCACGAACAGCACCAAAACTCGCCTATAGATCTCCTTTGCAAGCTCGAGAGCGGTAAACTCAAAATCCGTGTGCCCGCTGACTATGACCGCTTGCCTGACCACCACCAATGCCATGGGGATGAAGAACAAGCCGACAACTGCCATCCCAAAGATATATCTTTTTAATGCTTCCCATTTCTCGCAAGCCGCAAGTGCGGCCGCGCCGGCAGCGAGTTGGAACCCTAGATAATACTGCGTATGGAGAGCCGTGAGTGCGAGACACAAGAACACGACCCGTGCCGATCTCGACGCTTCTTCTTTAAGGTAGCCGTCGTAAAGACAAACAAGCATCCCCGCGGAAAGGGCGGTGATGAATGTATAAAGCCGAATGTCCAATGTCGCCCAGAAAACGAGTTGATGAACAGAGAAAGCCGCAGCAATGATCAACGGATCGACGCCCCGAACATATCTCTTACCGGCCTCGGCCGCCAGCCAAATTGAGATCGGATAGAAAAGCAGTGAAAATGTTCGAGCAAAGAAGATCGAAAGATCGATGCGTCGCCAAAGGCTCAAGAGGGCAAAATATAGTGGGGCCTGCTGTTCAAATTCGATCGCCTGTTTGATCGCGTACAAGAAACCCCTCGAGGTAGTTTCCAGAGTGAACGCTTCGTCAAAACGAATGTCCATTATCCAGCCCAAAATGCCTGCCGGAGCGGTCGCGGCGACTATGAGCAACAACAGCAATTTGTAGCGGATCGGGTTCTGTTCGGCGTCGGATCTCACTATTTCAGATATTTCCGGCGATAATATTATTCATAGCAAGCAGCTCTTTGGTCTTTTTTCGGGTCCTTCCGAAAACGTCTTCCATGAATATATGAGCGAACTCGCCGTTGCGTCCTATGCTGATCAGATTCTCAACGCCGGTTGATCGCTCAAACCTTTGGCGGGCTTCCTCGTACTCATTCAGAAAGACCGGGTATGAGATCGGCGTTCTAAGGACATTGTGGCCCAGGTAAAGTTCCCGGATGTTTGGGATCAGTTCCTCCATTCCGTCGAGGCTGAGTTCGACCAATTCTTCTTCGCTCATTTCCCACAGCGGATCTGATTTTTCGCATCCGATATCTACGGTAATGATGGTTTTGCCTTCAGGTGCGAGCCACGGCATGGACAGTGTCGCTTCAGTCAGGCGAAAGAACGGAAATTTCGTTTCAGGGAGCCACATCACCGTATCGGGCAAATGTCCCCGACCCTTAAGTTTCAGGTTCACGAATATCATCGGTCTGAACCTAAAGTTCGAAACTTCGCGGAGTGCGTCGGTACCGGTAACGAGTTTTGCCAGTATATTGGCGGGTGCGGTACTTATCACCGCCGAGACGGGGAATTCCGTATCGCCCGATCTGACCGAAACGGCACGCCCGTTTTCTACCTTGACCTCGCTGATCGGCGTTTTCAGTCTTATCGAACCTTCGAGCCCCTCAGCAAGTTTCGAGCAGATCTCTGAAACGCCATTCTTCGGATAGACATGGTAAACGCCGGCATTCTCCGGAAGATCACGGCTGTAGCCGCATCCGACCGCCCGGTTCGTGAATTTCGCGGCGGCCTTAAGGTATAGAGTTCTGAAAATGCTGCCCGGAAGGCTGTCGCCGACGGCAGGCGACAATTTGTCCGCATCGGCCCCTGACCATGCTTCGATCAGCGGCAGAGCGATCTCTTCGGCCAGAGCTTTTCCATACCTTCGTGAAAACCACTCCGCCGCATTTTTGTCCGCACCGTTCGCCCCGCCGAGTTTTGATCGCAATCCGGACACAGCCATTCGCGGTACGGAGATCAGACCGAAAGGATACGAATAGCTCTTTCCGCCTAGCCAGACACGTTCGCCATAGCTCTTAACTGTCAGGCACTCGCTGCCGATGCCGACCTCGTCCGCTAAACGGTTAGTTATGAAATGAGCACCGAAGTCATAGCTGAAGCCTTCATCGTCCTTGAAACTGACCGCCAGGCCTGCCAGCTTATTTGCCGCTTCGAACAAAATGAACGGCCGGCCGGCATCGTGCAGTGTTCGAGCGGCGGTCAGCCCTGCCAGCCCGCCGCCGATTATCGCGACAGGCAGATCTTCCGTAGCTTCGATCCGTTTAAGAGGTGGCTTGTTGGTCATTGTCTTTCTCCTGCTATTCGGCCGCCGCGGCGTGCGTATATGGTGTAGCCTTCGGGGTCTTGCGAAATGGGAGCTTCTTCAAAGTGCATTGCTATCCAATCGGGGACGGGCGGCCGATCGCATTCTACCACCAGCAATTCCGTCCCGGACATGTCCAACTTCTCTTGTGCCAAACCGACCAGCTTTTCGCGGATCGGATTCGGGTCGAAATGGCTGTCGAAAAGCAGGATCGTGGGCGGTCTTCGCCGGGTCAGCATATAGATGTTCGGCGTATTTCCCCAGACGATGATGGTCTCATCCTCGCGGAGCATGCTGTTGATGACGGCTGTTGTCTCATCCGCTTTGTTCAGCGTCTTGATGACGGGAACGTGTTCTCCCGCAAGCACGGCCCGATGATCGGCGATCTGTGTAAGGGCCAGTATCAGCGAAACAACAGCTACTGACGCATATGCCGAAAACTGAAGGACACGATTCTCAAATTTCAGCAATGAGCCGATGCCCCATGCTATCGTGATGATGAAAGCCGGGAGCCAAAGCTGGTAATAATGAACTGAAAATCTGCCGGGCAAGGCTATTGCAACCCAGGCCGAGCAGACATAAAGAACCGCAATGATCCACCTCTTTCTGTCCGCGAAAAATAGGGGCATCGACAGCAAGGCAGCAAAGATCGCGAGCGGCCCGATGACGTCAACGAAAAGCTCAGCTTTGCCGTAGAGGGGTGCCAGGATGTTCTCGATCATGCCGCCTGCATAATGGCGGTTGTAAACTATCACCGCATCATAGAAAAGTTCTCCTCGGCCGGTTAACCCGAAATACCCGAAGGTGATCAGCCAGCCTGCGATCCCAATCGAGGCAACGACTGCGATATCCCAAAATGCCCTGGCCTTTTCAGTTGATCTAATGACGTGGCCGGCCGCAAAAGCCGCGGCGACAACGACGACGACCGGCTTGAACATCGTAGCGGCGAAGAGCAGCAAGCCCGCGATAAATGCACGTCTAACGCCGATCGTTCTTTCACCGCTGAACATTGCGAAGAACGCGAACACAATGCAGACGTTCATCAACGCCTCGGTATTCGGATCACGCATCTCGAGTCCGATCGAGCCCGACACGAGAGCCCAAATTCCTGCGGCTATCAGCCCCGCCGAATCGCCTCCGGGGCCGCGTCGGCAGATCAGGAAAAGCCCGAACATGATCGCCAACGTCGCGAGAAAGTTCATCACAAAGAGCGTCGAGGGGCCGTATCCAAGTGCTGCCTCGAACGCAGCGTATACCATGAACGGTGCCGGCGGTTTGTGGTCCCAAATGTCCGAGTAGAGCCGTTCGCCGTTCAATATTTCGTGGCTCGCAACCGCATATGCCGCCGGATCAACGTTTATCGGCACCGAGGTCATCAGCAGCCTTTCGGTGAGCATAGCAGCACAAAAAAGCAGCAATATGGCTGCTGCTATCGTGAGCGAAGAGGCTGCCATATTCGCCCTAGTTTGGCCAACGCGGCTTGTTGGCAGAACGTTGCTGTCGCGGGTCAACGGATACATCTAAATTGCCTGCCTCCGTATGTCGCTATTTGCTGCTCTTTGCGCATGCACCTCGTTCCCGAGTTTTCTGCACAAGACGGCGGCGGCGTGGGTCCGGATATTCACGACCTCAAAATTTGCTGAATAGACAGAAAGGATGCCGTCAAGGATATCCAGTTTCTCTTGCAGCGGCATATCCATCGCCGGGAAGAATTTCAATTCCGGCACTTCGTCTCCGCACATCAGATCGAGCGGATGCAGCAGCAGCGACGGCTCCGTTCCGGTCAGCCGACACATTGCGAGAGCTGTGCGCCAATAGGCCATCGCGAGCGGCCGCGACAACGAAGCGAGATAAATTACATAGCTTGCGTGGATCGGTGTCTTGATGATCGGAAAGGTTGTGACGGGCAGTTCTGCAAGCGGTAGTCCATTTATGTCGAGAACGTGCGGCTTCAGAGTTTGCAGCCCGTCTCTGAACGTCCCGAATAGCTTTTTCCTCTTTTCCTTCTCCTCATCGCTCATTTGCGGCGAGCGTAGAAAATAGTAGAGCCGTGCGAGTGGGCCGATATATGTAGGCAAGGTCGAACAATCGTATTCGTAACCCCGCTCTGACAAAACTTCCAATACTGTCGGCGACAAGCTGTAGCCCGGCCCGCGAAAACCGACAGGACGCTTGCCCGTGGCTGCGAACAGAGCTTCTTCCGTCTTTTTGAATTCTTCAACGATCTCGTCCCGGGAATAGAGATGCAGCCACGGCTCGTGGTCAAAGGAGTGGTTGCCGATCTCGTGCCCCGCATCGGCAATGGATCGGAGAGCGGCGTGGTTCTTTTCAAGCGATGCATCGCGGCCGACGATGAAGAAGGTGATATTCAGTTCCCGCTCACCGAGAAACTCGACCGCCCGCGGAGCGACAATATCCAAATACGAAGGATAGCTTTCCCAGCCCGCGTCGCCGTGGGTTTTCATATACGACCATTTATTGTCCAGGTCGAGAGATAGGCTTGCTATTCCTTTCATAGTTTCAAACAGGGTCAATCGTTGCCAAAATGCTCTGCAAAAAATCTCTCCGCCAAGCCGACGGTCTCGTTTACGTTCAGCGTGCCGTTAACGATGTGTGACGAATTCACTGCGTAAACCCCTTCGATAGATGTCTGCATCGGAGCTAGGCCTTCGGAATAATTCAGTACGGGCAGCGGGAAGACCTCGCGAACCCGCGATACTCTAAAAGCCAAAACATCCTTCTCGTTGAAATGCGGATACATGCGTCCAAGGCCGTCGAGGAAAAGCCTGCGGATCTCGCCGTCGGACATTTCAAAGATCTCGTCGCCCGGAGCAACGTATTTCGGCAGATAAATAAGCGAATTGCCATCGAACTCACGCTTATCAACAAGAGCGGACATCTCGATCACACCGGTGAACGGAGAGTCGTCGGTTATGTTCGTTACGTAAAACCGTGAGAGCGGGCATTTCATCAGAACCGACGCGCAGACGATGCCCTGATAACGCACCGAACGCATGGACCTGCGTTCGATCTCGTTCAACTGCGGCAGTATTTCGGCCGCTGTTGTGGATGGACAGGTTAGAATGACCGAGTCAAACGTCTCTGCGTCGGCAGCGGAGGGGAGTTCGGTCACATTCGTTTTCGACACTACGGCCATGCCGCCGCCAATCGCGAATACGTTGGAGAGTTTTCCTGTAGATATTCTCAGGGGTTTTACGTCGCGGTGTCTTCGGGCTTCTTTTGTTTTGACTGCGATGGATCTAGGGCCCAGTTTTTCTACCGATTCGATAGGTGAATTCAGCCTGATCTCAACGTCTCGGCGAAGAAGCTCTCGGCTCATTTCGTCCAAAACTCTGGCATAGCCGCCGCGGACGTAGCCGAACTGCTCCTTTTTCATACCCGAACGGCGTGCCGCGTACATTCGCTGGATCGTCGCCCAGATAAACGCGGCCGAGGTCTCTTTATATTCTTCGCCGAGTTTGGCGCGAAGCAGCGGCAGCCAGATCTTTTGAAATGTTTTTCTCCCGCTTAGTTTCGTCAGCCATTCTTCGACCGAGAGCTTTTCAAGAGCTTTCCAATCCTTCACGCGTGAAGCGTAAAAGATCGTCGCGCCCAATCGCAGTTTGCCGATGAGGCCGAGCGGCGGGAATTTCAGGAATTCTGCCGTGTCAGACATCGAATAGAGCTTGCCGTCGGTGTAGAAGCCGGTCTTCGTTTCGACCCAGCGAAGTTCATCGCCGAGCCCTATCTCTTCCAGCAATCGCCGCGTGTGGCTGTCGGATGCGAGCGTGACGTGATAGTGCTTGTCCCAGGTGATATCGCCGATCTCCCAAACCGCTGCGAGGCCGCCAATGCGGTCAGCCGATTCGAATATCGTTACGCGGTGTCCTTGCCCGGCGAGACGCAGTGCCAGCGTCATGCCGAGAAATCCGGAACCTATGATGGCGATATTCTTTGACATAAGAAATTTTCACCACGGAGAACACTGAGATCACAGAGGTGTAATGAATGGTCTTGGTCAGATCGCCAAAGATGCTTGTTGCTCAGCAGTCTCTGTGTCCTCTGCGGCAATGATCCTTTCCGATACCACGCGGTCGGATATCGAATACGCGAGCCCGCATTCGCAGATGAATTCTCCGCTGTCACCGTCTGCGAATTTGTGAAACAAAAGCCCGCATTTGCAGACCGCACCGATAGAGCGGGCAGGCGAACCGAGTACAAGATGAAAATCCGGAACGCTTTTCGTAACGACGGATCCCATGCCGATCATTGCCCAGCGGCCGATCTCCAGATCGTTACCGATAATGCAGCCGGCACCGATGGTTGCACCCTCACGAACAAGCGTTGGGAGTGTGTGTTCGTCGGGTTCGCTGGGACGCAGTGATCTGAGGTCGGGAAACGTCGCACGCGGGAAACGGTCGTTCGTGAAAGTCGTCGATGCCGATATCATCACGCCGTCCTCGATGGTTACGGCCGCACAGATATAGACCATCGCATTGATCTTTACGCGGTTACCGATGCGGACGTCATAGGCGATATATGTCTTTTCGCCGACGATGCATTCATCGCCGATGGCGGCTCCATGGCGAATATGGACGTTATCCCAAACGCTTGTGCCTTCGCCGATGGTCACGCCGTCCTCGATGATCGATGTCGGATGTATCTTTGCCATAAAAACTATCCACCACTGAGAACACATCGAGCAAAGAGCTAATGAAATGACCGGATCATTTCTCCGTGTCCTCTGTGGACCCTGTGATTACTTTGCTGCCGCAGCTTTTTCTATCACTGGCTGCCAGAGGTTTTGCCGCATCGATGCGTACGCGGCCTCGATGACCTGCACGGATGCGAGGGCGTCATCGGGCGTGATATACAGCCCGTCGTTACCGCGGACGGCAGACGCGAAGTTTTCGATCTTGCCTTTGAACGACGCCACCTTGTCATAGCCGCTGCCGAAAACGGTCCAGTCCGGCGATGAATTGAGTTTGTATTTCGATTCGCGCCAGCCAACGTGCAGCGTGCCGTTCGTACCGTAGATGCTGACGAAATTCGGCAGCTCTTTGTTGATGCCCCACGTAAGATCAACGCTCGCAGTGACGCCATTGGACGTCTTGGCGAACATCTTCACGTTCTCATCTACTGAGAGGCCTTGTGTGCCGCCGGCATCGACAGCGAGGACGGATTCGATACCGCCTAGAAAATATCGAATGATGTCAACCGAGTGCGTGCCGTTGTCGATGAGCACACCGCCGCCCGAAACCTCGGCGTTAGAATTCCACCGCCGCGACATATCGACGTTCGCCGTGAACGCATTTTCGAACTGGATCACATCGCCCAGGACGCCGCTTGCCAGAATGCCTTTCGCCTTGACTATGTCTTCGCAATAACGAAATTTAGAAGCCATCGTGAACACAACGCCCGCTCGTTCTGCGGCTTGGGTCATTCGAATTGCATCTGCGATGTTCGTGCAAAGAGGCTTTTCGCAGAGCACGGGAATTCCCGCATCGAGGAAAAAGCACGCGATGTCAGGATGCGTCGCGGGCGGTGTCGCTACGATGACCGCGTCGAGCCCGAGATCAGCGAGCTGCTGATATTCGCCATACGCCTTTCCTCCGACGATCTCTGCCAGTGCCGCCGCGGCGTCGCTTCGGACGTCCGCGACCGCGATAAGCTCGCAGCACTTGCTCTCGTTAAATGCCTGAGCATACGCTTGCGCGATACCGCCGGCTCCGACTAATCCAAATTTCAATTTCGTCATATTCTTCTGCCACAGAGACCACCGAGGAAATGAGTAAAAGATCTTTATCTCAGTGCTCTCTGTGTCCTCGGTGGCTAATTCTTTCTGAGTTTCGAAGCCGCGATGCGGACGTTTTCTGCGATGTATCGCACATGCTCTTCCGTGTACTTTTCGTTCCAAGGCAGCACCAGAATGTCATGCAGGGCCTTTTCCGTCATCGGATAGTTTTCCATCGAATAATCCACAGCACCTTCCCGTGCGAGGTTGAACGGAAAACGGCTGTCGCCCAGCGTATTCTGCTCCTGGAAAACCAAGCACATGAATGCGGGTTTGACGATATAACGCGGTGCCGAGAAGATGTTCTTCTCTTTCAGCAAATTTGCCATGCCTACAGAGCCGCCCTCGATCTTTGTGTCGTCAACATTCAGGCAATATTTCCAATAGACGTGCGTTGCCTTGTCCGATATGACAGGAGTTTCAATGCCGTCGATGCCGTGCAGAAGCTCGGTAAGCATCGCGGCGGTCTTTTGACGGGACGCAACGGTATTCTCGAGCTTTTCAAGCTGAGCGAGAGCGACGGCGGCCTGAAGTTCGCTCATGCGGTAATTCAACGCCATGAAATAGTGATCCGGATTCGGATCGCCGTAGCCCCATGCTTTGTTGATGTAAAGGAACATTCGCCGGGCGAGTGCTTCATCGTTCGTCACGACCATTCCGCCTTCGCCGGTGGTCATATGTTTGCCTTGCTGCAGCGAAAAACAGCCGATGTGGCCGACAGTGCCGGCGTATTTGTCGCCGTATTCAGCGAGGAATGTCTGCGCCGAATCCTCGATCACCGGAATGCCGCGTTCGTTCGCAAGTTCCATGATGGCGTCCATTTCGCAAGGGTTTCCGAAGAGGTGTGTAACGATGATCGCCTTTGTGCGTTCGCTGAGTTTTTCACGGATCGTATCAGCCGTTACGTTCAGGGTTTTGAGATCGACCTCAGCGAATACGGGTATCACGCCGCGGTACAGAAGCGGCGTCAACGCGCCCATATCCGTGATCGACGTCGTGATGATCTCGTCGCCGGGATTCGGATTGATGGCGGCGACTGCGATGTGTATCGCTGCTGAGCCGGAAGTGCATGCATACGCGTAGGCAGCGCCGAGTTTTGCGGCAAAAGCACTCTCAAGCTGCTTGCCGAATTTGCCTTTTGTTGTGGTCAATGTGCCGCTGCGTAGAGCTTCTGTTACGTTCGCGATCTCTTCATCGCCGAAAGTGCGGCCCGAAATATCCTGGTCAGACGGCAGCGTCATCAGCCGTTCGATAGTTGTAACTGGTGTCATAGTTATATTTAGCCTTTTGCAAGATTGCCTGAGACCGCTGTATCGGCCTTCGGTGTTGAAGAAGTTTTAATCGTGCGGGATTTCCCGAACCATTTTTGAGATGCCAGGCGCGACAGTAGGCCAAGGTGGCCTCCGATTGTGCGAAGCGTCTTCATTTTCGACGAGCCGAAAAGGCGTACGTTCAGCACGGCGGGAAATTCAATGATGCAACCGCCGGCAAGATCCAGCAGGCCCAGGAGTTCTGCAACGCCTAGGAATCCGCTCTCGCGCGGTTGAAGCTTTTCGACCGAGCTTTTCCGATAGACGCGAAAACAGCTCGTATAGGTATCGAGTTGCGATGTCAGAACGCGGCGATAAAGAAACGAGGCCCCTTTTGAAAGAAACAGCCGCCATTGTGGGACGTTCCTAACGCCGCCTTCGCGGTGATACGGCGAGGCAGTAACCATGTCGGCATCGGTTAAGAGCGGGATCATGCGGGCGAGTTCGTGTGGGTCGTACGTGCAGTCGCAGTCCATTGAACAAACGATCTCGGTCTCCGCTGCTTTCAGCCCGGTCATGATCGCCGCCGATACGCCCTTATTCTCCGAGTGATGAATAATCGAAAAATTTTGCTTTTCCCCAAATAGTTCTTTCAGTATCTGCGTTGTCGCATCGGTGCTCCGGTCGTCAACGAAAATGAAGCTCGCTTTGTATCCGGCGGCGCTTAGCGTGGTGTCGACCGACCGCAATGTATTCGAAAGATACGGCAGCGATGCCTCTTCGTTGTAGCAGGGAATGACGATAGTAACCGGCGTCTTCCTTCCCTGTCTTTGCACCTGTTTCTCGGGAGTTGAGGCCAAAGCTGCCTGCCCATCGGTGGAAACCTCATATTCAGACAGCAGCCCGAGATACCCCGCAATATCCGATGAGCCGTAAAGCCCGAGATTCTCGTTCAGGATCCACTCCATCTTGTCGAGTTTGCGGTAATGCCTGATGCGATTTAGACGCGAAGCGGCGGAGATGCGAGGCTGGTCGGGGTCAAGTTCCCAGACATGAAAATAGAAGATAAAAGGATCGTCTCCCTTCTCCAACCAACGGCGAACGGCACGCCGTGTCAGCGTGTAGGGAATCTGTCGAATATAATTGCCGCCGGATATCGGCAGCGGGCCTATGCCTGTATCTATGGTCGCGTAGGGCAGCTCCGAAATCTTACCGAATTCGGTTTCAACTTCGTGCAAGACGCGCTTTTCCGGCGGCGTATTCCGCGTCGGCATCATAGATGCATCGTAAAGATACCCTTCTTCCGCCAATGTGTGCTGGATCCATTCATCGCGCTCGGGCGAGAGTTTTTCCGCCGCACGGTAGCCGATGATCTTGCGGCCCGAGGCGGCCTCTAATGCCGCACGTGAACGCCGGAGGTCTTCGCGAAACTCGTCCGGTGTCAGCGAACGCACGCTTCTGTGATAAAAACCTCTATCTGCCACCTCGTGCCCGCGTTCTGCGATCTCGCGAACGAGAGACGGATCGTTCTCTGCGATCCAGCCGAGAATGAAAAACGTCGCCTTTGCGCCAAATCGATCAAGTAGGTCGAGCGCTTTTATCGTGTTCTGCCGATAACGAGGCTCGAAATGGCCCCAGTTCTGCTGGTGGATCAGCTTTTCGAAGGCCCCGACATGGAAATAGTCCTCTACCAAAACGGTGAGTATATGCCTGGAAATGTTGGGGCTTTGGGGCATTTGACTGGATCAGCGATCTTCAGGCAGATTGTTCGACAGACAGTTTTTCCGAGATGATCTCCACAATGCGTTCTGCGGATCTGCCGTCACCGAAAGGATTCGCGATCTTTTTGACCGAACGGATCCAAACGTCGCTCGAGTAGTTTTGCTCGAGCAGACGTTCAAGTGATCCCGGCCTGCTTCCTACCAATTTTGCGACGCCCGAACTAGTTGCTTCCGGGCGTTCCGTGTTCTCTCGGATGACTAGCAGCGGCTTGCCCAGCGACGGTGCTTCTTCCTGCACGCCTCCCGAATCGGAAACTATCAGCCACGATGCTTTCATCAGCGAAAGAAAGTCCGAATAGTCGAGCGGCTCCAGCAGATGGATCCGGTCGCAATTTCCGAGAATGTCCTCCGAAACGCCCCTAACATTTGGGTTTGGATGGACAGGAAAAAACAGGCAAATGTCGCTGTGAGCCCCTACAAAATCGCGTAATACAGACAAATTTTCGCTCATCTGCTCTCCAAAGCTCTCGCGGCGATGGGTTGTCAGCAGGATGCGTTTCTTGCCTTTCGTCTGCTCGATCAGGTTCTTTACTCCGGCTGAAGGAACAAGTTTCTTCAGCATTCGTTTCAAAGAATCAACAACCGGATTTCCTGTAATGAAAATGCGATCCGACGGAATGCCCTCTGCCAACAAGTTTCGCCGGTTCTTTTCAGTAGCGGCGAAATGAAATGTGGCCATTTGTGATACCAGCCTGCGGTTCATCTCTTCAGGGAAAGGGCTCATCAGATCGCCCGAACGCAAGCCTGCTTCGATGTGGCCGATAGGAATACCTCGATTGAATGCTGCAAGAGATCCCGCAAGTGTCGTGGTCGTATCGCCTTGGACGAGGATGAGGTCCGGTTTTTCGGCGGCTAGGATCTTGTCCAACTTTCCTACCACTCGGGAACAGACATCGTTCGGATTTTGACCTCGCTTCATTACAGACAGGTCCACGTCAACCTGTATGCATAACGTCTCTAGGAATGGAGTGAGCAGGCTTTTGTGTTGACTAGATGAAACGACCAGAGTTTCGAACTGCCGTGATCTGAGCGCGCGTATAACGGGAGCCATTTTTATGGCCTCCGGCCGTGTGCCGAAAAGTACAAGTACTTTCGGACGAAATTTAGAGTGTCTCCGCGGCTTAGTAATTGCCGTCGGCGCTGTGTCTGGCATTAAACAGGAGAGGTGTCTGCAGTTGGGAGGAAACACCTGTTTCTATTGAAGCATTCGCGCTCCCATTTGTGCAACAAGTTTTTGCAACTTAAAACACAAAAAGAGCGGCCGACGGCCGCCCTTTTTTCGAGTAGATCAAAGAACTGTCAGGCCTCGGGGGGGCCGGAGCATCCTGCACCCATCAATGCGGGTTGTTTGACGCTGATGATCGGAAAATTCTCAGCTTCCGCATTCTTCTCCAGCCAATCCATGTATTCCTCCGGAATGGACATGTCCGAATAAATTGCCTCCACCGGACATTCCGGAAGGCATGCATCGCAGTCGATGCAAGTGTCAGGGTTGATCAGCAAACGATCGGGGGTTTCGTGGAACGCCTCGACGGGGCAAACGGCCGCGCAATCTGTGTATTTGCAGTCAATACAGGGCTCAGTGACGATATAGGTCATTAATTGGAACCGCTCCTAATACGATCTCGGTCAAAACCAAACTAAAACCGTAATATCCGAGTGGCTTAATTGTCAAATAACCGCGCACAAGTGTTAAAATGACCTCAAAGCAATCTGTTATCAATTAAATAATTTCGCAGGATACAAAATGAAGAATACCAACAGAGCAGAACGCGAATTGGCTCTAGATTTTTTGCGTGTTGCAGAAGCTGCTGCTATCGAATCTGCAAAAACAATGGGGCAGGGAGACCGTAAACATTCGGACCATGTCGCGGTCGAGGCGATGCGAGAGGTCATGGATACTGTCCCGATGCGCGGCCGGATCGTGATCGGTGAAGGCGAGCGCGACGAAGCTCCGATGCTTTATATCGGTGAAGAGGTAGGCGGCGGGAGCTTTTCGGACGAAGAGCGTAGTCAATTTCCGGAAGTGGACATTGCTGTCGATCCGCTGGAAGGAACCAACCTGTGTGCGTTAGGTGCGAACAACGCGATAGCGGTACTGGCGGCGGCAGAACGCGGCGGACTGCTCTATGCCCCGGATATTTACATGGATAAGATCGTTGTTGGTCCGTCGTGCAGGGGAGCGGTCGATATCGAAGCTTCAGTTGAAGAAAATCTTAAAAACATTGCTCGCAGACTCGGGCGCGACGTCGAAGATCTGACGGTAATATGCCTCGATCGAGGTCGGCACAAGAAGCTTATTGACGACGTTCGTTCGGCGGGGGCTCGAATTCGTTTGATATCAGACGGTGATCTTTCCGCGGGCATTTCTGCTGCAGTAGCGGGGACAAATATTCATGCCTTAATGGGCATCGGCGGCGCCCCCGAAGGCGTGATAACTGCGGCGGCAATGAAGTGCTTGAACGGCGAGATACAGGCGAAGTTTGTTTTCGACCCGGATCGGCTTGGTGTTGACCGTTCAAAAGTGCCGACATTCGAGCAGATGAAAGATCGTCTTGCAGAAATGGGCATTACAGACCCCGACAAGATCTACGATACGAACGACCTTGCTCCGGGCAAGAAGATCATATTTGCTGCGACAGGCGTCACGGACGGAGCGTTGCTTCGCGGCGTAAGGTTCTTCGGCGAAGGCAAGCGCACACATTCGGTAGTAATGACCACTGACACCAAGAGCATCCGATTTGTGGATACGGTTCACGTTGAAGGCGGGCCTGATGCGGTCATCCGCTTTTAGATTATTTTTCGGAACTGTCCTGCCCATCGTAGTTTTTTCGTGCTATGACCGAAGCCAAACCATACGTTCTCGACCTGAGCGAAGTTGGCTCAGGCGATGTTGCTCTCGTTGGAGGAAAGTGCGCCAGTTTGGGTGAACTGTTCCGTGAACTAACTCTGCAGGGTGTCCGAGCGGTCGATGGGTTTTCGACAACATCACATGCCTACGAACTACTCTTGGAGACAGATGGTCTTCGTAAAAAGCTGCAAAAACTCCTGAAAGGCCTGGATGTCAATGATATCGAAAAGCTGGCGAGCGTCGGCGAACAAGCACGGGCCTTGATGCTCGAAACACCTTTCCCTAAAGAGGTGGAAGCAGCGATCTTAGATGCATACGAACGCCTCGGCAAACGCATAGGAAAGCGGTCATTTGAAGTTGCCGTCCGATCTTCAGCCACGGCCGAAGACCTGCCCGATGCATCATTCGCCGGCCAGCAGGACACTATTTTAAACGTCCGCGGGGACAGCAAGCTTATTGAGGCTTGCCATCAATGTTACGCCTCGCTTTGGACCGACCGGGCGATCTCATACCGAACGACCAAAGGATTTGATCATTTTGAGGTGGCTCTTTCAATAGGCGTTCAGCCAATGGTTCGTTCGGATGCGGCGTGTTCGGGCGTGATGTTCACGCTCGATACCGAGAGTGGTTTTCGCGATGTAGTTGTCATCAACGGAGCATGGGGACTCGGCGAGGCGATAGTTCAGGGAATGGCGACGCCGGACGAGTGGATCGTTTATAAGCCGACGCTGAAGCAGGGTTTTCGTCCAATCATCACTCGCAAACTCGGTGTCAAAGAAGTGAAGATGGTCTTTGCCGATGACGATACGGGCACTCAGGTTCGCGATGTCGTCGAATCGCAGCGAAAGCGGCTTTGCCTCGCGGGCTTTGAGGTCCTGCAGCTTGCGGATTGGGCCTGCAAGATCGAGGATCACTATTCGAAGAATGCCGGCAAGCCCACACCGATGGATATTGAGTGGGCAAAGGACGGCGTGACTGGCGAGTTATTTATCCTTCAGGCAAGGCCCGAAACCGTACATACGCAAAAGAGAGAGAATTATATTGAGACCTACGAACTCACAGGAGTACATGGGGCTCCGCTGACGTCAGGCGTCGCAGTCGGCGAACGTATAGGCAGCGGCAACGCCCATGTCCTTCATGATGCGGCAAAGCTGACCTCATTCAAGCAAGGCGACATTCTGGTGACCACCCAAACTGACCCGGCGTGGGAACCGATCATGAAAAAAGCGGCCGCGATCGTAACTGAACGCGGCGGCCGTACGTGTCATAGCGCGATCATCAGCCGCGAACTCGGCATTCCCTGTATCGTCGGTACGGGCGACGCAACTGAGAAGATAAAGAACGGTTCTCCGATCACCGTATCGTGTGCCGAGGGCGATGTCGGCAACATCTACTATGGCAAGATAGATTTCAAGGTCAAGAGGCAAAAGATCACATCCGATGCCCGGCCGAAAACACAGGTGATGATGAACGTCGGTGACCCGGACCACGCATTCTCCGTGTCGCGTCTGCCGAACGACGGCGTCGGATTGGCTAGGCTGGAGTTCATCATCAATAACCATATCGGCATCCATCCGATGGCGTTGGTAAACTATCCGAATCTGCGAAACCGTGCGGACGTTGACACCATCGCCAACCGGATCTTAGAGGAAGATCCGAAGGAGTTTTTTGTTCGCTCGCTTGCCGAAGGCATCGGCCGCATCGCCGCTGCGTTCTATCCGAAACCTGTCATTGTGCGTATGTCGGATTTCAAGTCGAACGAATACGCGATGCTGCTAGGCGGCCGCGAATTTGAACCTGTTGAGGAAAATCCGATGATCGGATTCCGCGGAGCGTCGCGATATTACGACGACCGCTACAAGGCCGGTTTTCGTCTGGAATGCCTTGCATTGCTGCGTGCCAGAGAAGATATGGGATTGACCAATATCAAGCCGATGATCCCATTCTGCCGCACCGTCGAAGAGGGCGAACGCGTCATTGCTCTGATGGCGGAATACGGTCTCGTACAGGGCGATAACGAGCTTGAGATCTACGCGATGTGCGAATTGCCGTCAAATGTTGTTTTTGCAGATGAATTTCTTGAGGTCTTCGATGGCTATTCTATCGGATCGAACGACCTGACGCAGCTTGCTCTCGGGCTCGACCGGGACAGCGAGATGGTCGCACACCTCTTTGACGAGCGGAACGGTGCTGTAGAAAAGATGATCGCGATGGCAATCGACGCCGCGATCCGCAAAGGCAAGAAGATAGGTATTTGCGGCCAGGCTCCGTCGGATTATCCCGAATTTGCCGAGTTTCTGGTCCAACGCGGCATCAACTCGATTTCACTCAATCCTGACACGGTCATTCAGACAACTCGGCACATTCTCGAAACAGAGAAAGCCCTCGCCCAGTCGGCGAAAACCCAGTAAGCGTGGCACTTTCGCCTGAAGAATACATTTCACTTGAAAGGACGGCACTCTTTCGGCGGCAAGCGTGGCGTGCGTGGGCGGTGACTCTCGCAATAACGTTGGCATGGCTGCTGCTAATCATCTTGCCTGCGATAGCTAAGTCGCTTGGGCACAATGAGATAGCCGATCCGCTCTATAAATTCTTCAGCTACATCTGCCATCAGATAGATTCCCGGTCGTTTCATTATGGCGAAGCTCAGTTCGGGGTTTGCTCGCGTTGTTTCGGCGTGTATTTCGGACTCTTATCGGGAACAGCGGTCTATCCGCTTTGGCGGTCCGTTGCTGATGTCGAAGCCCCGCCGCGGATCTGGCTTTTTCTTTCGCTTTTGCCTATTGCGATCGATTGGGGTCTCACATTCTTTGGTATCTGGGAAAACACCCAGGCGTCGCGATTCATCACCGGACTCATTCTTGGCGCAGCTTGTGCCACTTTCATCGTTCCCGCGATCGTCGAGATACGGCGAAACCTTTCGCGAACAGGTTGAACACTGACGGTCATTATGGCGTATTATATTGATATGCCGTTAAATAAAGATTCCGCCGCCGATATAGCCAAGAGCGACTGCTCAAAGCGAACCGGTGTTGCTGAAAAGGACGTTGAGACCACATCCGTTAAGGAACGCGATTTTCCGAATTCTGCTTTGGGCAGCCCGACCGCAGGCGAAATGGCTGCCCAAATGATCTCGTCCGGTTGGGAGATCAAATTACGTGCGGGCCGAAAGACGTTGGAATACCGTGCCGACAAATATCAGGTGCGTCTACACAACTTTGGCGGCAAGAACTACGTCATATACAAGTAGTCAAGAAATGGGGTCGAATATATGAACCGCAACAATATTTTTATTCACGCCACATTGGCAGCGGTCGTTATCGTATTTGCCGCTGTTCTCGGTCAGATCGATCGTTGGCAAAGGTCATTGGATGGGCTGCCGGGCATTCCGGGGCCTGTCGTCGTTGACAAGGCCAATTCCTGTTCGCCTTCGCGTGCTCCGGAGGTGATGGTGAAGTTTCGTTCGGGCTTTACGATCGACTCCATCAACGCCATTGCCGCGCGGAACAATGACCGAGTCTTAGACAAGATCGAAGCGGTCAAAGGGCTTGCGGTAATAGATGACCTGGATGACATGGATCCCGAAACGGTGGCACGGTATTACACCGAAATGGGTGACATCGTAGAGTGGGCCGAGCCGAATTTCAGGATCGAATTGAGCGACCCGTCAGCATTCCGACGCGAAGCAACATATCAGGATGACCCTGCAGCCGGGCCTAACGATCCGCAGTTTGGCGACCAATGGGCGCTTGCAAATCTCGGTCAGCAGGGCGGCACTCAGGACGCTGATATCAAAGCACTTGAAGCATGGAAGACGACGACGGGCAGCGAAGATGTCGTAGTTGCTGTGCTGGACACGGGAGTCGATCTGAATCACGCTGATCTCAGTGAGAATATGTGGTTTCGTCCCGCGAGCCTGAGTCCCTACAATGATCCGCAGCTTGGCCGCATGAATGACATTTACGGTTTTGACGGGACATCCGATCTGCCGGACCCGATGGACGACAACGGCCACGGCACACATTGTGCAGGCATAATCGGAGCGGTCGGTGACAATGGTGAGGGCATAGCCGGCGTGAATTGGCGTGTGAAGATAATGCCGCTCAAATTCCTTGGCAGAAACGGTTCCGGCAATGCAAGCGATGCGGTAGCAGCGATCAACTATGCGATCGAACGAAAGAATAACGGTGTAAACATTCGCGTCATCAGCGCAAGCTGGGGTTCGATGCGGCGTTCAAAGGCCCTGGAGGCGACCATAAGTGCCGCCGGTGAGGCTGGTATATTATTCGTTGCAGCCGCCGGTAATGACGGCTCGAACAACGACCGCCGTCCGCACTATCCTTCAAACTACGACTTGCCGAATGTGATCAGCGTTGCAGCTTTGGACAGGAACGACATACTTGCGTCATTCTCCAATTTCGGTTCGAAAACCGTTCACATCGCAGCACCTGGAAAGGACATTCTCTCGACGTGGATAGGCAACGATTATCGGGAGGCATCAGGAACGTCCATGGCCACGCCGTTCGTCTCAGGCGTCGCTGCGTTGATCATCGCGAACGAGCCGAATATCTCGGTCGCCGAACTCCGTTCGCGACTCCTTAATTCTGTCGATAAGCTCTCATCTCTCGAAGGCCGCGTCGCGTCAGGCGGACGGCTGAATGCCGCAAAGGCCTTATCGGTCCGGTAGAACTCCTTGCAGTTTGGGTTGCCCGACGATTTGCGTTATCAGTAACGGAAATCGGTCGGGCTCTTCTTTTTGTATTGCCCAATGTATTGACGTAAAGTATCGCAAATACACACCTTACAGAGCGTTGGGGCGATGCGTGAAAGTTGTGGCACGCCCGTTGCCCTTATTCGATGCGAGCAATGAAATTCATTGCCCGAAGTTTTATGAATGGGGAGAAAACAATGAATCGCATAAAGAACATTCTTACAGTCAGTACCTTTGCATTTCTATTCTTGACGGTGCCTTCCTTTGTGTCGGCACAATGGGGGCCGCAGAACCAGCAAGGCGGTTGGGGAAACTATGGCGGTGGCCCGTACTACGGGAATATCGACTCGCGTCAGCTTGTGAAGCGTTTGAAAGACCGTACAAAGGACTTTCAGCGGCAAGTCGATCGTGAACTTGACCGCGGACGCCGCAATGGTACCAATTTCGAAGACCAGGTAAACAGAGTGGTGAAAGATTTTCAGCGGTCGGTCAACCGTCTCGACAACGGCAACAGCCGTAATTCGCAGGACAAGGTCCGTCAGGCAATGGATCAGGGCCGTCAGGTAGATCGTATGATCTCCAGAGCTCGATTGAGTTGGGGCACAATGAATCTTTGGCAGGGCATCCGTTATGATCTGCAAACGCTCGGGAGCTATTACGGCAACAACCGGGGCGGTTGGGGCAATCAGTACCCGCAGCAACAGCAAGACCCTTGGGGCAATGGCCGCGGCAGGAACGGAAATGGCCGGCCCACCTGGTGGCCCTTCTAACCGTGTAACAAATATTCTCCTTTAGCCTGCCGGCATTGGGTCCGGCAGGCATTTTTGTTTTAAGAACTTGTTGGCTATAGTTTCGATAATGCCGGGAACGCTGTATTTGGTTGCCACTCCGATCGGAAATCTTCGAGATATTACGTATCGCGCTCTCGACATACTCCACGATGTCGACGTGATCGCCTGCGAGGACACTCGACACAGTCAAAAACTGTTGAATCACTACAGGATCTCAAACCGTACCATCAGCTTCCACGAACACAATGAAAATGAACGTGGTGATGAATTACTCGAAATGCTTCGCTCCGGTTCGTCGGTAGCTGTTGTTTCCGATGCGGGCACTCCCGCGATAAATGATCCCGGCTATAATTTGGTCAAGCTGGCACGTGATGCAGGCATTGCGGTAGTTCCAATTCCGGGGCCGTCCGCAGTGATCGCTGCCCTTATCGCGTCTGGATTGCCGACCGACAGCTTTTTTTTCGGCGGATTTCTGCCGTCAAAAAAAGGCAACAGGATCAAACGCCTTACAGAAGTTAAGGACATTCCGGCAACGCTTATCTTTTTTGAAACGCCGCACCGTATCTCGCGGGCCATCGGTGATTGTATCGAGGTCCTCGGCGACCGAAACGCGGTTATTGCACGTGAATTGACCAAGGTTCACGAAACGTTTTCCCGTGGACGCTTAAGCGAACTGCCGTTCCTGACGCATGCGAAAGGCGAGATGGTGCTTTTGATCGAGAGAGCGTCGGACAAAACGCCGGCCGCAGCGTCAATCGACGATGTTGATTCGTTGATCGAGGAATTCAAAGGAGCAGGGTTTGATGAAAAGGCCGCCATTAAGAAGGCTGCCAAGCAGCTTGGTATTCCAAAGTCCGAGGTGTATCGCAGAACGAAGATAAAAAAGTGAGAGGATGAAAATATGCAAAGGCGGGACCTGTTCAATTACACGTCCCGCCGTTCTTTTTCACGTTAACGCCGCGTCAGTTCCGGCGGCAGCTCCTTGTCAACTTTCGGCCGGTCATTCATATTTGCAAGTTTCCACGCGGTCATGAAAATGGTGCGTACGATCTTTTCCATCTTTGCATAATCGATCTTGTCAGGATGGTCGCCCGGCTGATGATAATCCTGATGGACGCCGGTGAACCAGAATGCGATCGGAATCCCGTTTAACGCATAATGAAAATGGTCGGAGCGGAAAAAGAAGCGGTTCGGGTCGTTCGGAGCGTCATAGCGGTAATTATAGTCAAGCTTGAGGTAATTGGTATTGACGGCTTTCGTCACCGCACCCAACGTAGAGCTCATTACTTCCGAGCCGATCAGATATACCTCATTCTCACCCGACAGGTCTTTGTTTCGCTGATCAGTATCCGTCGGCTTTCGGCTCCGTCCGATCATGTCGATGTTCAGCTGCGTCACAACGTTCTTGATGTCGACCGTTGGGAACTTATTGAAATATTCTGCTCCCCAAAGTCCTTTTTCTTCGCCGGCATGCCAAACAAAAAGTATCGAGCGACGCGGACGTACCTTCGACTTTGCGAGAGCCTCGGCTATCGCAAGCATGCCTACCGTGCCTGATCCATCATCATCAGCTCCGTTGTAGATCTTGTCATCGCCGGGAGCATTTTCATTGACGCCGACGTGGTCGTAGTGGGCACCGATCGCGATGTATTCAGCTTTTAGTCTAGGATCCGAGCCTTCCCACACGGCGACAACGTTCTGGGTCTTTAGCGATTCCTTTTTAGCCGATGCGGCCATAGAGATCGTCTTATTGATGACAAAAGCAGTCTTAGAATCGCGCCCTGCGCTCTCGCCTTCGAATATTGCATCGCTAAGCTTCTTAGAAGCAAGGATCGTCGGCAGCATCTCCTGTTGACTGCCGCCTACATCGCCGCGGAGTTTGTCAACGGTCAACGAGCCGCGAGTGAAAAAGCCGCGAATGTTGCCCCAAGCACCTTCTACCTGCGGCGAAGCTGCAAGGATGATACCGACAGCGCCTTTCATACGGGCGTTCGTCATCGGATCCGCATAATCGACGCCGTTCGCACCTGCAAGGTCAGCCTGAGACATTCCTTGCGGAAGCTGTGTGATCGTCCGCTGGCTCGGAAAGCCGTTGCTGAAAAGCACGACGATCTTGCCTTTCGCGTCGACGCCTTCCAACGCGTCATAATTTTTTGCCTTGACCATCCAGCCGTTCCCGCCGAAGACGAGCCCGACATTTTCGGCCTTTCCGCTGCCGCTTAGCCGGAAAAAATCCTCCGTTAGCTTGAATTGGGTCTCACCGATCTTTACAAAGGTCGCGTTGGCGTCGACAGCTTCGCGAGAGAGAGCGATCTTTTGGAAGAACGTACCGTTGTCGCCCGCGGGACGGAATCCCCAGCGGGACAATTTCATCTTTATAAACTCTGCTGTGACATCGAGGCCCTGCGACGGTGTATCGCGTCCGGCCATTGCGTCAGAAGCGACAAAATGAAGCCAATTGCTGAGTTGGTCCGCTTGGATCGTCTCAGCGATCTTCTTCTCTGCGGGGGTGATCCTGACGGCAGGAGCCTGCGCAAAAAGTGAGCCTTGCAGCAGCAATGCGGAGAGTACGAGTGCTGCAAAAAAGTTTCTTTTCATCATAAATATTTTCTGATTCCGGCGGACGAATGGCAGTTGCCGCGATTCGGCTCTTCGAAATGCAATGCCCATATTACGACTTTGGCGGTTCCAATGTTTCGATTAGCCTGCGTTCCCAGTTCCGACTATGCAGATGCCATTCTTTTCTGCCAGGCCGATCATTTCTTCGCGGTCAAAGATCAATGTCTTTCCCGCAGTAAACGAGAGACACGTTGCACCTGCAGCGATCATATTCTCAATGGTTGGCGGCCCAACCACAGGAACGTCGAAACGCATATCCTGATCGGGCTTTGCGACCTTGACAACGGTCAGCTTTCCTTTTGCAAGCTCTCCTGCACGGCGTATTACTGCGTCCGTTCCTTCCATCGCCTCGATGGCAACGCACGCTTTCGCCCGCAACACGACCGTCTGGCCCAGGTCGAGCCGACCCAGCTCTGTCGCGATGTGAAGGCCATATTCGATGTTCTCGGCCTCATCTTTAGACGGTTTTCTCCGCGTTATCGCGCCTTCCGATGCGAGATGGTCTTGGATAAAGTATGTAGAATCAATAAGCTCGATGCCCTCTTTTGCCATCTCATTCGCGACGCCTCCGATCAATGCGTCGGTATTTCGGCGGGGAAGATTCCAAAGCATTTTGACCATTCTGAGATCCGGTAATGAGCCTGAGAATATCTGTACATGTTTGACCTGGCCGGCCATGATTGCCTTCTCAACGCCACGCTTTTTGAAATGCGAGATCATCTTGCCGAGCTGGCCGATGCCGACCCAAAGAACCTCGTCTGCTGCTTTCTCGATCTCAGGATCGGTCTCTTCCTTTATCGCGACAACGGATAATTCCTCGCCGGCCCGGCGTGCTCCGTCGATCACAAGGAATGGAAACCTGCCGTTGCCGGCTATCAGTCCGTATCGCATAGAAAAAGCGTGGCGGCAAAAAAACCGCCACGCGTAAAATGATAATGCAAGGATCCGCTATTCGCTAAACGGCTCGATCTCACCCGGTTTTCGGAGCATCTTATTGACTTCGTCGAGATGCAGTTCTTCGAGCAAGATCATTTCACGAGCATATTCTTCCAGAGCGACGGACTTTCCATCGACCAGCTTCAACAACTCGTAATACGCGGCAAGCGTGGTGCTTTCTTGTTCAAGGCTTTCCCGCAGAATATCGCCGATATCGTGCTTTTCTGTCTCCAGCAGCGGACCGATCTTAAGACTAGGATGTCCGCCAAGCATCGTGACGAATTCTCCGGCCTTGTGAGCGTGTGCAAGCGATTCGTCGCCGTTACTTTTTAGCCATGACACGATCGGGATACGGTTGTAGCCGAAAACCATCAAGCTGTAATGCGTGTAACGCACAACTCCTGCAAGTTCCAGCTCGAGTATTTTGTTAAGGACGTCAATTACCTGTTGTTTTTCTGTTTCGTTCATAATTTGTGCTCTTCTCCGGATTCGGTCTGCTGTCGTGCGTGATACGAACTGCGCGTCAGCGGTGATGATTCGACGTGTTTGAAGCCCATTTCCAAGCCGATCCGCTTCCACTCGGCGAATTCTTCGGGCGTAACGTAACGCTCGACCGGCAATCGTTTTTCGTAGGGCTGCAGGTATTGGCCGATCGTCATGATGTCGCAGGAAACGCTGCGAAGGTCACGCATCAGTTCGACGACCTCCTCGAATTCCTCGCCGAGCCCGGCCATGATGCCGCTCTTGGTCAGCATCGCCGGCTGATGATCGTCTCGCCAACGGGCGGCGCGTTCGAGCAGTTCAAGAGTTTGTTCGTACTTGGCATCCGGGCGGACGCGTCGATACAGACGGGCGATCGTTTCAGTGTTGTGATTTAGGACATCGGGACGTGCGTGAAGGACATTATTCAGGGCTTCTTCGTCGCCGTTAAAATCGGGTATCAGCACCTCGACCTTACAATCGGGATTCATCTCTCGTACACGAAATATCGTCTCTGCCCAATGCCGCGAACCGCCATCGGGCAGATCGTCACGATTGACCGACGTGATGACCGCGTGTTTTAGATCTAGGTGTTTGACGGCCTCTGCGACATGGGTCGGCTCCTGCGGGTCCAGGTCCATCGGCTTGCCCTTATTGACCGCACAAAATCCACAATGCCGCGTACACGTATCGCCGCCGAGCATAAATGTCGCGGTCTTATCGGTCCAGCATTCAAAGATGTTGGGGCATTTTGCCTCCTGACAAACGGTATGAAGGTTCAGCCCCGATATCAGGTCGAGCACGGCGTTCTGATTACGCGGATCGCCGAGCTTGATCTTCAGCCAATCGGGTTTTCTAAGCCGCTCACGCTGCTTGCGGTTCAGAAATGTTTGGACAAGAACCTTTTCCTCGATCATAAAAATTGAAACAGGATGGACAAGGCCAACAGGATGAATTCAAATCCTGAGTATCCTGCCCATCCTGTTAAATTCTAACGTCTATCTATCCAAGACGCGAATTGACGACTTCCCAGTCGATATTGGCAAAAAATGCCTCGATGTATTTCGGACGGTCCGCCGGAGCGTAGTCTTTGATGAACGCGTGCTCCCAAACGTCCATAATAAGGATCGGTTTGTAGCCCGCGACATTGCCGGTCTCGTGGAGGTTGATCCAATGGTTCGAGATAGCGCCGTTCGACGGATCCTGATAGACCGCAGCCCAACCGACGCCGCGCATCTTGCCTGTATTCATGAAATCGGCTTTCCAAACGTCGTAGCTGCCGAAACTCGCTTCGGCGGCCTGCATGAAAGCTGATCCTGTCGATGGATCACCCGTGCCATGTTTCTGCATGTTCTCGAAATAGTATTCATGCAGCACCATGCCGTTGTACTCGAATCCGAAACGACGCTTAAGTTCACTGAATGCAGCGACTTGCGTTGCGTCGAGTTCGCCGCCGCCGATCAGGTCAGCGATGCGTTGATTCAGGACGTTGGTGTTCGTAACGTAGCCTTCGTAAAGCTTGAAGTGCATCGCAAGCGTTTCGTTCGAGATTCCCGTCAGGTCCGAAAGATCAAATGTTTTTGCTGTGTATGTAGTGCTTGTTCCCATAATTCTTACTCCCTTTATCAATCTACGGGGCGTGTGCCCGCATCCATTCCCGTTACGCTTGCCTGATTCACGACCTTGACGTGCAGATCGCCCTCACAGCGGATCTGGCACGAAAGCCGCGTATTCGGGGCGAGGTCTCCTTTTGTTGACAAAATGGCTTCTTCCGCTTCGCCCATTTCGCCCGCGTCCCCCTCGATTATCTCAACTCTACAGGTCGTGCAGCGTGCATTTCCGCCGCATCGGTGAAGTATATCGACGCCATTGTCCTCGAGTGCCAGAACCAGTTTCTTTCCGGCTTCGGCATCGAAGAAGACGGATCCCGAAGCAATGTCTGCTGTAATTGTCGGCATTTTATGCCCTCCTTAAATTTATGTACATATTTGAATTTTGCACACCGCATCGCTTAAGGCAAGTTAGCTGCCTGAGAGACCATCCCCGACGGCCTCGTGCCCGGAGCAACCTGCTTTGACAAGCATAATTGGGTATCTTCTAATCTACTTGTGGCCGAAGATCTACGACGACCGTCGGGTTTTTTCAAAAAGCTGCTTCTGACGGCGGTTTCGGTTGCATTTTGCCTGATCCTGCTCGGGATAGGTGAACTCTTTTGCAGGGCATTTCTCGACATCAATCTGAGAAAGACCAGCAAAGACTTCATGTTCCTTGACGCAGCGGGCAGACCGGTTGCAAACGCGCCGAACTCGCAAGGGGTGTCTTTCGGGGCGGCGGTGTTTTCGGATTCGAACGGCTTCCGAGTACCCGAGAATTATCGTTATCCTGAAGTTCAGAGGGCGATACTTCTGTTGGGTGACTCCGTGACATTTGGCGTCGGCGTTCCTGAGGAAAAGACATTTGCGGGACTGCTGCGGAGCTCGGACCAATCGTCAGCGGTTTACAATGCAGCGGTCAACGGCTTTTCGCTGCCGGATTATTTGCGAACCGCGGAGCGGGCCTTGTCGGATCATCCTGAGATCGACGAGGTCATTTTGTTCTATTGCCTGAATGATTTCAGGGAAATTGGACAGTCAGAAGAAAAACCGGCATCTGCTAGCGGGCTTGCCGGGGTCAAACGCATGATAGCTTCTGCATTTGCCGGGATGAATGAGTTTCTCGGACCGCGATCTAAGTTGTATGTTTTGATAACAGGCCTCACCACTGATCCTTCTCGGCGATATTTTGAATGGGATCTGTCGCTGATGGATGCCGCAAGCGGCCGTTCGAAAGAGATCCTGGAGCCGATAGCCAAGATCCACGAGCTTGTGAAACAAAGAAACGGCAGATTTGCCGTATTTCTGAATCCGTACGAGTTTCAAATGAGGCAGGAAGGCGGTGACTTTTCACCGCAGGACAGAATTATCGAATATCTGAGAGCGAAGGATATTCGATACATTGATACGCGTGATGCTTTCCGACAGCTTCCGCGGCCGTCGTCAGCATTTCTTTTTGCGGATCCGATGCATCTTAGCGAATCGGGACACCGGGTCGTGTATGACCAACTGACAGAATTTCGAAGACAAGAGAGAACAAATTGACGAGCATTCTCGGTATATCAGCCTTTTATCACGACAGCGCTGCCGCTATCGTCGTTGACGGCCGCATTGTCGCTGCCGCTCAGGAAGAGCGTTTCACGCGGATCAAGCACGACTACAATTTCCCGACGAATGCAATTGATTACTGTTTGCGGGAAGCCGGCATCTCGCCGTCGGAACTCGACGCGGTCGTCTTCTACGACAAGCCATTTCTGAAATTCGAGCGGCTGATGGAGACTTATCTTGCTTATGCTCCGCTTGGTTTGCGGTCATTCATGATGGCATTGCCGTTATGGCTTAACCAGAAGCTCTTCCTTCCGCGCGAGATCGATAAGGGGCTGCACAACGAATACGAAGGGCTGATCTATTTCACGACACATCACGGCTCACACGCAGCAAGTGCTTTCTTCCCGTCGCCGTTCGAGGAAGCTGCGATCATCACCTTCGACGGCGTAGGCGAATGGAGCACGAGCACATGGGGCGTCGGCCGCGGCAATCGAATCGAACTCCGACGCGAGATCAGATTTCCGCATTCGCTGGGGCTTCTATACAGTGCATTCACTTACTATACGGGCTTCAAGGTCAACTCGGGCGAGTATAAGCTGATGGGCCTTGCACCCTACGGCGAGCCGAAATACGAGCGCCTCATCCGCGAGAATCTGATCGACATCAAAGAAGACGGTTCCTTCTGGCTGGATCAGTCGTATTTCAACTATTGTTCGGGGCTTACGATGACATGCCCTAAGTTTCATAGGCTTTTCGGCCAGGAACCACGCGGTGCGGAATCCGAATTGACGCAATTCCATATGGATATCGCTGCAAGTATCCAGAAGGTGACCGAGGACGTGATGATGCGGATCGTGCGTCACGTACATCAGGAAACCGGCATGGAAAACCTTTGCATGGCGGGCGGCGTTGCGCTGAACTGCGTTGCGAACGGCATTATTCAGCGTGAAGGGCCTTTCAATAACGTGTGGCTGCAGCCCGCTGCGGGCGACGCGGGCGGAAGTCTGGGCGGAGCCCTTTTTGCTTGGTATCAGATAATGGACAAGCCGCGAATACCTGACTCGCCGGACAGCCAATTTGGATCGTATCTCGGGCCGAAATTCTCCAATGATGAGATCATTCGCTACCTGGATTCGACTGGTGCTATTTACAAAAAATTCGATAGCGAGACGGAGCTATGCGACAGGATAGCGGAACTTTTGGACGGCGGAGATGTTGTCGGGCTGTTTCAGGGAAGAATGGAGTTCGGGCCGCGTGCCCTCGGCGGCCGCAGCATCATCGGCGACCCGAGAAACCCTGAAATGCAGTCCAAAATGAATCTGAAGATCAAGTTTCGAGAATCATTCCGTCCTTTTGCTCCGAGCGTTTTGGCGGAGCGGGCGAAGGATTATTTCGAGCTTGAGGCCGAGAGTCCATATATGTTGCTTGTTGCTCCGGTGCGGGAGGAGGTGCGGCTGCCGGCAGCTCCGGGCAGCGAGAGGCTTTTCGGAATAGACAAGCTAAAGGAGGCGCGTTCAGATCTGCCCGCGATAACCCACGTTGACTATTCCGCACGAATTCAGACCGTTGACCGCTCGCGGAGCCCGCGATACTATGACATCCTGAAGGCGTTTGAACGAAGGACAGGCTGCGGAGCGGTCGTGAATACGTCTTTCAACATAAGAGGCGAGCCGATCGTCTGCCGCCCGGAAGAGGCCTATAAGTGCTTCATGTACACAGAGATGGACGCACTTGTTTTGGAAGATGTAATTTGCCTCAAGGAAGATCAGCCGCCTTTGCCCGGAGCTGAAGAATACAGAGCAGAGTTCAAACTCGACTAAAGATGCCGCGAAGAAACAACATTATCTCTGAATTTTGGCTATTTGTGCGTGAGCACAAGGCTTATTGGCTGACGCCGATCATCATTGTAGTATTGCTGCTCGCCGGTTTGATCATCTTGGGAGCCGTCGGCGGCGGTGCGGCCGCTCCGTTCATTTACACGCTGTTCTAATTACCGATGCCTTTCGTTCACCTCAATTGGAAACCTGGAAAACGCGAACTTCGATCGTTCGGAGCCGTTTTTATGGGAGGATTCCTGGTCATTGGGCTGGTCAAATATTTTTGGCCCTTTAGTTGGCTTTTAACAAAGAACGAGATATTCGGGCTGTGGGCGATGGGAATCGGTGTTGTCGTCGGTGCGATCGGCCTGACCGGAACTAAACTTGCGCTTCCTTTCTACTGGGCATGGCTAAGCATCGCGTATGTGATGGGGAATATAATGAGCAGGGTCATCATGACCTTGATCTACTACTTAGTTTTTACGCCCATGCGTTTTCTCGGCCAGATCATCGGCCGCGACCGACTTCAGCTAAAGAAGCCCAAAGGGGACACCTATTGGATCGATCTACCGGGCATCGAAAGATCTGAAAGATACGAACGCCAGTTCTAGTTCTTGCCGCCGATCACGACCTTTTCCCGAAACTGGTTGATCGCCACATATACGACCTCCGCTTCAGTTACCTTGACCTGCTGCCCTTGACTGCCGAAGCGCTCCGCCTCTACGACCACATGAACGGTGATCGACGTATTGCCGACCTTCATCGTTTCGGCATAAAAGCTGACCAGATCTCCCATGAAAACAGGTTCGTGAAAGATCACCTCTTTCATTGCGACCGTAACAAACCGATCGTGTTTTGTATGTCTGCCAGCCTCTACCGCGCCTGCAACGTCAATATAGCTCAAAATTATGCCGCCAAATACGGTCCCGTGAGCATTGGTATCTCGCGGCATCATTGTTAGCCGTATGGCCGCGTCTCTGATCGTTTGTTCCATAAGTAAGAAATAACATGACAAACAGGATAATCTTTCCTTGATCTATCCTCCTCATCGTGTTCAGCCTGTTTGAAGTTCCTTCAGCGTCCATTCGCGGACGGTCTCGCGCAGTTCCTGCAGATGTTCGTCAAAAAAGTGTCCGCTATTCTCGAATATCACGACATCCGCATGCGGTATCTGATCTGTCAAACTTCGGAGGCTTTGGACCGAGCAGAATTCATCTTCGGTACCGTGGACGAACAGTATCGGTTTGGTAACTGCGGTCAAAAAATCGTAATCACTATATTTTTCGACCGGGGTTCCGATCGAGATCAGCCGTTTTACGCGGTCATCTGTTATTCCGACCTCCATTCCTGTCCGTGAGCCAAAGGAAAACCCGGCAAGCGTGATATCTTCGCCAGGATATTCGCCGGCAAGGAACTCCAATGCGTCGCGAACATCCTGAATTCCGCCCTCGATCTCATTATGCACACCGGTCGAAAGCCCAACGCCGCGAAAATTGAATCGAATCACCGTGAGCCCTGCATCGTTCAGCCCCGCGGCGGCACGAAAGACCACCTTGTTGTGCATGGTCCCGCCGCCGAGCGGATGCGGATGACAAACCAGTGCTACGCCGCGGCGTTCGACTGACGGGTCCTTGAGTATCGCTTCTAAACGGCCGTGTGAAGCGGGTATGAAGAGGTTTCCCTGAGGATACATAGCAAATTCCCGATTCTAACAGGCTGGAAACCTGCATCAAACCGCGCTCTTGTAGTTATGGCTTGCTCGGTGTCGATTTCGCGTGATACTTTTGCCTTTAATTCTCGCAAGCTCCGATAGGACTATAGATGGAAGAAAATTTCGAAGAAGAGAAGCCGGAAACGCCATTGGAAGAGCCGAAAAAGCAGACCTGGACGGAGTATTTCGAAACCGAGGCTGCGACGCGTGTCGTTTATCTGATCTTCGGACTGATAGCGATCACGATGGTGATGACCTATCTGCAGACGCGGACCGATGCCATCTGCTGCGGAGACTGGGACGGCTATTACCACATTCGCTGGTCAGCGATGCTCTGGGAGAGCCTAAGTTCGGGCAACGGACTGCCTAGGTTCGAATGGCTGCCGCTGACGGTCCTGAACCCTGACGATTACGCAGATCATCATTTCCTCTTCCATCTGCTGCAGATACCGTTCCTGTGGTTCTTTGAGCCCGTTATGGCGGCAAAGGTCGCTACCATATTTTTTGCCGTTGCCGCGATCTTTTCGGTCTATTGGCTTATCTATCGGTACGGCATAAAGCACCAGCTAATATGGCTGATCGCGATACTTACCTGCTCGAACATGTTCTATTTCCGGATGAACATGGCAAAGGCTCCCCCGCTGACGATAATCATCACGGTTCTCGGGATCCATTTACTGTTTCAGCGAAAATACGTCTGGCTGCTGCCGCTGATGTTCGCTTTTGTATGGACTTACAGCCTGTTTCCGCTGCTGCTGTTCGCTGCGTTCTTCTGGACGATAATTATCGCGTGGAATGAACGGCGATTTGAGTGGCGGCCGCTGGCTTATACCTTGGCGGGAATGATCTTGGGGAACATCATCAACCCATATTTCCCAAATAACCTTAAGCTCTTTTTTGAACATTTTTGGACCAAGTTCAAGGTCGGTTCGGACTTCGCTGTCGCTGTCGGAATGGAATGGTACCCGTATACAGGGATGGAGCTGATGATGGTGTTTCCGGTCGCATTACTCGCGATGTTGATCGGATACATTTTGTTCGTTCCGCGCGACGGCAAGTTGCCCGAAAAGGCCACATTCTTCCTGATGTTCACGACCGTGCTGCTCGCGGCCCAGTTCAGATCGAAGAGGTTTGCGGAGTACTTTCCTCCATTTGCGATACTTTTCGCGGCCTTTGCCTATAACGCATTTACCGCTCCTCGGGCCCGCGAGCTGCCGGAGGAATTCCAACGCGATATTGATCCTTTCCTGGACGCCCCGAAGCCAAGCGAAAGGCAGTCTTGGGTCGATGCCGGAAGAAAGGCTGCGCCATGGGCGGTCGGAGCCTTATTGACCTCATTTTGGTTCTACAACCTCGTTGGCCTGCATCGCTGGGGATTTGATGAGGCAGGAATGGTCGATATGATCTCCAGCAACGAGAACGCCGATCGCTATCGGCGAGCTATGGACTGGGCGACGGCTCTCGACGAGACCGGAGCAGATAACATACCGCCGGGCGAGATCATCTTCAACTGTACTTGGGACGATTTTCCGAAACTCTTTTTCTACAATACGAAACACCATTACGTTTATGGCCTTGACCCGAATTATTTGTTTTCGGCCGATCCCGAATTGTATAAACTCCTAAAAGATCTGACCGAAGGCCGCATCGAAGACCCTGCTCCTCTGATAAGGGATCGGTTTGGATCAAACTACATTTTCGCTGACGCCCGTGAGAACACAGACTTGATCGCGAAAATGCTCGAAAGCGGCTGGGTTGAAACGATCTACGAAGATGACGAGGCCAGGCTGTTTCGGATCAGGCCCGAGAAGGGCGAGCCTCCCGATGAAACTGAAGAGCCCGAGACGGAGGAAGAGAAACAATTACTAGATGAGCTCGAACGTAAAGACAACGCTGCCGACACAAATGAAGAGAACGCTTGAGTGCATGAAAATTGTCCTGCGGCGTTGGCGATTCTCAGGCCTGCTCACCGGTATTGCACTGATCTTCACGGGATGCGGGCCGGATGAGCGCATTTTAAGGTCAGGGAATGCTGAGCCGCCGGCGAGCAATGTTGAACGCAAAGTGCCGACCATTGCCGACGACATTAATGCGATGCGGACAGCCGATTTTGAGTTCATCTATGTCCTCCGGCGAAAGGATGGAGGCAACATTGATGCTGAAGATAAGAGCGTAATTCGCGTGAATACGACCGATGCAAACCGTCGCGTTTCGGCTGAGGACGGCAGGGCGTTCCTGATCGGTTCGAATACAAAATTGCCGCCGAAGAATATGTTGGCCCTATATGAGAGATTTTCGGTGGAAAATTATTCCAAGCCTGAAGCGGCGGAAAATACGAACTCGGCGGCAGCAAAATGACGTAATATATCTCGAATGGCTGATATCGAACCACCCAGAACCAGTGCCGTTTTTAACGAATCGGAAAAGGAAAAGCCTGTAAAGGTCGCTATCGATCCTGCGTCGCCGCCGATCCGTTCGATAATCCGCGTCGTGGTCATAACGCTGATGCTGTTGTTCGTCGCAGGTTTCCTCCAGGGGATTGTTCAGTCGCTAAGCTATCTATTTTTCCTAATAGTACTTTCGGTATTTTTTGCCTATTTGATGGACCCGCTTGTTCGGTTGATCCGCAAGCCGTTCAAGGACAGAGGGCTCGACCGTTTTATGCCGAGGTCGCTGGCGATCGGCATAGCCTATATTTTCGTATTTGCGGTCATCGGCTACGCTATCTCTAATATCGCTCCGAGAGTGGTAGACCAGGCAAGGGAATTCGGCTCAAATCTCCCCTCATACGGAAGGATGTTCAGCGAGCGGGCGCGTGAACTCAATCAACGTTTTGAGCGTCTCCGAATACCTGAAGAGGTTCAGGAGAACATCAATAAACGAGTTTCCGACCTCGGCGGCGAGATCACCACAGCGGTCGGCGGTTTCGTGATCGTTTCGGTCAAATATATCCCGTGGTTCGTTCTTGTGCCTGTACTTTCTTTCTTCTTTCTTAAGGATGTTAACCAGTTCCGTCTGGCGATATTACGAATGTTTCCCGCCGGCCGATGGAGGTATCGCGCTGAGGTCGTAATGGCGGACGTGAATACTACGCTCGCCGCATATACGCGGGCTCAGTTGATCTCGTGTTTTCTCATCGGAACGATCTGTACCATCGGGTTTTATCTTTTTGGGCTGAAGTATGCTCTTTTGCTGGGCATTATGGCCGGGATCTTTGAGTTCGTGCCGCTGCTTGGGCCGCTGACTGTAGGTATCGTCGTTACGTTGACCGCTTTCTTCGGCGACGATCCGTGGAAGGCGCTGTATGCTGCTATATTCCTTATCGTGTTGAGGATCTTTCACGACTACGTCTCGTATCCGCGAATAGTCCGCGGAGGGATACATCTTCATCCGCTGGCCATTATTTTATCGGTGCTTGCAGGCGAGCAGGTCGCAGGCATTCCCGGCGTTTTCTTGTCAATTCCGATCGTCGCGGTGGCGACCGTGTTTTACCGTCACGTAGTAGAACACCGCGGTACCCGAGGACTAATGACGGATCTGATCGAGGAAGCAGAATCCAACGGTGAGGAGGCCGCCTGATATGTCCTCTTTCGTTTGGCTTGGATTGTTCTTTTTGATCTTGGTGGTCATCTGCCTGACGGTATATGTTCTCGTCGTCAGAGCGTTCTATTGGGGCGACAAGGACGGTCCGCCAAAATAGTCATTTTCCGCTGATCAGCTTTTCAAATTCCTCTGCCGGCTCGACCTCAGGCTCGATCTCCATGACGAAACACGGGATCGAGAATTTCAAAGTCCACAATTTAACAGCGTCTTTCGCAGAAGTAAGCAGCGCGTCTGCTGACCTTTCGCGTGCGAGGATCTCGATGTTTTCGATATCTTGTTGGGTGTATCGATGGTGGTCTGCGAAAGCCAGCGTTCCAACGACCGATCCATTTGTGTACGCATTTGCTGTGTCAAAAAGGTACGCGGGATTGCCGATGCCGCAGAACGAGACGAACCTCAACTTTGCATCGAAGTCATGATCACCGACCTGCGGCCGTACGCAACGAACTGAATCCTTTGAGTGGAAAAGATGGGCACTAGGCGCATATTTCTTGAGATCCGCTTCAAGCTTATCGAGGTTTTCGGCAATAGGTGAGCGAGTGATGATGACGGCGTCGGCTCGTGCCAGTCCCGCAAGCGGTTCACGCAAACGGCCCGAAGGCAGCGTTTTGCCGCCGCCGAAAGGATTCGTTGCGTCAATGCAGACAATATCGAGGTCGCGTTTCGCGCGGCGATGCTGGAAACCGTCGTCCAGCACGAATGCAGTGATACCGAATTCACTCAAGGCCCATCTCGCCGCGGCGACGCGATCAGCGTCCGCGACCACGACTGCTTTTCCAAGCAGCTTGTTAGCAAGCTCAACGGGCTCATCGCCGCCCATTTCGGCATCTGCCAGCACCGTTTCGCTGTCTGACACGAGAACTCGATTCTTCGGGTCTTTGCGGCCGTAGCCGCGTGTCAGGATGCAGACACGTTCGCCGTTGGCTGCGAGCATTTCCGCGATCTTCGCGACTAGCGGCGTTTTGCCGGTACCGCCGGTTGTGATATTTCCGACACTAATCGTGCGTGCACCAAGGCCATGCGCGCCAAAGGTCCCGCGTTCGTAGAGAGCGTTCCTGAGGTTCATCACCTTGCCATAGATCGCCGAAAGCATCAGCTAATTATCGGCCAAGAATCAGCGACGGCAAAGTATCTTCAACGGATAGTTATTTCTTGTTCGTGATCTGGATGAGGCGTTCGAGCTTATTCTGTGCCATGCCGCTATCGATGCTTTGTTCGGCGAGCCGTGCGGCGTGAACGGGATCTTTTGCCAGCCCGCCGACGTAAATGGCGGCGGCGGCATTCAATACGACAAGAGAACGAGCTTCGTCGCGGCGTTTGCTGGAAAGGACGTCGCGGATGATGGCTGCGCTTTGTTTCGCATCGGCGGCCCGCAGATGTTCGGTTTTGCCTAGTTTTAGTCCCATGTCTGTTGGGGATATCACTTGCGACGTGACGTTGCCGTTCTTAACGATGCCGACCAATGTCTTGCCCGCCAGCGTTATCTCGTCCATGCCGTCCTGGCCGTGGACGACCCAAGCGTGTTCGGCTTTCAAAAGTGCAAGTGCCCGTGCGACGGGTTCGACCATCGACCGATGCCAGACCCCTATCACCTGTCGCGTCGCTCCGGCGGGATTCGCCATCAGGCCTAGCAGATTAAGGCAGGTGCGGATGCCGAGGCTGCTGCGAATATCCGCGACACGGCGAAGGCCCGGGAAAAATTTTGGTGCGAACATGAATGTCAGCCCGACGCCGCCCAGCGCAGCCTGTGCGACTGCGGTCTCCCCCGCGACTTTGATGCCGAGCTCGCTTAGCACATCCGCCGAACCGCATTTCGTTGTAACGCCTCGGTTACTTTGTTTCGCGACCGTAAGCCCGGCACCGGCGGCGACAAGCGCCGCGGCGGTGGAAACGTTGAACGTCTTTGCGGCGGACGAACCCGTCCCGGCGATATCGACGGCTCCTTTTGGCGAGCGGATCTTTTCCGAAAGCTGCCGCATCACACTCGCCATGCCTGCCAGTTCTTCGTCAGTTTCGCCTTTGGCCGTGAGGGCCGTCAGGGCTGCCGCCATCTGATTCGAGCCGATGCCGCCGCCGGTCAATACTTTGAAAAATTCGGCAGCCTCGCGTGCAGTCATATCCTCGCCGCGGACGAGCTTTGCCAAAAAAGGAAAAAGCGGCGTGTCGGATTTCGCACTTGTCGGCACGGCAGGAGCGGATCGCTGCCAAGATGTTCTTTTTGCGGGCATAGAAAACGGGGAGAAATGCGGGCAGGGCGTTTGTCGCCCTCCTTCTAATATCTCAAAGCGAGAGGAAGTTTTGCAACAAGATTTTGCCGTGCTCGGTCAGAATGGACTCCGGATGGAACTGCACGCCTTCGATCGGCAGCGTACGATGGCGGAGTCCCATGATGATCCCGTCGGCGGTTTCGGCGGATATTTCGAGCGTGTCGGGCAGCGTGTCGCGTTCGACGACGAGCGAATGATAACGCCCTGCATCAAACTCCGGCGGAAGTGAGCGAAAGATCGTCTTGCCGTCATTTATAACTCTTGACGACATACCGTGAACAGGCCGCGGAGCCCGGACGACGCGGCCGCCGAAGTGCTGCGCTATCGTCTGATGCCCGAGACAAACGCCAAGGATCGGCAATCGCACGGCGAACCTTTCAATTACCGCGAGCGCGATCCCGGCGTCGTTGGGCGTTCCGGGACCGGGCGATATCAGAATGCGCGTCGGCTTTATCACGTTCTCGATATCATCGACCGAAACCATGTCATTCATCACAATGCGCATTTCGGCACCGAGCTCGCCGAGATACTGCACGAGGTTGTACGTGAATGAGTCGTAGTTGTCGATGATAAGCAGCATGAAGGATAGCAATAAATAACAAGCGATCAGCAGTAATTAATTTAAACAAAAAGATCCGTTTACTAATCGGAGGTTTCACACTATCATAAAGGCATTCCAGATCGGAGGTAAATTAACTTATGCGGCGCACGGCTATATTGATGCTAATTGCGGTGTCCTTTGCGTTGAACTCTTTTGCTCAGGCTCCGGCAAAGCCCGAATATGACGAGGCTACGAAGAAGCTTCGTGCCGAGGCCGCAAATATGCTGCGCGAGACGGCGGGTGAACTGACGCGGCTGCGTTTGGCGGAGAACCGCATCAGTTTTGCGGCGGAGCTTGCCGGGCTGATGTGGCTGCATGACGAAAACGAAGCGCGCGCGATGTATCAGGGGGCGATATCCGACATGCGGATACTGCTGCTTCAGCTTGACCAGCAGATGGCGATTCCGGATATGACCGGTGCCGACGACGGCATCTCAGGCGGGCTTTTCGGCCGTGCCTTTACGTCTCCCGTGGAGCGAAAATTCCGCATTGCAATGGGCGTCCGCCGTCAGATAGCGTTGAGTTTGGCGGATCACGATGCGGACCTGGCATACGATTTCTTCTACAACAGCCTCGCGGAGCTTTCGAATTCCGAGATGAAGCGGGATATCGAAAAAGAGGACAAATATTTTGAGTTTCAGTTTCTGAAACGCATCGCCGATGCCGACGCTGAAAAGGCACTTCGTTACGGCAAACGCTCGCTGGCTGATGGTGTCGAGGCCCAACACCTTGAGATCTTGAGAAGTATCTACAAGAAAGATGCGGACAAAGGTGCAGAGTTCGGGGCCGAGATACTGGCAAAACTCAAGCAGACAAAGGTCGATGATCTGAGTCATTGGACGGTCAGTGTACTGCTCGATTTCGGCGCGGCAACCCTGGAAGATGCCGGGAAGAAAAAGAAGAAGCCCGTGTATTCACGCGGCGACCTGCGCGAGATAGCGGACATTCTTGCGAATATTTACTTGACTGCAAAGGATGAGGCGCAAGCTTTCTACGCCGCGATGGCGATCGAGAAGATAGAAAAATTCAACCCCTCGCGAGCCGGACAACTGCGAAGCAAGTTCAGAAATGAGCCTTCGTTTCGCGGCGGAGCTGCGAACGCCGCAGTAAACGCCGCCATGACGGCCGCAATAGCGGCAAATGCGGCGATTACTGCCAATGCAACAAATACAGCCCCGGTCGATCCGCGCGTTGCAATACGCGAAGAGCGCGAGGCCGAATGGCAGAACGCGTGGGAAAATGTTGGCAAACTCGCCAACAAAGAGCTGCCGAAAGAAGATAGGCAGGCCGCCATTGACGAGGCTCGGCGGATCATCGAGCGGACATCGTCGCCGCAGGCAAAAGTGACGGGCTTGACAATGCTCGCAGGCGTCGTGGCAAAGGCGGGCGATAAGGAACTCGCACTGCAGTTGATGAACGAGGCCGAGCGTTTTTCAAACCCGTATCCGAAAACGTACGTCGATTATATGATGACCTGGATGCTGGCAAGCGGAATGGCAGAGGTCGAGCCGGAGCGTGCGTTCCGGCAATTGGAGAGTGCGATCTTTCGCCTGAACGATACAATTGCGGCGGCGGTGAAGATAGCTGAGTTCATCGACGTCAATGATGAAATAATCGAAGAAGGCGAACTTCACGTAGGCTCTTTCGGCGGCTCGCTGATCAGGGACGTGACACGTGACCTGCGGGTCGCAACACCAACGTTAAAGACGCTGGCGGCTGCCGATATGGCGAAAACAAAAGCCCTCGCCGAGACATTCGACCGGCAAGAGCTTAGATTCCTCGCAAAAATGATGGTGCTGCGTGCCGTGTTGGACGACCGTCCGCTGAGCGAGGGCGACGACAAAACGGACGAAGCCGAAGAGGGCGTTAAGTAAGGCTCGTGCCCAGCAGCCACGAACCGCCGTCAACGACCAGCGTAACGCCGTTGACGTAACTCGCCGCATCGGACGCGAGAAACAAAGCGGCATTCTCAATATCTTCGATGCGGCCGAATCTGCCGACGGGAATTTTCCGCATCATTTTCTCGCGCAGCTCCGGCATCAGCAGCCGCTTCATTCCTTCGGTGTCTTCGATCGGGCCCGGTGCGATGCCATTAACGCGGATGCCGTGGCGGCCCCATTCGACAGACAGATTTCGCGTGATCGCATCAACGCCGGCCTTTGCGGCGGAGACGTGTATCTGCATTGGTGTGGCAAGGTAATGCAGAGTCGCGGAGATATTGATGATCTGGCCGCGAGATCTTTTGAGTTCTTCGAAAGCTGCACGGCTGACGTTGAAAGTGCCTTTTGTATCGATATCAACGACCGTGCCAAAGCCGTTCGCCGAAAGCTCTTCAGCCTGGCAAAGAAAGTTTCCGGCCGCGCCGTTCACAACTATGTCGATCTTGCCGTAATGTTCGACCGTTGCCGCTACGGCACTCTCGACGGCCTCGTAATCGCGGACGTCCGCCGCCACCGAGAAACACTCGCCGCCAAAGCCTTCGACCGCGGCCTTCATCGCGTCGAGGTTCTCCTTCTTTCGGCTTGTGATCGCGAGTTTTGCTCCGTGTTCGGCAAACGCTCGGGCCACTCCGCCCGTGATGCCCGTGCCGCCGCCTGTGACGAACGCGACTTTGCCCTGTAAAATGTCGTTGTTGAATACTTTGGTCATACCTTGCGAATGCTAACACACTCATATTACCGCAGAGACGCAGAGACGCAGAGAGGGGAACGCCGGTTAACGAGAATTTTCGCAAATTCGATTTCTCTACGAACTATCTTTGTACTTTCTCTCTGTCTCTGCTTCGCTGCGGTGAGTTTTTCCTGCAGCAGCAAGCCGACCGATATGCGTGCTCTCGTTCCGGCGGAAACACTCGTGTATATGGAGTCCAATGACCTTGCAGCGTTGCTGCAGCCGGTCGTGACCAGCCGCCAATTCTCGAGCACAGCGGCTTCCAAGCCGGACCTTTCGCCGATGAAAGGCGTGCAGGCCGCGGTAGCCGTGACGGGCTTTGAACTGACCGAGGAAAAGGTAAACGAGGAACAGAGCATTGCCAAGGTGCAGCCGCGTTTTGTCGTCGTGGCCGATACAAAGGCGTGGAATTATCAGGCGGTCGCATTCGCAGAGCATAAATTGGGCGAACTGGCTGCGGGCATTTTCGGCGGCGAGGCGACACTTGAAGCAATCGACAAACACGGCGGAAAGTTCTTTGTCTGGACAGCTCGCGACGGACGAAAGGCGCATGCTCTGGTCATTGACAGCCTGATCTGGTTCGGCAACGACGAGAATGCCATAGAGAAATCTCTTGCAGCCCGACGCGGTGAGACGCCGAATATTTCAAGCACGGGTAAGATCCAACCGCCGGAAAGCGGTACGCTTGCGAGAGGTTACGTTTCCACCGACGGCATCGCGCAGATTGCGAATCTGGCCGCAATGAAGATCGCTACCGAAGCTGGCGACGAGAATGAATTGCGTACGGTTGTCGCTGCCGTTCTGCCGGAGATGATACGCTCATCGGCGACGGAAATTCGGTGGACGTCGTTCCGTGCGGAGCAGGGAATTGAGGACAGATTCGCTGCAGTTTTGCCGGCTGAACGGAAGGCTGCAAACAACGAAATGCTGACCGAACTCCTAGATTCCTTTTTCGAAGGCATCGAACAAACCACGGGCGAAGAGATCGCCGAGGCCATCGGCGACCGGCGTGAGAATTCGCCGTCCGCACCGAACCGCATACACCGCCGAGAGGATCATTTCACCACGGATACCGCCGAGCGGCGTGTAACATCAGACCTCGGTTTTGTCGGCTGGCTCATCGCACAAATGGCCGGCGAATAACTTGCTTTATCGCTTTCGTGCGGCCTTTTTCAGCTTTCTAACGTTGTTCTCGATCCATCGTTCGGCGGCGGCGTAATATTCAAACTTCTGCTCGTCGCGGCGAAATGCGGCGGTATGGTTGTATCGCCGGCCGTTGACGTGTTTGGTCGGGTGGACAATGTGCAGCATCTCGTGAAACAGCACATATTCGACCACGTATCTCGGTACGTCCGCCGAATCGAGCGAGCGGCTGATAGTAATGTGATCGTGCACGGCGTCGTGATGACCGAGTATGCGATAGGTCTTACGGGCAGACCACGTGAGCGTCGGTTTTTCGATCGGCGGGACGAAGTATGTCGCGTTGATGTCGTCAAACATCTCGTCGAGGTCGTAAACGTGACCGGCCGTTGTTGTCACGACCTTGCGGCCGCGTGTGCGTTTTCTTTCAGTCGCGCGGTCACGAACGGCGGGCGATCTTATGTAGGCGTTGTAAACCTCGCGCGCTCCGCGAGGGATCTTTCTGCCGAGAATTTTCCCGACCAATATGTAAGCAAGGCCGCGTTGGCATGGCCCCGGCATCTCACGGCAGATATCGCCGATGCGGACGAGAACTTTGCCCTCTCTTACGCGGATCGTGTGATTTATGCCAATATATGGGTAAAATGTGATGTGGATCGGCGGCGGTTCGCGGTCCGGCTGATAGGCACGAAACGCTTCAGCGTAGTAAGAGGCCAGATCTTCCGTCCCGATTTCCATAAGATCGCGATGTTCAAGCGATTTAGCACAAGTTAAACATTTTTGTTGACTTCGTTGCGGCTAAAATGCTATCCCTTTATATGGGAACAGCATACAGCCGCGTGGCGGTATGCGACAAACTCACCCGAACAGAATGACCAATGGCGGCGAAAAGCCCCAAAATGTGCCCGATTCCCGGGGACAGGTCATACTGACAGCGATCATCAATGAACATTTCGTAACGGGCGAACCCGTTGGTTCAAAAGTTCTCGCAGAGAGGTTTGCCAACGCGTCCGGGATGAGTTCGGCGACGATTCGCAATGTGATGGGCGAGTTGGAGGAAATGGGGATGCTCGAACAGCCCCACACTTCCGCCGGACGCGTTCCTACCGATGCAGGATATCGGTATTACGTTGACAATCTGCTTGGCGTGCTGAGTATTTCGGACGATGACCTTTTTACCATCGGCGAGGAACTCGGCATAAAGAACGCCGAGCCGACAGAGACGCCGGACCGCCTGCTGGAACGCACTTCCCACTTGCTCTCGGCTCTTTCAAATAATGTGGGCATCGTAGTATCGCCGTCCTTGGCGAATGATCGCCTGCAGCACATTGAATTTGTCAATCTTACTGACAATCGCGTGCTCGTCGTATTGGTCTCGACGCCGAATATCGTCCACAACAAGATAATTCGGCTGAACACAGCCTTTACGAAAGAGGAACTCGACCGAACGGCGAATTACCTCAACACCGAGTTTGCCGGTAAGAGCTTGGCCGAGATACGTGTCGAGATCCTCAGGCTTATGCACGAGGAAAAGACACTCTTTGACAAACTGCTCCAGACGGCGGTGATACTGTGCTCGCAGAGCATAGAATCAGAGGAGGACCGCATGGGTGAGGTTTTCGTTGACGGTACGCCGAACATCCTGACAAAACGGGATTTTGCCGATCTGGAACGCCTGCGTGAACTGCTGCAAGCCATCAGCGAGAAATCTCGTCTGATGCAGGTACTGACCGAGTGCATCGGACGCGACGGCGTGGTGAACGGCGACGTTCAGGTCGTCATAGGCAGCGAGAATCGAACGCCCACCCTGCAAAACTGTTCGCTGATATCGGCACCATACCGCATCGGTGACGGTTCGGCGATCGGGACGCTGACGGTGCTAGGCCCCACGCGGATCGAATATGCCCGTATGATCTCCATTGTCTCCTACATCGCCCGCACGCTTGAAAGACTGATGTCGTCAGACTCCGGCCAACGATAAGCCGCGACAGCAGAGCACTGCTGCCTCAATCACAAAATGAATCCGAACGACCAGATACCGATGCCGGAAGAGGCACTCGATGAGATGGAAACCGACAACGGTGCATCTGTTGACGATTTTCTGAAACAGCTCGCGGAGCGCGAGCGTGATCTCCATATTACGTCCGACCTCAGTATTGAGATCGAGGATTCGGAGTTCGATCCGCGGAATATCTCGGAAGAGGCGATAGAGCCCGTGATCGAACGGGCGTCCGATCCGATGTCGCTTCCCGTTTCGGATGAGCAGCCGGCCGCGGCAGCTGCGGCCAATCAGCCCGGACTGAAAACGCAGGTTTTTGAACTGCAGCAGGAGCTTTCAAAGCTCAAGAACCGCGTTGAGGAACTAAAGGCAGAGCGTAACGACATTCAGGAAAAGAGCGACCGCCGGCTCAAAGATTTTGAGAGTTACAAATATCGAATGGACCGCGAGCGCCGCGGCTCTTTCATTGACCAGATCAGCAATCTGGCGACTCAGATGCTGCCCGTGCTGGACAATTTGGACCGTGCGATCGATTCGGCAACGTCTGACGGAGCGGCCAAAAGCGAAGATTTCCAAAGGTTTTACGACGGAATTGTGCTTGTGAATCAGCAAGTTCGAGAGGTGTTCGCGGAAATGGGTGTCGAGCCTATATCGGCGGTAGGAAAGGATTTTGATCCGAATCTGCACGAAGCGGTCGCGATGGATGAAAGCCCTGATATGCCTCCAAATACCGTCGTCGATGAGATGCTTCGAGGTTACCGTATAGGCAACCGTGTGATACGTCACTCGATGGTAAAGGTCACGCCTGCCGCGGCTTACCGTCGAGATGACATCCCTGCAGAAATCCCGGCCGCGATCGAGGAAACTCCACAGCCTGCCGTTGTTGATGTTGATATTGACGCGGCCTTTGAAGACGCGCCCGAAAAAGAAAACTCACCGCAGATCTCAGAATAGAACTCTTAAGAATTAACCGTTATGGGAAAAGTAATAGGTATAGATCTTGGCACCACGAACTGCTGCGTATCCGTCCTCGAAGGCGGCACCGTTCAGATCATCTCAAACAAGGAAGGCGGCCGGACGACGCCGTCCGTCGTGGGCTTTACCGAAAAGGATGAACGACTCGTCGGCCAGATCGCAAAGCGTCAGGCGGTGACAAACGCTGCGAACACGCTGTATGCGGTGAAGCGGCTGATCGGCCGCAAGTTCGATTCGCCCGAGGCCGAGAAGATGCGCGAGACCGTGCCCTTTGAGATTGTCAAAGCGCCCAACGGCGACGCTCATATACGCGTACTGGACCGTGTGTACAGTCCGCCCGAAGTCTCCGCCATCGTACTACAAAGGTTGAAGGCCGCCGCTGAGGACTTTCTAGGCGACCGCATCGAAGAGGCGATAATCACGGTTCCCGCATATTTTGACGACATGCAGCGGCAGGCTACTCGCGACGCCGGAAAGATCGCCGGCCTCGAGGTCGAACGCATCATCAACGAGCCGACCGCGGCAGCGCTAGCCTACGGTTTCGGCAAGAATCAGACCGAAAAGATCGCTGTCTATGACCTTGGCGGCGGCACATTCGACATTTCGATACTCGAGATAAATGACGGCGTTTTTGAGGTTCTCTCGACGTCCGGTAATACGTTCCTTGGCGGCGAGGATTTCGATCAGCGAATAATCGAATGGATGGTCGAGGGCTTTAAGGACGAACACGGTGTCGATCTGAAGCAGGACCGCCTTGCCCTGCAGCGGCTCAAAGAGGCCGCTGAGCGTGCGAAATGTGAGCTTTCGAGTGTTTCTGAAACCAACATCTCGCTGCCGTTCATTGCAGCAGATTCCTCTGGGCCGAAACACATCAACATGACGCTGTCGCGCGACAAGTTCGAACAGATCGTAAAGGACCTGGTCGAAGCAACGGTCGAGCCGTGTCAGAAAGCCCTTTGGGACGCCAAGCTGCAGCCCACTGATATCGACAAAGTAATTTTGGTCGGCGGGCAGACCCGTTCACCGATCATCGCCAGGACCGTCACCGAAGTTTTCGGAAAAGAACCTTCATCGGAGATCAATCCGGACGAGGTGGTCGCAATGGGAGCCGCTATTCAGGGAGGCGTGCTGACAGGCGAGGTAAAGGATATCGTCCTTCTCGACGTTCTCCCGCTCAGCCTTGGTTTAGAAACACGCGGCGGGCTGTTTGTGAAGCTCATTTCGCGAAACTCGACCATTCCGCTAAAGAACACGATGACCTTCACGACGGTCGTGGACAATCAGCAGTCTGTAGAGATACACATTCTGCAGGGCGAACGCGAGATCGCTTCGGCAAACCGAAGCCTGGCGCGTTTTGACCTGGTCGGGATCCCGCCCGCACCGCGCGGTGTTCCGCAGATCGACGTTACTTTCGAGATCGACGCGAACGGCATCGTCAGCGTTTCGGCAAAAGACAAGATGACCGGACTCGAACAGGCAATTCAGGTCACGCCGTCGTCAGGATTGGCTCCGGACGAGATCGAAAGGCTCATAATCGAGGCAGAGACGTCCATTGATCGGGACCGCGAGGAAAAGGAACTTATCAATGAACGAAACCGCCTTGATTCACTTATCAGGAACGCAAGGCGCGCGATGACAGAGGTTGGGTCGGCACTACAAGCGGGGGACCACGCGGAGATAGTCGAGATCCTGAAGGCAGCTGAAGCCGCGGTCACCTCGTCGAGTATGGACGAGATACGTATTCAGCTGGACCGTGTGGAAGGTGCTGCGAACAAGATCACGGCGGCGATGCTCGCCATGAACTAGTTCGTAACGGGCAGATACATTTCAGGCTTGAGAAGATTCGGGCCTTTGATGCAAAATATCAGAAGCGTCAGTTCTTGATCGAGCTGACGCTTTTTGGATTGCGGCAGATGAGCAAAAGAGATTATTACGAGATACTTGGAGTTTCGCGAAACGCCGGCGACACGGATATAAAACGCGCCTATCGCCAGCTTGCGGTAAAATATCACCCCGACAAGAATCCCGATGATCCCGCGGCTGAAGAGAAATTCAAAGAGGCCGCAGAGGCATATTCTGTGCTTTCGGATCCGCAAAAACGTGCGGCCTATGACCGTTTTGGTCACCAAGGTGTCGGAGCCGGCGGACCCGGATTCGATCCCGGATTTTCGAACATAGACGATATTTTCGAAATGTTTGGATTCGGCGATGTCTTCGGCGGCCGCGGCGGGCGTCGAACTACGGTCCAACGAGGTTCTGATCTTCGCTACGACCTCGAGATCACGCTTGAGGACGCTGCCACCGGCAAGGACGAAAAGCTTCGTATCCCGAGGCTTGAGAAATGCGAAGAATGCGACGGCAGCGGTGCGGAAAAAGGCACATCGCCGGAAACCTGCGCCACCTGCAGCGGGAGCGGGCAGACGCGATACAGCCAAGGCTTTTTCAGCGTGATGCGCACCTGCTCGACCTGTCAGGGTAAAGGACAAACAATTCGTACGCCTTGCAAAGCATGCCGAGGCCAGGGACGCGTCGAACGCGAAAAGACCATCGAGATCAAGATACCCGCCGGCGTCGAGACGGGCTCGCGGCTTCGCGTTTCCGGTGAAGGCGAGGCCGGCGTGAACGGCGGGCCTCCGGGTGATCTGTATATCGTTGTTCATGTCAGGCAGCACGAGCATTTCGAACGTCAAGGCGACGATCTGTATTCCGTAGCACCCGTGACATTTTCGCAGGCGGCACTCGGAGCGGAACTTTCTGTCCGGACGCTCGGCGGCGAAGAACCGCTAAAGGTTCCTGCGGGTACGCAGACCGGGACAGTTTTTCGGGTCAAAGGACACGGAATGCCGACCCTCGGCGGCCGCGGCAAAGGTGACCTTTTCGTCGCGGTGACCGTCGTGACCCCTAAATCGCTCTCGAAAGAACAGCGAAAGCTGATGGAACAGCTTGCCGAGGTCGAGGATCAGGATCTGTCAAATGAGTCTTTCATGGACAAGGTCCGCAGCATTTTTCAGTAAGTTCCGCGAATCTTAACATCGCCGCTGAGCGAAAGCTTCATCTAATTACGGGTTTATTCATATGAGTTTTCGCTTCGGGGTAACATTTACGGCCGCCTTAATAGCGGCCTTTGCCTTTTCTGTTTCCGCCCAATCGGCGTCAAAGGTCCTTGGACGTGCGAACAAGGCTATGGGCGGAGAAAAGACTTTGAAGGCCGTTTCATCATGGCGGCAGACAGGCTCGATCACGCGTTTGTCTGACGGCGCTTCGGGGCGTTTCGAGGCGCAGGCATCGGGCGGAAACCTATTCGGTGTAAGCTACGAGATCCGCGGATTTGAATATGAGTCGGGCTACAACGGCAAGTCGGGCTGGGCACGTGATTCCCGCGGCGGACTGCGGACCCTGACCGGCGACGCAGCACGCGATATGCAGGCGGAGGCCCAATACAGAAATACACGCTGGCTGCGAGCAAAGGACGAAAAGGCGAAACTGACGCTTGCCGGCCCCGCAACGGTCCGCGGCAGAGCGGCAACAGTGGTCTTGTTGACGACAGCGAAATCGGCGCGGCTGCGGCTGTTCTTTGACAACGAAACGGGACTTCTCGTCCGCGAAGAGATGTCTCGCGGAAGCGAAATGCGCGTTTTTGAATACGATGGTTACCGTCTTGTGAACGGCATTCAGACGCCGTCTATGATCAGTTTTGAAGAGTCCGGCGAGACATATCGGATCACGATCGACGAGGCGAGTTACAACCGGCCCGTCGCGCGCTCGGTGTACGATTTTCCCGTTGTCTCAAATGAGCCGCTTCCGGATATCCCTAGCCTGCTCAATGAGATACGGGCGAATGCCGATCGCGTTGACGAGATGCTAGAGAATTACAGCTTTACGGAAAAGCGTATCGAGCGCGATCTTAAAAGCAACGGCGAATTGGTAGAGAAAAGCTCCGAGACTCGGTCGCTGACATTCTATAAGGGCTTTCGCATCACACGCACAATCGAGAAGAACGGCCGGCCGCTGTCGCCGTCGGATCAGGCAAAAGAGGACCGTGACGTTCAGAAACAGATAGCCGAGATCGAAAAGAAGATCGCCGAAAGGCAGCGGCGGCAGGACAACACGCGGCAAGTTTCATCGGGTGCCGCCGGGCAGCCGAGTGGTGAGGGGCAGCGATTTACCATCGCCGAGGCATTAAAAGGCTCTCTGCTGCTGAATCCGAGACGCGAGCGTTTTAAGGGCCGCGAAGTGATCGTATTCGACTACGAGCCGAATCCCGCGTTCAAACCGCAAACACGCAACGAGCGTTTGTTTGCTCTTTGCACCGGTGCGGTATGGGTGGATGCCGCAACGCGTCAGGTCGTTCGGCTCGATGCCGTGCTGACGAAAGGCGCGGGAAATTTTATTGCAAAGGCTCAACGCGGCGCGTCGTTCACGCTGGAGAACGAGATCGTAAACGACGAGATCTGGCTGCCGGCAAGGGCTGACATCAATCTTTCCGTCCGCATACTTTTTGCCGGCATCAACATCAACAATCTCGTGCTATACAGCGATTACAGGCGTTTCGAAACGGAGGTCGAGGATGCCAAGGTCGGAAAGCCCGATCAATAGCATCAATTACCGGACAGCCTGTTCTTAACGGCCTCGCTGACCTTTTTGCCGTCTGCCGACTTTCCGGCGAGGTTCGCCATCGCTGCCTTCATCACAGCACCCATGTCTTTCATTGACGATGCACCGGTCTCGGCAACTGCCGCCTCGACCGCTGCCGCGATCTCGTTCTCCGAAGCTGCCCGCGGCAGATAGGCTTCGATGAACGCGATCTCGGCGTTCTCTTTTGCGGCAAGCTCTGCACGGCCTGCGTTCTCATATTGTTCTGCAGAATCACGCCGCTGCTTTACCAGCGTCTGTAATGCCTTGGTGATCTCGTCGTCGGTAAGTTCACTGCCCTTTTCTATCTGGCGGTTCATTAACGCCGCTTTCACCATACGCAGCACCGAAACCTTGTCGGCGTCTTTTGCTTTCATCGCTGCGGTCAGGTCGTCTATTATTTTTTTCTGCAAAGTCATGCTCTTGTGTGTGTTATGGAACAAAGTTGTAAACAAGGACCCCAGACACCTTTACCGGATTGCCGGAAAGCATTGTCGGCGAAAAAGCTGATTTGCAGGCGGCCGTCCGAGCTGCATCCGTGAAAAGTGCATTTCCGCTAACCAAGCCCGCTCTTACGACAGAACCTTGTTCGTCGATGAGAATTGATACGGATACAGCTCCACCAGCGCCCGCAGCTCTCGCCTCTGCCGGATATCTTGGTTTGGGAAGAGACGTCGCTTTCCCGTTCAGGATGCCCCCACTTACCAATTTGGGCACGCGCGCTCCAGGTTCTGATGTCGGCGAAGGTCTGTTCGCCTTGCGAAAATTGACGTCTAGATTGACAGTAAATGTGACACGCTGCTCAGTTGCAACTCCTTCAACAATGATAGGTTCAAATTTTGCATTTTGAATCGAACGAACGACACCGGCTCTCGCCGCATCGATGAACTCGATCGGATACGAATCGCAAGGATACATCGGACCGTGAAGAGCTACGACGTCGCTGGGAGTGCCATCACTAGAGAGAGTCAAAGAGACGATCACCGAGCCGCCAATACCGCCAGACTGCATGACGTCGGTCATCACATAATCCTCAATGCTGAGCACTTTGACCGGAATGCTACCCTGACCAAAAAGGCTAGTCGAAGATACACAAACCGAAGAAAGAAGTAAAAACAGAGTGAAAATGTGTGATCTCATCGTCATAATAGGCAAAATAATACCATACTGCGACAACGTCGTTAGGCTGTGGTAACTTAAACTGCGTTCATGTATGCATATTCGTTGGCGTTTCGGCATTGTTGCGGGTATTTTTCTAGCGGTATTTTCGTTATATCCGCAGTTCAAGATGCTGTATCTGCGCGGCGACGCGTGGAACGGGCATTACGCCTACAACGACATTGACGAGGTCGCCTACGCCGCGTATTTGAAAGCACTTATCGACGGGCGTCCGCGAAAGAACGACCCTTACACAGGCCGCGACGATTCGCCCGAAGACCCGCAGCCGGAATCACTTTTTTCCATACAATTCGCGGCTCCGTACTCGATCGCAATACCGGCACGAATTCTTGGGATCGACGCTCCCTGGGCCATGACCATCGCAGGAGCATTGGCGGCGTTCTTGACGGCGTTGGCAGTGTTCTGGCTATTGGCTAGAATGTTCGGCAGCGAACTGTTCGCGATGGCAGGCAGCATCGTCGTGCTGGCCGGAGGTGCGCTCTTTGCAGGCGAAGGGGCGATAGGCGAGATCCTCGGAACTTCGTATTCGTATCCGTATTTCCCGGGATTTCGGCGATATATTCCTGCACTGGCTTTCCCGGCGTTCTTTGCAATGCTGGCTTTGCTATGGAAATTGCTCGGCAGCGAAAAGGATGGCGGTAACTCTGCCGAACCGCGGCCGTTTGCGGTGCAAGCCGGCGTCATTTTGTGTTTTGCATTTACCGTCTATTCGTATTTTTACGTATGGACATCGGCTGCGGCGGTCTTGGCGTGTATGGCAGCGGTATGGCTGATCTTTCGGCCTGAAAGGTATTTATTTGACCTAAGGTCATTGGCGTTGGTCGGTGTCGGCTGTGTTCTGTCTATCGTTCCGTACGGCTATATGCTCAGTAAACGTTCGCACACGATGGACGACGTCCAACTTCTTGTTCTTACCCGCGAGCTCGACCTTACGCGGCCGCCTGAGATGATCGGGTTCATGGTTCTCGCGGTCATCGTTGTCGGAGCGGCGACGGGTATCTTTCGGCTTCGGGACAAGGCGATGTTGTTTACCGCTGTTCTTGCGGTAACGCCCGCGGTCCTCTTCAATCAGCAACTGATCACCGGCCGCTCGCTGCAGCCGATACACTATCAGGTCTTCATTGGTAACTACATTGCCGGGCTCGCGGTCATATGTGCTATCGGGCTGTTGTGGCGTGAGGCATTTGGGCAGGGAAAGAGGGGAGCGGTCATACTTTCGACAGTCCTAGCTACGCTCGGAATAGTTTGGGGCTTTGTCGAGTGTCACTACACGGTCCGCATACTTGACGATTCAAATGTCGCCCGCGACGAGGCTCTGCCGGCTGCAAGGCGTGTGGCCGAGTTGATCAACGATGACCCACAAAAACACAAACGCACTGTTCTGCATCTTGGCATCGCCGAGGGCGACGACCTGCCGACGCTTGCACCGGCGGCGGTGCTTTGGGCACGGCATCAGCATGTTTTTCCGGGCGTGACATGGCAGGAGAATAAAGAACGCTATTATCAGCAGCTTTGTTATCAGGGCGTCGGCGGCGGGCAGTTAGCCAACGGCATGAAGCACGGAGGCGATTTTGTCTCTATGATCGCCTTATTCGGCTGGGGAAGGCACACGGACCGTTTGAATGCCGAATACAAGCCGCTAACCTTTGGCGAGATCGACGACGAGGTAGGTGTTTACGAGGAATACTGTGCCGCGTTCGATCCGCGGAAGCCGGGTGCGGTGCCATTGGACTACTTGATCACTCCGGAAGAGCTAGACCCTTACATGGACGGCATAGACCGTTGGTATGTGCGTACAGACAGGGAGCAGTTCGGCAGATTCATTCTTTACAAGCTTAACCTAAAATAAAAAAAGACCGCCGATGAGGGCGGTCATAAGCAATACACTTAGATCAAAAACGCTGATTTTAAGCAGCCAAAAGGTCGTTCGAGGTCTCGGCAAATACACGGCGGCCGTTGAGCGCGTCGTCAATGATCTCGCGAACCGCCGAAGCGTCCGGGTTGACGTCCATGCGGGCACATGCCCTAAGATGCCTGATGATGCCGTCATGTGCGATGTCGTAAGCGTCGCCCGACAGTTTTGAGAACCTTCTAGCCTGGATGTGATCTATCTGCAGAACCCTGTCCTGCAATGTCATCGGTCTAGCTGCTGCCACTTATGTTTTTCTCCTTTATTCAATAAAATAACCCTATCTCTGCAAGGAACGACAGGGCTTTCATCTGCGGCCGTAACGCTGCGGGCCGCCCGCAAACAAATTGAAAAAACCTCGGAATAGCAGTCGCATTACGGACGCTGGACGGGCGGGTTTCAATTTGTAAGTTTATGTTAACAGAGCTTTTTGTGATTTGTCACTACTTTTTTTCGCAGCATCGCGATTTTTTTCAAAAAAGCCCGGCATTCCACAAGGAATGCCGGGCTTTTTGATGGCGTAGCACAATATCTTGTGTTAGCTGATGGCGTCTTTCATCGCCTTGCCGACGGTAAATTTAACGGTCGTTTTCGCCGGGATCTTGATCGTTGCGCCGGTCGCCGGGTTGCGGCCTTCGCGAGCCTTGCGGTGGGTCTTTTTCAGTTTACCGAAGCCGGGAACGGTAAATTCACCGTTTGCCTTTACTTCAGAAGTAGCGAGAGCTGCAAGTGCGTCGAACATCGCTTTGACGTCGGTTTTCTTGCATCCTGTTGAATCAGCAAGGCTGCTGATGATCGCGGTCTGGGTCATACGTGCCATAGTTTTAGTAACCTCCAATTTGGTTGAGAATAATAAGTCAGTGTTTCTAGTAAAGATCTTGCCGTTGAAATACCCGGCAATCGGGTTATGCCAACCTTAAGGAGCAGGTTGGTCGGGGCGGCAAGATTCGAACTTGCGGCCTCACGGTCCCAAACCGTGCGCACTACCAGGCTGTGCTACGCCCCGTCAGTTTCACCAAGGAAACGAATCCAAGTGTCGAATTCTAAGGCTGAAAGTGCGCTACGTCAAGTCAAACCGCAAGAAACTCCCGTAAAAATGGGAGCATTTCTGCGATAGCCTTCGACCGATGACTTAGGCTGTCCTTTATCTCGGAAGGCAATTCGCCAAAAGTTCGGTCGAAACCGTCGGGGACGAAGATCGGGTCATATCCAAAACCTCCGGTGCCAAAGGGTGCATCTGCTATCGAGCCGTCACAGGTGCCGACCGTCAAATGCACTACACTGCCGTTTGGGTCAGCCAATGCCGCCGCACAAACGAACCGAGCTTTGCGGTCACTACTTTCAGTTTCCGCAAGCCGATCCAGGATAAGCCGCATCTTCTCGTCAAACGTCGTTTCGCCGCCGCCGTAGCGGGCTGACAGCACTCCGGGCTCGCCTTTGAGTGCGGCGACCTCTAAGCCTGAATCATCTGCCAGCACAGGCATGCCCAGCCGTTTAGCGTAATAAGCTGCCTTGATAGCGACATTCTCGGCGAATGTTGTGCCGTCTTCCCGCGGAGGTTCGATCACCATGTCTTCCGGCAAGCCGGCAGCCGTAATGCCGGCCTCTGCCAGCAATCCTGTCAGTTCACGGATCTTTCCTGAATTTGTCGTTGCCAACATCAGTTCCATAGCGGCTCCTCTCCGAACAATATTGTAAACTTTAGGGGATAATGTATTAATATTGCATTGGCAGTTCAGCCGGCATCCCGTTTTATAGCCCGGAAACGAAATTAGAGGAGCACCGTTCGCAGTGACGACGCTACTTGAGGAAAACCTAGAGACCGCGACCGCAGACAGCGGAAAAGGAACATTGTCCGCCGAGAAAAGCGAGGCATCTGCACTAATGCGCCGATTAGAGGCCGACGCAGGCGTCTGGCTTACGTCCTCGCAAGCGTTCGCGCAAACAACCGGCGTAACGCGTATGTCGCGTTCGGTGACGCCTAATGTTTCGCCGTCTATGGCACGGATACTACATGAGGGGTTGAACCGAGTTTCCCTGCTTACTTCGAGAATACATGCACTCGAGGTTGCCGGCGGCATTCGGTCCGATCGCCATGCCAAGACCGTCTTTACGTGTCTCCGCGATCTGGTCGCAATGGGTGCCCCGGCATGGGATCGGCCCTTTTCGGTACCGGAGTTCGTTTCATGGTGCGGACTGATCCAAATAGGACTAAGTAGTGCGACCGCCTCTACAGAGTATTTTCACAGGGCAGCCGAGTCGGATGGCGACCTTTTCGGAAAGGATATGCTCGAACGCTTCAGCGGCGGCAACGATCCGGGCATATCGGCCGCGGCAGAGCTAAAACTGATACTAAGAAAGTTTGGGGCCATATTTAGGTATCTGGAAACTATCGAAAGCTTGATGGAGCGTGACGAGCCGCTGAAGCCCGGCGTGCTTATCTTCGCGCATGTCGAACAGCAATGCAGCGAACTGCTGACGCTGATGGAAGGGCGGGCAATTGCTCTTCGAAAGGTTGATGAACAGTTGGCAGATGCTGTTGACGGGGCAGCATACATTGCATCCATTGAAACAAAAAAGGTCTTTGATCACGAGCTTTCAGGGATCCTGGAAATACGGCCCGTCCCGGCGATCTTCGCGCGGTTTGAAGCGGCTCATGCTCTGCTCAAAGAAGGATTTCAGCAGACGATCGCGTCCATACTGCGACAGTACGATGATTCGATCGACGTTTTGGACGTCTATCCCTCGCTAAAACAGAAGCGTGAAAATTCCTTTGCACTTCGGCGAGAGATGAAGGCTCTGGCGGATGCGGTCGCGGCCGCTGAGGCCGCCCCCGATTCTCCCGCTGCGGACGCCGTGCGGCGCAGCGTTTCTGATTTCATGGCAGGTCCGGTGCGGTTCCTTTTCTTCAAGGATATTGAAACGGTGGAGCGTTTCGCGGAGGAGATCGAACTTGCTACAGCCGAAGGCGAACTCCAGCCGATACTTCATCGTTTCAGTGCGTTTTTGGAAACGCTGATCGGCCAGGTCAGCCTGCGGGCTGTTTTAGCAGAAGAAGGCGGGCCGCAGGCGTCATTGTGAACGCAAAGTCGCAAGTGGCTTCCGGAAAAGCACATCAAAGCTTGCCAGTACACCTACCGTAAGAACGATCAAGGCCGTAGCGGCAACGCCGACAACGAGTATCATGGGCTCCGGCGACCAATCGATGTTCAAGATATAGATGCACGCCACGTAAGACAGAACGGCCGCAAATCCCGCACCTATCAGCCCCGCGAGGCTGCCGAGGATGAAATACTCCGACACCAGGATACCCGTCAGCAATCGGCGTTTTGCCCCTAACGTTTTAAGAATCGCGTTCTCGTAAATTCGCTGCGACTTTGTGAGTGCCACGGCGCCGATCAGGATCAAGATGCCGCTCAGCAGAACGAAGCTGCCGACGAAGGAAACCGCAATGACGAAGTTGCCGACGAGGCGGTTAACGGTCGTCAGGATGTCCGCAACGTCAAATATCTGTATGTTAGGGAATTGCTCGACCAGGTCCCGCTGCAGCTTTTGCCGCTCGGTCGCCGGTATCTGTCCGACAACCGTCGATGCAAAGGTCTGCGGTGCTTTTTCCAATACACCGGGACGAAACACGAAGACGAACGCCGTGCGTGTGTTTCGCAGGTCAAATTTACGGATGCTCGTTACCTCTGCGGTTATCTTTCGGCCGGAAATATCGAACGTTATCTCGTCGCCGGGACGGACGTTGATACGGTTAGCGAAGCGGTCCTCGACTGAGACTTGCGGGTTTTCGGAAGGCTCGTTGGGCCACCATTTGCCGTCAATTACGTTTTCGTTCGATTCCAGTTCAGCGCGGTAAGTGATCGCAAATTCGCGGCCGATCTGTCCTTGCTGCTGGCGCATCTGCGGCTGCTGCAGGTCCAGCGGCTCACCGTTTACCCCAGCGATGCGGGCTCGCACGGTCGGGATCTTTTCGGGCTCTTCGCCCAGCCGCTGTTTGATGGTCGACGAGACGCCGTCGATCTGACTTTTCTGGATGTCGGCGAATATCAGGCTTGGCAGGCGGCTGTTTTGCGTCAGATCAAACTCCCGCAACAAGCTTGACTGGACAAGCTGCACCGAAAGCACGACGAATACGCCGAGCCCGACCGCCAGCATAACGACGCGTGTTTGATTGCCGGGGCGTGACAGCGAGTTTATCGCCTGCCGCAGCGTCAGCGAGCGAAGTCTTTTGAAGCGTTTTAGAATCCAGAGTAGAACCGATGCGGCGACGAAAAGAACGATCCCCGCTGCCGCAATACCGCCGAGAAAGATGCCGCCGACCTGAGGAGAGCCGGCCTGCCAAATTGCGATGCCGAGCAGCGAAAGCAGACAGAACGCCGCGATCAGGATGCCTTTCCAATCAAGGCGGCGGAGATTTGCATTGTTCTCATCTCGAAGCAGCAGCCGCGGCTTGATCGAGCGTATCTGCATCAGCGGCAGCAGCGAAAAGAGCGTGGAAATTATGATGCCCAGTGCGATGCCTTGCATCGAAGTCCCGAATCCGACGACGTAGCTCATCTTGTCCGGAAGCACGTCGGCAAACCGCCACGCACCGAGCCAGAGTCCGATCTGTGCGAGGCCTACGCCCGCAACGCTGCCCAGTAAGCCAAGTATCAATATCTGCAGAATGTAAACAGAAAGCACGCGTCCGCCCGACGCTCCGAGACATTTCAGGACGGCGACGGAGCGGCGTTTCTGCTCGACGAAAGCACGCGAGACGTTCCAGATGCCGATGCCGCCGAGGACGAGTATCAGCAGGCCCGTCAGCGAGAGATAGTTCTCGGTACGGGTGAATTGCTCGCTGATGTTCTCCTGCTGTTCGCGGTAGGAATTCACCTGAACGGTCGTTCCGCGAAGACGTGTCCGCAGTTCTCTTGCAAGCGGCGTCGGATCGTCGCTCGTGCGATACAAAATTCGGCGGCGGACACGGCTCATGTTTCGTGTGATACCGGCTTCGTCAAACGCACGTTTTTCGATGAACACTCGGCTGCCCAAACGAAAGCCGCTTGAGCCGCCGGGCTCTTCGTCGAACGTGCCCCGTATCTCGAACGTGTTTTCACCGATCCGAACCTTGTCGCCGATGCGTGCTCCTGTTTCCTCAAGCAAAGTGCTGACAAGCAAAGCGCCGCCGTTCTCGATCTGTTTGAAATTGAACGGCGTGCCGTCCGAAAGCCGAAAATCGCCCACGAGCGGGAATGAAGGCTCGACGCCTTTCAGATCGACGAACTTTATTTCGACGCCTGTCGGCGTTTCAAAACGAGCCATCGAGGGCGTCGTGATCGCCTCGTCACGGGCCTCAACCATCGACGACGCACGGATCACCTCTTCGACAATGCCGATCTCGGACGGCGTGAAATCGTTTGTTGACGAAACCTCGATGTCTGCTGTAAGCAGAGCGCGTGCATCGTTGCCGACGACGCGATTCAGATTGATTATCAGCGACCGGAGAGCAACCACCGATCCGACACCGAGCGCGATGCACAAAAAGAAAAAGAGCAGCCGCCGCCATGAGGAGCGGATCTCGCGTTTCGTCAGATTGAGAATGAATCTCATCTTGCCGCTGCTTCTCCACTGTTCGCGATGTCTTCGACGACGCGGCCGTCCTTGAGAACGACCTGCCGCTGGGCCTGGCGTGCGAGCGAGTCGTCGTGCGTTACCAGCACTAGCGTTATGCCGTTCTGTCGGTGCAGGTCTTTCATCAGGTCGAAGATGTGCTGGCCGTTCTTTGAATCGAGATTCCCCGTAGGTTCATCGGCGAGAAGTATTTTCGGGCGGTTAGCAAATGCACGAGCGATGGCGACGCGTTGCTGTTCACCGCCGGAAAGTTCCGAAGGGTAATGATGTCCGCGTTCGGTCAGCCCTACGGCTTCGAGCAGGCGTTCGGTACGCTGTTCCGCGTTTTCGGAACCCAGAATTTCCATCGGGATGATGATATTTTCGTATGCGGTCAGGCTCGGGATCAGGTGGAATGATTGAAAAACAAAGCCGATCTTTTCGCTGCGGAGCTTGGCAAGTGCGTCCTCAGGCATCGCCGTTACTTCACTGCCGTCAACCACTATCTCGCCGCTTGACGGGGCGTCGAGCCCTGCGATCAATCCGAGCAGCGTCGATTTTCCGCTGCCTGAGGCTCCCGTAACTGCAACGAACTGCCCGTCCGGAATGTTGATTGAAACGTCATCGAGGATCGTGAGAGCCTCGGTGCCGGACGTGACGGTCTTTGTGATATTTCGGAGTTCGATCATTTACGAAAATGGTAACTTGCCAAATCGGCCGCAACAAGCTGGAATTGTTTTTGCATCTAAACGACGCGGCAAATCGTATTTACAGCCAATGAAGCACCTCAGAGATATTCGATATTTTGCCCTTCCGGGTTTCATTTTTCTCGCACTCATGATCGGTGCATGTGCGGGCAGCTCGGCTCCCGGTGAACCGCGGCAGCGGCGTGCCGCAAACACGGAAGCAAAGCCCAAACTGCCGAAGATCGTCGCATTCGGCGACAGCCTTACTGCGGGTTTCGGCCTGTCAGAAAAGGAATCGTACCCTTATTTGCTGCAGGAGCGTCTGCGTGCCGACGGCTATAATTACGAGGTCATCAACGCGGGTGTTTCGGGTGACACGAGCCTCGGCGGTCTGGAGCGGATCGACTGGACCCTCGAACAGGATGGGGTCGAAATATTGATTCTTGAACTCGGCGCCAATGACCTGCTGCGCGGAATGCCGGTCTCGAAGATGAAGTCGAACCTTGCCGAGATGATCAGGCGTGCAAAGGCGAAGAATGTGAAGGTCCTGCTTTGCGGCATGCTCGCTCCGCCGACCATGGGCTCGGATTATCAACGCGAGTTCGTTACTGCTTTTCCGGACCTTGCAAGCGAACACAAAGTTGAATTCCTGCCGTTCCTCCTCGAAGGTATAGCTCTCAACAAAGACCTGAATCAGGCCGACGGTATCCATCCGAATGCCGAAGGAACACGGCTTATGATGGAAAACATCTACAAAGCAATAATTCCAATGCTGCAACGCTGAAACTGAAATATACCGGGATGCGAAAGCATTCGGGTATGAAAAGCTCATTGTTTTTTGCTCTTTTTATCCTTTTAAGTGCAGGCACGCTCTCAGCCCAAAGTGACCATTATGAGCGCCCTGACGCTGAGAAGAGATTCAAACATTTCGTAACAGATACTGTCGGGCCATATGCCTGGGTCGGGATAGCAGCAGGTGCGGGTGTCGGGACCGCAACAGGCTCTCCTGAAGGCTGGGAAAAGAACACGAAAGGTTTCGGAAAGCGTGTTGCGTCAAATTTTGGGCGGAGCGTCATAAGAAACTCCGTGACGTACGGACTCGACGAAGCTCTCAAGCTGGACAGCCATTATTATAAGAGCGAGAAAAAGACGGTCGGTTCGCGAGTTGGGAACGCTCTGCTATCGACAGTGACCGCTCGCAGGCCCAACGGCAAACGAACGATCGGTGTTTCGCGAATAGTCGGTACCTATACGGCGAACACTATCGCGGCCGAAACATGGTATCCACGCGGCAACGACTGGAAAGATGGTGTAAGAACAGGCACGATATCGCTGGGCGTGAACGCGATGATCAATTTGGTCAGAGAATTCGTTTCAAAGTAGCCATCAACATTTGGTCGGGCTAGAATGCTCGAATGAATGTCACCCATCTCGAATGTGCCCTTTGCGGGCTTCGGCACGATGCGAACTTACTGCAGAACCTCTGCGTCGAGTGCGGAAAACCGCTGCTTGTCCGATATGACTTGGCAAAAGCGGCGGCGACTCTGACGCCCGAAAGCCTGCCCATGCGCACTGATTCGCTGTGGCGGTATCGCGAGGTTCTACCGGTCGTTGACGATGTGAACATCGTTTCGCTCGGCGAGGGCTGGACGCCGTTATTCAAATCGGATCGGTTGGCTGCAACGCTGCCTACAGCTGTCGATCTCTACATAAAGGACGAAGGCCAAAACCCGACGCAGTCTTTTAAGGCTCGCGGCATGACCGCCGCCATTTCAATGGCAAAGGAACTCGGCGTGAAGAAGACCGCTGTGCCATCAGCCGGAAATGCGGCAGGAGCGATGGCGGCGTATGCTGCGAAGGCCGGCATGGAAGCACACATCTTCATGCCCGCCGATACGCCGCGAGCGAACATCGTCGAATGTGAGCAGACCGGAGCGAATGTGACGCTAATCGACGGCTTGATCACAGACTGCGGAAAGATCGTCGCTGAGCGAAAAGATACGGAGGGCTGGTTCGATGTCTCTACGCTGAAAGAGCCCTATCGCGTCGAAGGCAAAAAGACGATGGGCTACGAACTGGCTGAACAATTCAACTGGAAATTGCCGGACGTTATCATCTACCCGACAGGCGGTGGGACGGGTCTGATCGGAATGTGGAAGGCGTTCGACGAGATGGAGGAAATGGGTTGGGTCGGGCCGAAGCGTCCGCGGATGGTCACGGTGCAGTCTAATACCTGTGCCCCGATCGTGCGGGCCTTTCATGCAGGCGAACGCTTTGCTGATGAATTCGAAAATGCCGCGACCGTCGCTTCGGGATTACGCGTGCCAAAGGCGATCGGCGACTTTTTGATACTCGACGCGCTGCGTGCATCGGGTGGAACGGCTGTCGCGGTAACTGACGATGAACTGGTTGCCGCTGTTGCCGAGATCGGAGCTGCAACCGGTATCTTTACCGCTCCGGAAGGAGCAGCGTGCCTGCCCGCCCTGCGAAAACTCATCGCCACTGGCTTCATAAAGGGCGGCGAAAGGGTCGTATTCTTCAATACGGGTGCAGGTGTCAAATATCTCGAAACATTTCAATGAACTGCTAATTTTGTTAATATTTCAATTTATTTGAGAGAACCATTATGTTCAGCGATAATTTCAGACGAGGCGAAGGGAAGACCAAGGGAATGGCCGGTTCGAAGGCGCTGTCAAAGGCGGCGGACATCGGCTGGAAGGCGTTTCAGGCGGTTAATACAGTTTTGCCCGAGGGCAAGTCGATACAGCCGAAATGGGCCGCGGAGCCGCTTCTGAAATCGTACGAACGCACATCGCCGCCGCTCGGTTTTCCGCGAGAGACTGATTCGCTCTGTCCTGCCTGCGTTAAACAAGTCCGCAACGGCGTGATCTCGGGCGATATTCCGCTGGATATCCTCATGAACTCGCATCCCGGCGAGATCAAAGCACAGATCGTCGAAGAGAACGGCCAGGTTATCATGCGAAAGGAGTGCCCGACGCACGGTATGTATGAGGACGTGCTTGCGACGGACGCCAGGTTTTTGCAGCGCATCGAGGATCTTTTCTTTGGCCGCGATTTCAAGGCCGCCGAGGACAAGCACGTCCATCATCACGGCACCTCAGATATCAAGTTCGGGCGCGGAGCGGTGTTGACCGTCGATCTGACGAACCGTTGCAACATGATGTGCAATCCGTGCTTCATGGATGCGAATCAGGTCGGCTATGTACACGAACCTACGTTCGAAGACATCAAGGCGATCCTCGACAGGGCAGTTTCGTTCAAGCCGCGGCGCCAGATAATCATCTTGTTCTCCGGCGGCGAGCCCACGCTATCGCCATTCTTTCTGGACGCTGTTGCGTATGCAAAGAAGATCGGTTTTTACCGCATCCTCGCCGCGACGAACGGCATTCGATATGCCGAGGACCCCGAATTCTGCAGAGCTGCAAAAGAGGCCGGCCAGCATGGCGTTTACCTGCAGTTTGACGGTACTAACGAAGAGGACAACAAACATCGTGGCGTAGGGAATTTGTTTGACGTTAAGCTGAAAGCGATCGAAAACCTCGCCGAGGTCGGCATCAAGGTTACGCTCGTTACGACGATCGTCAACTCGTGGAACAATCAGGGCATCGGCTCGATCGTGAAATTCGCTGCCGAGAATATTGACAAGGTTCAGACCATTGCATTTCAGCCCGTCTCGTTCACGGGACGTGATGAGGACGTTTCGGACAAAGACCGTATGCAGCAGCGTTATACGCTTGCCGGAATGACACACGATCTTAAGGATCAGCTCGGCGGTGTGCTCGAACCGATGCGTGATTGGTTCCCGCTGTCGTCATATTCGGCTTTCACGTCGGTGATGGATATGCTGCAGGGAGCCGATGCTCCGTGGGGCTGGTCCTCGTGCAATTGCCACCCGAACTGCGGGATCTTTACGCTAATGGTGATTAACAAAAAGACGAACGAGATGCGTTCGCTTTTTGAGTTCTTCAACTACGAGCAGTTCATGAAGGACGTCGCGAAGATCACCGATACGGCCCGCGGCAAGAAGCTGACGATGGCTCAGCTTGCGATGGCGATCATGCGAAATTACGACGCATCGCGTGCTCCCGAGGGTTTTCCGATCTCGCAGATCATCAATCTTTTCAAGCCTTCATCGGCAGCATCGAACAGCGACCGCAACGACCGTATGCAGGTCGAAAAGAAAGAAGAAGACATTTGGCGTGTGCTCTGCGTCGAGGGAATGTGGTTTCAGGACCTATTCACTTACGATTTCCGCCGGACGGAAATGTGCGTGATCCCTTACGGCACGCAGGAAGGCGAGATCAGCTTTTGTGCATACAACACCGGCGTCGGCTGGCGGCAGATCATCGAAGAAATGCACAAGACCGCGTCGCTTTCCGAATGGTACACAGAGCACGGCCGCCATGCAGTGTATGCCAAGGGCAAGGAAGTGCCCGGGATCAAAAAGACGCGTTCGCTCTCGCTGCCCGTGATCGCGAAGGTGCTCGAAGAAGACATCGACAAACCCGCCGTCACGCCTTATTTGGTTGAAGAGGAAGAGGTCGTCGGGGTTTAGATAATTAATGAGGTAAAGCGATAGCTGATAGCTGTTTGCCGATAGCTGTCAGCTTTTTGTTTGAATGAACAGTCTCGTCGTTTCAAATATGATGCATCGGCCTGCGCGGACATTGGTCAGCGTGGTCGGGATCGGCATCGGCATTTTGCTGATAGTTTTCACGGTCGGGCTTGCGAACGGCACCATCCGCGAACGTGCTTCGCGTGAGTCTGCCGTAGGAGCCGAGATAATGTTCCGCGCTCCGGGCAGTATGGGATTGAGCGGAGCAGATGCTCTGCGGCTGCCGGTCGAGTTGGCAAAAGAGGTCGAAACGGTCGAAGGTGTCGCGAAGGTTGTTCCGATCGCAACTAACAGCGTTTCTTCAAAAGAGGGCCTTACGGGAAGCCGGTTTGTGGACGGTGTCCCGTATGACGCTTATGGTGAGGTCGCGGGGCTGAAGATAGTTTCGGGCCGCAAGTTCGAAGAAGGCAAGGACGAGATGATGGCCGACACGGCGTGGTTTCAAAACCGCAAGCTAAAGGTCGGCGACAAGTTCAGCATTTACGACCGCGATTTTGAGATCGTAGGTATTTATGAACCAAGTGCGGGTGCGCGTGTAAAGATACCCCTTTCGACGATGCAGACGCAGCTCGGCTCCGAGGGCAAAGCCTCGGCATTTCTGGTCAAGATAAAAGAGGGTTTCACGCCGCAACAGGTCGGCGATGCACTTAACGCGAAGTTTCCCGACAATCAGATCATATTGACGAGTGAGCTGGAAGAGCTTTATATGCAGGGGTTTCCGGCGTTGAACGTTTTTCTGGACGTCGTGATCGGAGTTGCAGGAGCCATCAGTGCGTTGATAATTCTGCTGACGATGTACACGACCGTGACTGAGAGAACACGGCAGATCGGAGTGCTGAAATCCCTCGGTTTGTCCAACGTCGGCATCGCGATGTCCATTGTCGAAGAAGCGATACTGCTTAGCATCGCAGGCGTTATTTTCGGGGTTCTGGCAACCTATCTGCTGAAACTTGCCCTTGCGAAATGGACGACACTCAATGTCGCCATAGATCCGCAGATAGTGGCGACGATAGTCGTTGTCGGAATACTGAGCGGCGTTATTGGGGCGTTGTATCCCGGGCTGAGGGCAGCTCGGCTCGACGCGGTCGAGGCACTCAATTACGATTGACGGCGAGCCCGCGGATGGAGTTGGCGAGCCCTTCGTCAAGGAAATATATTCTCACCGCGGTTCGGCCGCTCACCGTTGCTTCGGGTGGCGTCATCCCCGAATTCTCCAGAAATTCTTCATATCGCGTGTTGCTGAAGTATCGCCTGCCTGAGGTCAGCAGGACGACGTCGCCGTTTCGCATTTCCGACACTGCCAGCGGGTCTGACAAAGATATGAAACGCAGGTCGCTCCGGCCGTGCTTCTCCGCGTAATAGTCGAAAAGAGCCGGCGTCTCGCACGCGATGGTCGCGTCTCGACCGGCCTTCGCAGCGATAATATCGACGGCCTCGCGGGTTGCGGCGTCGTAGAATTCATCGTGCGGGAAATAGGTTCCCGCAGCCGCGTGACCACCGCCGATGACATTAGTGAACATTCGATAATTTGGTGCGTAGGCGAGTGAATTCGCGATCGGAATGGCAAGCAGCAGAGCAACCGTTGCCGTCTCAAAAGCGATCCGCTTTGTCCCGTTAAGCGGCAGTTTTGCGGCGACCAGCGAAACGCCGGCGATGAATGCCGTCGCTGCACAGATCAGTATCAGCGGCTCGGCCAGCGTGAAATATCGGGTGAACTTTCCGCCAAGGAATGTGAACGGAAAAAACCACATAAATGCCCAGATCGCGAGCAAATAGCGGCCGTCGCCCATTTTCTTTCGGAACATCAGCGGCAGCCCGGCGAGGAACAGAACAAGCACCGGCAGCGTTGTTTTGACCGCAATGAAAACGTAGTAAAACGTCCACGGCACGCCGCTCAGCCACGCCGACATCTGATTGCGGTAAAGTGAGCCCATGAATTCGTAGCTGTCATGGCCGATGCGTTTTTCGCCGGAGAATTTCGCCATTTCCTGCCATGTTTCAGGCAGCATTATTGTGGGATTAAATAGCAAAAAAGCCAGCCCCATGACCACAAGAAACATAAGCCAGCGTTTTCCTCGCATATGCCATTTATTGGCGGCGACGTGTTTGAAGGCGTTGTAATAGGCCGCGGGTACCGCGAGCAGGTGCGGATAGTATTTTGACGCCATCAGAGCTGCGAACGCGATGCCCGCGGCCCATGCTTTCAAGGGCCAACGCGGGTTATCGTGTTCAGCCGCGGTCTGGCTCTTAACCCACAAAAGGCAGGTCAGCAGAAAAAAGAAAAGAACCAGGCTGTCCTCCTTCGCGACGCGGTCAAAACCGATCGCCATCGGCTCCACAGCCCACATTGCCGCCGCGATCAGTCCGTAGCTTCGTCCAAAAAGCTCAGTCAACAAAAGGAAGAGAAGCAGCGACGTGAATGTGCCGAAAAGTGCGATCGGAAATCGAAGTGCGGCCTCTTCGCGGATATTTGTGCCGAGCGAGGAATTTATTGATTCGCCAGCCGAAACACTCAACGTTTGCAGGCCTTTCATTAGAAAAGGATGCTCGCCGTTCTTGCCCGAAAGCCCATTCTCGCGATATTCACGAACGGTCTCGAGCTTGTTCATCTCGTCCTCGCCAAGGCTTTCGCTGCCGAGTTGGTATGTGCGAAAGGCGAAGCCGGCAGCCAGCGTCAGCATCAGAAATACGATAACGAAACCTCTGTTTCGAGCGAAGAACAGCGGTTCGGGGAATTCTTCACGAGAGATGCCCGCAGTCGCGGGAGGTGCCTGGGTCTCTGTTTTTTGCATATCCTGCAAAATGAATTTAAGTCCGCAACCTCTTTTGGGCCGGCTACATCAATACTATTTGATTGTAACGATTTGGCAAGGCAACGTCCTGCTAACTGTGTCCGAGTTTGTGAGAAAGTTCGGTCAAAATGCTAAACTCTTTGGATACGCCCTTTAGCGGGGCTGTTTTGGGTGCATATGCTGAAAGTGGTCGCTATTGTCCTTTTCGCAGCTTGGGCGGCAGCCATCGCGGCAGGAAAAGGCGGCCTCTACCACATTATCTTGCTGAACGCGATCGGGGTTTCATTCGTAGAGGTTCTTACCGTTTTTCGGGGCCGGCTTCAGGCGTAATTATTCTTTTGCTACACCGATGATCCGTATTTGTAAGAATCCACGGAAGTCTTTCGCCTGTCTGGCGGGTTCCGTCCTGCTGTGCTTTATTTCTGCCGGGATCGCTGCGGCACAAGTGGTCGGTCAGCCTGCGGATCTCGCGGAACCCTCCTTTCGTACTGACAGCAAGATAGTAGCAGGCGGAGAACTGGTTACGATCTTTGCCAGGAATGTTGCAAAGGACGGAGGGCTGACCATTGTTTCCGAAACACCTCTATTCAGCATTTTCAAGGACACTCTAGATGACAATGACCCCGCGAACGACCGCCTGAGATATATTTGGCTGCTGACCTATACTGAACCGGGATTTTGGCAGAAAGTTGCATCCGCGGTTCCCTTCTTTTATACGCGTGCCGGAAATAAGAAGGTCAGCGGTTCCGGTCCGCCGCCTGCATTGGTGGATCTGAACCGTCCGAACCCATCGATCTGGGATCAGGTATTTTGGATCGCCTTCAAGCGGATAATCGTGAATGACCTCAGTATCGCTCCTCGATCCAGCATCCTGCAGTATCGACAGAATGGCTCCGATCACAAGAAGGCGGCGATCGCCAGCGCATTGGCGCTGCTCACCGTATATCAGGACGCGGAAAACGAACGGATCCTCTCCGATCAGGACCTGAGTGATATTCAGGCAAAGCTGATTCTTGACAACAAGCCTTTCGGCGGAAGGATGCAATCAGAGAATTTCGGCAGGCTTGTAAAGAAAGAGACCGCATTGACGCGTGATTACCGGGGTCATAATTGGGAGCTTTTACGACAGCAGACAGAAGCTCAGGGATTGATATTCGATCCGATCGAGATGCCGGACGGTTCGGCGACCCACGCTATTGTTTGGGCAGACCGCGAGGAGATCAATGCGGGGCGAAACAAGAAATTTGACGGCAGGTTCTTGAACATTCGGGACCCGTGGACCGACCCCTCGCTGAAAAGGTGGGAAGGCTACATGGAAACTCGCTGGTACGACGACCAGGACAGGGAGGTCGATCATGATCACCCGAACGCTCGGGCGAGGACGCTGATCCCGCTTGCGGTCTATGGGCTCGACAATCCTAAGATCCCGGTCATCCTTGTAGATTTTCGCAATAACAAAAACCCGAAGTTTCGAGAGATGTCACGCCGCGTTCTGAATGACGTTACCGGAAACGTGCTGTCTCTGTCGAAATTCAGCAGCGTTCCCTACTTTCTCGGGCGTTTTCTGTTGGATTTCACTACATCTCGACGCGGGACCGACTTTAACCAGGAATCACGCCGAAGGTCCTACGCTCAACTCAAGACACTGATCGCGTTGGATGATTCGCTCTCGGTTCCTTTGCGTGAAGAGATGGCAAAACGTGTAGAGTCATCGACCTTGAATCCGCGGCAGAATGACCTCGACGTAGAACTGCAGATCGCCCGGCTCCAGTACCGCAACCTGATGCTCTATGCCGAACGTCCTGATGGCTTGGCGAAGCGTATCCGAAACGACCGCCGAGAGGAAATGGCTCGCCTCAAGAGCGGAACGGCGTCGCGTACCTTTCATTCGTTCATCAGTTTTTTGACCTTCGGCAATTACAAACAAAGAAAGAATTACAATTCTGCGAATATTGCAATGATCGACGTTGCTAGGCGTCTCCAATATCACGAGCGGATCATTCGCGAAACGGCGGCCCGGTCAGTTAGGCCCGAGATCGATTCCAATATCGCCCAACTTAAGGATTCTCTTGATTTCATCGCTTCCGAAGGCGGATCAAAGGCGACAGCAAAAACCGCAAAGGCAATTTCCTCCATCTTCAAGGCAACGCGTCTGCCCGACATCAGGGAACGGGCGTTGGCCGGGCTTTATCGCATCAATAATCCTGAAGCGAAAAGCCAAATGCTTGCGATATATTCGACGCCCGATATTGACGACCATTGGCGGGTCGAGACGGCCCGTTATCTGAGAAAAGCACGAACGGAAGGACTGAAAATGTCCGATCATGATTCCCGCATCATCGCCGGGCTTCTCCCTTAATAGTTACCCAGGATCGAAGGATGAAGTTTTTTAGGACCTTCAATTTGTCATTGCTGATACTTTTCTGCCTCGCGTCAGCGGCAGAAGGTCTGGGCCAGCCGGTGAAGCGGATCGTTATAGTAAAGATCGACGGGTTGCCGAGCTATTATGTCGATAAATTCGTAAGAGAGACCGACCCGAGCACCGGGCGGTCGATGCTTCCTTGGATCGATCATGTTTTTTATAAGAATGGCTCCCGCGTCCCGAATTTCTATACTCGCGGCTACAGCATCTCAGGCCCGGCGTGGGGCGTGCTTGATACGGGCCAACATATGCAGGTCAAAGGAAATGTCGAATACGACCGCTATACGCTGCATCCTTACGATTATCTGAATTTTTTTCCTTATTACCTGAACTACGCTTTCAAGCAGAACGCCGATATGCCCGCGGTCGAGGTGCTGGATCAGTTAGGGGTGCCGTTGATATCAGACATATTTCCGTATGAGCGGCGCTACAAGAGCCACCAGCTCTACCAACGCGGAAACAATTGGGAGATCTTGGCAAAAGGATTTGTTAAGCACTATCCGGGCAATATCTCGGATTTTCTCGATGAATGGACCATTGGGCTGCCGTTCAGAAAAACGACCATCAATCAAAACGCGCACGACATCATTCGAATTCTTACGAGAGAGCATAATGTCGATTACATGGACTACTATGACGTGTCCTTCGACCACATATCACATCACAACAATGACCGACCTTCGCGCATCAATGCTCTAAGGGAGATAGACCGAGTCATCGGACAGTTTTGGAACGCGATCGAAACGTCAAAACGAGGGCCGGAAACGGCATTGGTCCTTGTTTCCGATCACGGTTTCAATTCGGACGAAGAAACATACAGTCAGGGATTTAATATCGTTCGATTGCTTGCAGGGGCAGAGGGCGGTGCTCATCACACGGTCACCAAACGCCGTCTGCTCCTCGAATACAGTGTAAAGGGGATCTATCCTCTGACGCCTTTGATCAGAACGGTTTCCAAAGACTCTCGATATCTCAATGGCCAAAGCCAGGATTACCCGACAGCGCTTGTCGATTTCGACGGAAATGAGCGCTCGACCGTGCATTTCAGAAACAGCGACCTGAACAAACTGCACATACTTCTGCAGCAGATAAAGAACGGGCTCCGGGAGCCGATGCTTTCTGCCGCGTCCGCGTCGGTCATGGACCTGATCGGGCGGCATCGCTCAAAATGGGAAAGTGTTTCGGCCGAAATGAAAGAGGAACTTGCGGCATTGGACCGCTGGACGGCTGCCCGAGCCGCGAAGGCGGAAAAGAATCCCAAGAAATTCAGCCTGGAACAGATCGCACTGGGGCTGGACAAACAGGCCCGACGGGAGTTTGCTCAGGTGGCTCTTGACCGTCGAATGCTCGCGGACAATCGAGCATACCTGAGAAGCCTCGACAGCCTGCTCTCGTTGAAGCAGGACGCGCTGAAAGCCGGAAAATTCAATATTCGCGATCTGGTTCATCCCGGAGCTATGGGTGAACATAATTCGATCCACCAGCTGCAGAATTACGTTTTCGGTGTTGCTCCGACCGGGCTTGTTGTCGGGGGCGACGGCATGATCGACGACGAACGCAGTTTCGAGAGGGTCGATTACTTTGATCTGCTCATAAGCCAGCGTGTCCGAAACAATGTTCAGGAGAAGATCGGCAATCGGCCGATCGACTTTACGGTTACTAGAATACCGGCTCGCGATCTGGCCGGCGTTTTGTCGGACGAAAATGCCACTGATCAGGATGCGGTCTGGCTTGCCGGGGCGGACAGCAAACAGGCATTGCTGCTGACGCGCATTGCATCAAACGGTGAGCGGAGCTATCGATATTTGACCGTTGGCGGTTTGCGGCAGAACAAGGACGGGAAGATAGAATTTGACGTTCTTGAGCCACGGGAAGGCCACCCTTTGCGCTATTTTGAAGACGCTCAGTTTGATACCCGCGGTGAATCGCCTTCCGATTGGCTCGGCCGTTGGCACACTGAGAACGATTGGCTGAACGCCGTTCATCAAACACGGTATTCCAATGCTCTTATGTCGATCGTCGAACAAACGCTTCACCACCCGCTGCCGCCGCCGGCCGAAGCGATCGGGGCTGACGGCGTCCTGATACAGCGTTTCCGGCAGCGGCAACGCGATATGTCCGAGCCCGAGATCGGCATACTGGCAAACTATCACTGGAATTTTGACGTTCGAGGATTCAATCCCGGTGGAAATCACGGATCGTTCTTTCGCGTTTCATCAAACTCGACGTTCATGATCGCGGGCGGCGACAGTACCGGAATCCCGCGGGGCCTCGCCGTTGCCGCTCCTTACGACAGCTTGAGCTTCGCTCCGACGATCCTGAATTTGATGGGATTCATTGACGATCAGGGAGCGCCATCGAGAGAGCTGAGAGGAATGGGTTTTCAGCCGATGCCCGGCAAAATAGTCACAGAGATAGCGAAACCTTCCAACTCGTCATTCAGCCGACGATGATCTTTGTTCCTTTGCTTCGGCGATCTTTTGGGCTCCGCGTTCTGCCGTTCGCCACAATAACACACCGACACCGATGACCGTCGACAACAGGATCGCTCCGCGGCGTACGAGAGCCAATGCCACACCTACGGCCGTCGTGTAGCCGAGAATACGCAATATAAGTCCATTGCCTCCTTCATAAACTCCAACCGTGCCCGGAATAAAGCCGAACGCGGCGTTTATGATCTTCGTCAGACTCTCGATAATGAACGCCGTCGCTACCGTGGCATCTGTGAAACCCAGTAACTGCAGGATCAGATAAACCTCGATAACACTGATGATGTGAACGCCGATGCTGATCGCAAAAAGGATGAAAAAGTCGCGTTTTCTGTCGTGATAGAAATCGAAAACGATGCTTTCCACGTCTCTTATGTTCTTCTGTTTCCGAATGAAGAAAGCTGGAGCAATGCCTTTATTTTCCAGGTACGAGATGGCACTTGATGTTGGCGTAACGCGATACTTGATGGCAAGCACGAATGCCGCGAACAGCACCAGCGACACGATGACCGTGCCGATCAGGACACGTCCGACCGCCTCTCCGCCCGTTCCATAGGTCGCAACCAGTAGAGCAATACCTGCCAAGACCATGAATATGACCGTCAAGTAATAGAGGATATTGTCGATGATGACCGCAGATGCACCATAGGTCAGCGGCAAGTTGCGTCTAAGCAACATGGCCTTTGCCGCATCGCCCAGGAATGGGCCCGTGAATGTAAAGAAGGTCACGGCTTCGCCGCCGAATCTGGCAGCAAGAGCGCTTCTGAATTTGAAGTTTCGATGCTCGGGTTCGACAGCAAGGTACATACTCGCGGCACGGCTGACGTGGCGGATAAAATTCAGAGCAAAGATCGGAATGAATCCCCAACCGACCTTTGAAACTGATTCGAGTATGCTCTGATACCCAACGTTGTAGATCAGAAAAGCGAGAAGCCCGAGGCCGAACAAGAACGCAATGCCGTGGGCACCGATCATGACGTGCTTGCCACGAGGTCCGCGGCGACGGTCTTCGGGCGGTGTGCCGTTATCCGCCTTTCGTTCGTCTTTGTCAGGCTCCATTCCCATTTGCTGCCGAATATCGGCGTAAACTTCAGTATAGCGAGAAGCCTTTGTATTACATAATTTAACGATTTTTCAGGGCAAGACCGCAGACAATATCAGTTCAAGCCCCGCTTTCACATCAGGACCGAGATGAATGCGAAGGGCTCTGCGGCCGCGATCGACCAGGACCTCAAAATCACCGCGTGCCTGTGATGCAGCAACGACCCCGAAAGTGTATTTTTGGCCCGGCACGGGCAGGTCGAATGGGTCATCGGCGGTTATCTGCAGGAAAACACCATTGTTCGCACCGCCTTTGTATGCCTGGCCGGTCGAATGAAGGAACCGAGGCCCAAAACCGAGACAGGTCGCAGCATGACATCGTTCCAAGACGGCCTTTCTGATATGTCCAAGCAGAGTTGAATGTTCAGTATTCATTTCCAGATATGCAAGCAAGGCGAAATAATCATCCGGACGAATGTTTCCGATATGAGCGGCAAGGATATCAGCAAGCTTGTTCGCTTCCGCTGTCAATTGCGACGCGTATTGTTCGCCGGCGTACAGCCCTATGTTGCCCTCGATGTAGAACGGTGTTTCGCCGGGAAGCGCACCTGTTTGTTCATAAGTGTCGGTGAGCTTACGTGCCTCGATCTTTGCGGATTCGACATCGGGCTGGTCGAACGGGTTGATGCCCATGACCGCACCGGCGACCGCGGTGGCGAATTCCCAACGGAAGAATTCCTGTGCGAGCCGAGAAACATCGGGCATTTCGATCGACACGGTCGGATGGCCGGCGTTTTGCAGATCTTTCGCAAATTTGTCGAAGTCCATTGAATGCCCGGTCGCGATAAATGCGAAAATGCGGTCATCGCCGTATTTCGCCGTATCCAATTTCGGCTCGCCGTCGACAGGAATGATCGCAACGCCGTTCTTGCCGGTAGATTCGGCGACTAGCTGCTCCAGCCACGCGCCCAAACTTGCGACCTCCGGCGATGTGAAGATCGTCAGTTTATCGCGTCCGGCTTTATGGCAGACGCCCAACAGCAGTCCAAGCAATGCCCCGGGATTGTTTTGCGGATCGCCGTTTCGGCATGCTGCTGACATTCGGCTCGCGTTGTTGAGGAATTCTTCAACATTCAGCCCCATCGCTGCTGCGGCCGCCATCCCGAACGGCGACAATGCCGAAAAACGCCCGCCAACCGTCGGTTCGCCATAGATGATATGCCGAAAGCCGTCATCGAGGGCGACCTGTTCCATTCTTGAGCCCGGATCGGTAATAGCAACGAAATGTTTTCCCGGCTCGGTTGAACTTTGCGATACGCGGTCAAAGAAATACTGCTTGAAACAGTTAGGTTCCAGCGTCGAGCCGGATTTACTCGCGACAATGAAAAGCGTCTTTTCAAGGCTGATCTTGTTCTCCACCGCCTTCACCTGTGCGGGAACGGTGGAATCGAGGATGTGAAAATGTGCCTTACCGAAAGTGTTTGCCAGAACCTCAGGGCACAGCGAAGAGCCGCCCATACCAAGCAAGAGAATATGCTCGAAGCCGGCCGTCTCTATATCCTCGTGCAGGCTGCGGTATTTCTGCAGGTCCGCAAGCTCTCTTTCGACAATATCAAGCCAGCCCAACCAGTTCTCTTCGCCGCTGCCGGTCCATACACTTGCGTCCCGCTGCCAGATCCCGGCGATCTTGTCGTCGACCTGCCATTGTGCAGCTGTTCGGCGGAAACCGCCTTCTATCTGATCGGGCAGAAAATAACTAAACGAATTCAAAGCCATGTTGTGATTCTCACGCAATAAGCAGTTTGGAGCAATACCGTACGATCCACTTTGCAATTGCCGCTATGTCCGGACGCACTTCGTCTCATTGAGGAACTGGATCGAATTGCGGAGTGGCTAGACTTGTTCTTTTGTCATGTTAGAATGCCCGCATGAAGATATTTGTTGCGATTATTTTTGGAATGTTAGCAGTATCTATGGACGCACAAACCTGTGCGGACAACGCAAGGTCTGATCAGCCGGCGATGACCGAGGCTGCAAGAAAGACTCACGAGCAGAATCTCGCTGAGGCTCGATCTGCTTACGAGAGGTCGCCGAACGATGCCGATGCGATAATCTGGCTCGGCCGACGAATTGCATATCTGGGCGATTACAAGGGTGCGATACGTGTATTCAGCGAAGGTATAGGAAAGCATCCTAAGGACGCGCGGTTCTATCGCCATCGCGGGCACCGGCTGATCACATTGCGCTGTTTTGATGATGCGATCCGCGACCTTGAAACGGCTGCAAAACTTGTGAAGGGCAAGGCCGATCAAATAGAGCCCGACGGGCTGCCGAATGCACGCAATATCCCGACCAGCACGCTGCAGTCGAACATCTGGTATCATCTCGGGCTCGCATATTACGTTAAGGGCGACTGGAAGAACGCCCTTCGGTCCTACAAAGAGTGCCAAAAGGTCTCGAAAAATAACGATATGCGCGTGGCGACGTCGTATTGGCACTATATGACGCTGCGGCGAATGGGGAATCACAAGGATGCGGAGAAGCTTCTGCGGCAGATCGCAGGTGACATCGAGGTCATCGAGAACACTGACTATCTGAAACTGATCCAGCTCAACCGTGACGAGATACGTCCGGAAGCATTGCTTTCCGAGATCCAGGGAGACGCCGCTACGCTCGGCCACGCATCGCTCGGTTACGGCATAGGTAACTACTTTCTTTACAATGGCGACCGTGAAAAGGCCCGGACAATTTTTCAAAAGATCGTCGCCGGAAACCAATGGGCGAGTTTTGGCTATATTGCAGCAGAAGCGGACCTAGCCCGCATTAAGTAATTTCGCAAGTTCGCGTTTCAGCAGCTTTCCGGTCGGGCCTTTTGGTATGTCATCGACGAAATGTACGGTTTTCGGGCATTTGTAATCGGCGAGGTGTTCGCGGCAATACGCGATGATCTCATCATCGGTCGAAGTTGTTCCTGTTTTCAGAACAACAAAAGCAGCGACCTCTTCGCCGTATAGCTGATCAGGGACGCCGATAACAGCCGCGTGTTGGACCGCGGGATGGCGATAAAGAACGTCGTCGATCTCTCGCGGGTAAATGTTCTCGCCGCCGCGGATGATCATGTCAGATTTTCGGTCAGCGATGTAATAGAAACCGTCCGCGTCGCGATAGCCAATGTCGCCTGTGTGGAACCAGCCGCCGCGAAACGCTTCGGCGGACGCTTCGGGGTTCTTGAAATAACCTTTGAAGATATTCGGACCGCGGAGCACTATCTCGCCAAGCTCGCCATCGGGAACATCTTTATCTTCTTCGTCAACGACACGCATCTCATTCCCGATCGGCAATCCGCACGAGCCGGGACGTCGATTCTCATTCGGCGGATTGAACGTTGAACGGCAGGTGGATTCGCTCAAGCCGTAGCCTTCGATCACAAGAACGCCGAATTTTTCTTCGAAGTTTCTTAGCAGCTCGGCCGGCACCGGAGCAGAACCGCACATGGCGAATCGAAGGGACGAGGGGCGAGGGACGAGTGGAGGGGCGTTCTGCTGATCGCTGACCGCTGACTGCTGACGACTTAGCAACATTGACAACATCGTTGCGACCGAACCGAATGAGGTTATCTGGTATTTTTCGATGATATCCCAGAATCTTGATGCCGAGAATTTTGGTGAAACGACCGTCGAGCCGCCGGCGTAGAGTGCGGACATCGTCGTAACTGAAACGGCGTTCATATGGAACAGCGGCATCACGGTCAGCAACCGATCACCCTCGCCAAAGCCCATCCATTCAACGATCTGGCGGGCGTTGGCGATGACGTTTCCGTGCGTGAGCAGGCAGCCTTTCGGTTTTCCGGTTGTTCCTGATGTATAGATGATGATCGCGTCGTCATCATGTGCGATATCGATGTCAGAGCCGCCTGCGTCATCGGGCGGCAAAGAGGTCAGATCTAATCTAACGCACGGGATGCCAAATCGCGTTTCATCATGACCGTTCTCAAAGCCGCCGGATGACGCAGGCGGTTCTGACAGAAGAAGCTTTGACTCAGAATTCCCGACGACCCAGTCGATCTCCTCGCTCTTGAGCAGGGAATTGACCGGCCCTGCGACGGCTCCGATCTGCCAGCACGCAAAGTACGCGATAATGTATTCGGCGGAATTCGGCATCAGCAGGCTGACAACGTCGCCCTTGCCTATACCCTGCGAGCGGAGCATTTCGGCGGTTTGATGAACAACCTGCCCAAACTCTTCGTAGGTCCAAACGCGGCCATCCGATTCCGAGAGAAGAAATCGCTTGTCGCCATATTCGGCGATCCGAGCATTGAGGAGTTCGCGTATGTTGTTGAACATCTACTTTCGCGATAGAATCGGGCTGAACTGCAATATTCTAACTAAAACTTTCTCCAAGGAGTATCTGTGAAAACATCTATCAAGACCATTTCCTTCGCCGCTTTGGCGTTTTTCATCTCGGTTACGGCGGCGTGCCAAGCCTCAGTGAACACAAACACCTCAAATACTAATGTCTCGAATGCGGCGAACTCTGCGGCCGTACCGCCGAAAACTCCGGACGCAGAGAAAAAGGCGGAAGCGGGCGAGTTGTCACTTGCAACGCCGACCGACGCTTATAAAACGGCCTACATGGTGCGTAAGAAAGGCGACATCGAGGGACTGAAAAAAGTAATGGATGCCGATATTTTGGAATTCCTTACCGAACTCGGCCAGATCGACGGGAAATCGCTCGACGACATGCTCAAGGAGCTTGCAGCAAAACCGCAGGCAGACAGAGCCGAAGTTCGAAACGAGAAGATCACCGGCAATACGGCTACGATCGAGTACCTGACCGAGAAGGGCGACTGGCAAACTATGGATTTCGTTAAGGTTGGCAACGAGTGGAAACTGACGATCCCGGACGCCGGACCGGCCGAACCAACGAAGAAATAAGTATTTATGACGATCTACAAGAGTTTCATTAACGGCGAATGGATCGATGCATCATCTGGAAAGACGCTGCCGAACATAAACCCCGCGGACACAAGTGACATCATCGGCGAGGCACAGCTTTGTTCTCGCGAGGATGCCCGGCGAGCGATCGAGGCTGCATATGCGGCGTTCAGGGAGTGGAAGAATACGCCTGCTCCGGCACGTGGACGCATACTCACGCTTGCCGCTCGTCTGATGGAGCAGCACAAGGAAGAGCTTGCCCAGATGCTCACTCGCGAAGAAGGAAAGACCATCGGCGAAGCTCGCGGCGAGGTCCAGCGTGCGACGAATGTCGTCGAATTCTGTGCCGGCGAAACGCGGCGTATGAACGGCGAGTATATCCCTTCGGAACTTCGCGACAACTATGCTTACACCATAAAAGAACCGCACGGCGTCGTCGGGTTGATCACACCCTGGAATTTCCCCATCGCAATTCCCGCGTGGAAGATCGCTCCCGCTCTGGCGGCGGGTAATACCGTGGTTTTCAAGCCTGCCTCGAATACGCCTGCAAGTGCAGTTCGTTTGGTAGAGCTTTTTATTGAGGCCGGTGTACCGAAAGGCGTGCTGAATCTCGTCATCGGTTCGGGTGGCGAGGTCGGCGACGAGATCGTGAATCACCCTGCGGTGCGTGCCGTGTCGTTCACGGGATCTAGCGAGATCGGTTTTAAGATGTATCAAGAGGTCGCGAAACGCGGCATTCCGTTTCAGGCAGAAATGGGCGGCAAAAATCCTGTTGTCATAATGCCGGACTGCGACCTGGACCTCGCGGTCGAACACACGGCGGCTGGAGCTTTCGGTTCGACGGGGCAGAGGTGCACGGCAACGTCGCGTGCGATCGTTGTCGGCAGCATCGCCGAACCTTTTGTCGAAAAGATCGTCGAGCGTGCAAAGGCGTATCGGCTTGGACCTGGCGTTGACGAATCAAGCGAGATCGGGCCTTCGGTCGATGAATCGCAGTTCAACACCGTTCTAAAATACATCGACATCGGCCGCGAGGACGGCGCGAAGCTGCTTTGCGGCGGCAACAAGGCTGACGGCGAAGGGCTGGAGAACGGCTATTTCGTCGAACCGACCGTTTTCGACAACGTAACGCCCGATATGCGGATCGCCCGCGAAGAGATATTCGGGCCTGTGCTCGGGATAATGCGCGTTGACAGTTTCGAGGAAGCGATTGCGGTCGCGAACGACTGCGAATACGGCCTGTCGTCGTCGATCTTCTCGAACGATTACAACACGATCACGCAGTTCATCAACGAGATCGAATCGGGAATGACGCACGTCAATTCACCGACAACTGGCGGCGAAGCTCATATTCCATTCGGCGGCATCAAAGCCACCGGCATCGGCCCGCGAGAACAAGGCTCCGCTTCGCTCGAATTTTACAGTGAAATGAAGGTCGTTTATGTCGATCACACGGGGCGCAAGCGCGAAGGAAACTTATACTAAGAAGCCAGACCGTTATTTTGCGGTTGTCTTTTCTGACAGCACCCAGCGGTCAGGGTCGAATTCGATCGACTGCGGTTTTTCGGGCAGCTTGATAGAAAACGTATTCTTCGCCTCGTATGCAGCGATGGTGCCGGAAGCCGAGCGATTTCCGCCGAATTTGAAGATTATCGGCAGCGGCATGAACCATTTTTCGCCCACATTTTCCTGATGCACCGTGCCGGCGACAATAACTCCGCCTTCGGGATTTGGGTTTATCTGATATTCGAGGCGGTAAGAAGGCAAATAGGTTTCCTCGACCCACTGTCTGAAAAACCAATCCAGGTTGCCGGCATTGTAGCGGCGGCCGATAGGTGAACGTGCGAAATGCTCACCGGCGACCATTCGGAAATCATCGGTCGTTGCGGCTTTGTTACGATAACGGCCAACGAAATCTTTCATCATATTGAAGAACGCCTTTCCATCGCCTGTTTGCGGATCGGTCAGCAGGAAGTGAAGCATTCGCAGTACCAGAGCACCCTTATTGTAAACGAGTGTGCTGTATGCCCCGCGGGTTTGTCGGGTTTCGAGCCGATGCCCTAACGTCATCGGGCCTACATCAACTAGCTTACCTCTGCCAATCCCGGTTCGCGTCCTCGGCGGTTCACGGAGCGAACGGCGCTTGTCGTCGAGCAGGTCGTTTGCGTCCTTAATGCCCGAACGTGCCTGCGTATAGAGCACGCCCGAATATTCAGCAAAACCTTCACTGAGCCATTGATCGCGATACGAACGCCAAGCGACGATGTTGCCCCACCATTGATGAGCGGTTTCGTGGGCGATGAATTCGTAGGTGTATTTGCTGGCGCGGTCCGTCGGCGGTATGGCAAGCATAGTTGCGAATCCCTGCCCAAAGCCGTATGGGTGCACCAACGCACCGTAGGTCTCGTAAGGATAATTTCCGAAAGTCTCCTGAAAATACCGGATCGAGTTGTTCAGTTCGGCCAAAATGAAACTTTCTTTGATGGCCATAACGCCGCCCGAAACAGAATTGAATTCCAATGGTATTGGCGGGTCGCCGTTATCCCACTTGATCTGATCGCTGTGGCGTTCAAATGGTCCGACGGCGAACGTCGCCAGCGCAACGGGCTGGTTCATAGTGTACTTAGTGATGAAATGGTCCTTATTAGCGGGATCGGCCTCTTCGGAAGTCCGCTTGCCGGTGCTGGCGACCTTTGATCTGCGGCCGTGGGTGTAGGTGAAATTGTATGTTGCGCGGTCCAGATACCCGTGCCGCGGATACCAGGCTGCGTTATCGCGGGGATAGCTGCAATCCGGCAGCATGCTCGGCTGCGTCATAAAATCGCCCTCGAAGGCGAGGTCAACAGAGAGATTCACACCGGCCTGCGTCGGTTCTTTCAGAAAAAGCGTGAGTCCGCCTTCCCAGTCTTCCTGAACAAAATCGATCGGAGTGGCGCCGATCGACGCAGACTTAAGTCGCATCTGCTTTTTCAAACGCATATCGTCCCATTCGCCAAGTGATTCGCCGATCTGAAAAGGTATCGCACGTGCTCCGTCTTTCAAGGCCTTCATATCCACGCGGGTTTCGAGGCCGATCTTGTTGCGCACCTGCCGCAGATCGACGTTCATTTCATAATGCGTGACATCCACAATGTCGTTCTTGTCGGCGTAATCCGAACTGCCGCGCTCATAGTCAGCCATCGAATGAAACGCAGTCCAAACGTCGTTGCCGCGGGAGCTAGTGTCGTATTTGAAGACGAGGCCTTCTTCGCCCGCGTTAATGTTGAAATTGTGCGTCGGGATACGATTGTGAGGGTCGAGAACGTAACTAAAACGTCCGCGTTTCCCGCCGTCGAAATGTGCAAAGAAGAACCCGGGATTTTCGTTATTCAGGGTAGATAGAGCAAGCCTGGCGGCGAGATTGGCACCGGTTTCCTTGAGAATTCGTGCATTTATCTCGTTCGCCATCGACTGGGCGTTCGCAGTCGCCGAGCCCGTAGCCGCTTGTTCGACCAGGTCCTCAAAGGCTCCATCAGTAAATCGAAATACAGCCGTTTTGAAATCCGAATCAATGAAATCGGTAACGCCCAACAGGCGCTTTATATTCGCTGCCTCGAAATCGATTGGCGGAACCTCCAGTTTAAAATTGCCCGTGCCGTTGAAAACCGCCCCGGTCACGCGTCCATCAGCCGACCTAGAAAGATGGATGGCGCCCGAAAGAGTGATCTCTGCACGGTCGCGCGTCAGTTTGTAATTTGACACATCGCCCTTGGAAAGATTCAGCTGAAAGGCCTTGAGGTCTGAATACAATGCAGCTGCATCCTGAGCTTTTGACACAGCCGAGAGGCCGGCGATAATTGCCAATGAAATACAGAAAAACCTGAGTAAACGGGATGCGGACATTAGGTATCTCCTTCGATGTATTCTTGGAATAGCAAAAGATTATTTCAATTTCGGCATTTGGTCAATTGATGAATAGTGCAAACAAGTGCACATTTTTAGCCAAACTGTCGTAATATATGCGGAAACTAGGCATTCTCTTGCGATTTCAACCTATGACACAACCCGAAAAAAGATCGACAGTTTCTGATGCAGTCAGAAAGCACAAGGAATTTCTTTTCCCCGCGGTCGCGACCTATTATCAGGACCCGATCGCCCTCGTTCGTGGAGAGGGCGAACGGGTTTGGGATGATCAGGGCAACGAGTATCTCGATGCTTTCGGCGGCGTGCTGACCGTCAGCGTCGGGCATGCGAATCCGCGCGTAAACGCGGCGTGGAAGGATCAGGTGGACAAGATCGCACATATGTCCACGCTCTATGCGAACGGGCCGCAGGGCGATCTGGCTGAAAAACTTGCCGAGATCACGCCGGGGAATTTGAAGAAATCGTTCTTCACCAACAGCGGCACCGAGGCCGACGATACCGCCGTGCTTGCCGCGAAGATCGCGACCGGCAACAACGAGGTTATCGCTTTGCGACATTCGTACGCAGGACGATCGGCGACCGCTTTATCGACGATCGGGCATTCGAGCTGGAAGCCGATCGCGTCGCAAGTCGCAGGTGTTGTTCATGCTCATGCGCCCTACTGTTATCGCTGTCCGTTCAAGCTGGAATACCCTTCATGCGGCGTTGCTTGTGCAGATGACGTCGAGGAACTCATCAAAACGACCACCACAGGCAAGATCGCCGGGATGATCGCGGAGACGATTCTCGGCGTGGGCGGTTTTATCATTCCGCCAAAGGAATATTTCCCGCGCGTCGCCGAGATCGTTCGACGCCACGGCGGATTGTTCATCTCCGACGAAGTACAAGCCGCTTGGGGACGCACGGGCGATAAATGGTTTGGCATCGAACATTGGGGCGTCGAGCCTGACATAATGACATCTGCAAAAGGCATGGGCAACGGCGTGCCGATAGGTTGGACGATCGCGACGCCGGAAGTCGCCGACGCGTTCCCGGGACTGACGTTCTCGACATTCGGCGGCAATCCTGTCTCGTCCGCGGTCGCACTCGCGGTAATAAACGTCATCGAGCAAGACGACCTCCGCACAAATGCCCGCGTCGTCGGCGATTATTTTCATAATGAGCTGCTCAAATTACAGGAAAAATATGCCTGTATCGGCGACGTTCGCGGCATGGGCCTGATGCAGGGCATCGAGCTCGTCAAGGACCGCCAAACAAAGGAACCTGCCCCCGACCTCGTCCTTCGCGTCTTCGAAGAAACCAAACGCCAGGGCGTCCTCATCGGCAAAGGCGGCCTCTACGGCAACGTCATCCGCACCGGTCTCATGCTAAATTCGTCCAAAGACACAGTGGACGAACTGATCAAAGCCCTGGACGCGGGCTTGGCTCTTTGTTAGACATTTGCTATTGGGTATAAGGAGAAGTAGGTGATCCGTATGAAAAGATTTTTAAAGATTGGTGTGATAGGTTTGGCCATAATGATGCCGGTCGTTGTCGCATCGGCGCAGAATGTTGTGGTCGATAACCTTGGCAAGCAGACAACGGTTGGCAAGGTCGAGTTTGCGAAACTAAAACGCGTAACGATAAAGGCTTCTGACCACGGAAAGGACGCGAGCTTTGAAGGGGTACTTTTATCCGACGTGCTGAAGCTCGGCGGTGTCGAGTTCGGCGAAAATCTTCGCGGCAAGAGGATGAATGAATATCTGCTCGTTGAGGCTGCCGACGGTTACAAAGCCGTTTACGCCCTTGCAGAGCTTGATGCGGGGTTCACGGACAAACTCGTTGTTCTCGCCGACAAACGCGACGGCAAGGAATTGCCAGAAAACGCTCGCAGTTTTCAGATAGTCAACGATTCTGACAAACGCGCCGCCCGCTGGGTTCGTCAGGTGACCCGTCTTAGTATCGTCAAAGCCGGAAAATAGGAATCCGCAGGTCGCGGTTCGGTTCCCGCAGGTCGTGTCTCGACACTCGCAGGTCGTGTCTCGAATGTCGCAGTTCGAGGTTCGTATTAGCTAAATCCATAGAATATAAGTGAAAGTTCTTATCAAAAACGGGCGAGTGGTTACTGCGGTGGACGACTATCGGGCGGATATTTTTATTGACGGCGAGGCAGTGGCGACGATCGGGAAATCGCTTGAGATTGAAGCCGAGGTTGTCATCGATGCGAGTGGAAAGCTTGTAATTCCCGGCGGGATCGATCCGCATACGCATATGGAGCTGCCGTTTGGCGGAACATAAGAATACCGGACCAAAAAGTGGAAACTGGATACCGAGGGCCTCCCAAACCCACCGTGCTGATAACCGCCTATCGCCCCGACCCCAATTTATGGGAAAATGATCTTCTGAGGAGGAAGCAATGAAAAAAGTAATTCGTACAAAACTGATACACGAGGGCGAGTATGCCGCTGAGGTAGAGGTAGAGCTTAGTGAGACCGATGATGAATGGTCGCCGTATCTAAGTCTAGAAGAGGCCTATAAGCTGGACGACGTTAGAGAAGCGCTCCGCCGGGGTGATCTGGGGGCCGCTGCCCGCCACGCGCGCATCTTCAGCCTAACGCCCATTGCTGCGTTAGGATAGTTAGTATAGCTGCCCGGCGAAGCCGCAAAACTGGCCGCCATCTTCGTCGAAAGCTTGCCAACGCCCGCGTACTCGTTCTCACGAACATTGACCTTAACTTTCCACGGGATCAAACCCGTCGTCACACCATCAATCCCCGCATTTCCCGCCGCCAGAGCCGTCTGCAAAGCCGAAATATTGAGCGCCGAGTTGTTCGGATTATAAGCCGAACCATACCCGTTACAAGCCGAGATCATAACCTCGAAAATCTCAATATTTTTGATGTGACCAGTCTCAGCCATGACTTTTATACACTCCTTTTGCGTCTTTTCGGACAACAAAAAAGCTAAAAAGCGGCCGTCGGAAATTAGGTTCAATTGATTAGGTGAACAACGGAAAGTTAACACACACGGTAGGTTGTGTCAATAAAGAGCCATTGTCCTCAATGTGCCTTCTCCGCAGGTTTCTGTGGAAATATGTAGATAAAAGCGACGATCAGGGTGAGCAGAACGGCCGATGCTGTGAAGCGGCTTAGGTTTAATCCGCCGTGGTCGAGGGGTTTGTCTAGGAAGTCGCCGACGACGGCGCCGAGTGGTCTCGTTAGAATGAAAGCTATCCAGAAAAGTAGGACACGCGATACGTTTGTAAAGCGGTAGAGCAAATATGTGATGAGCAAAGCGGCTCCAAAAACTGCGGCGGCGGCGAGATAGCCGAGATCGAGGCTGTCGGCGAACCAGTCGCCAAGCGCAGTTCCTAATGTTTGCGAAAACATGATCGTCACCCAATAAAATATCTCGACCTTTGGCGTACTGACGCTTTCGACGGAGACAGTTCCCGTCACCAAACGCCAGATAAATAGCGATGCAACTACGCAGACGAGCAATATAGCCGAACCTCCTGTGTAGCCAATGCCCATATCGCGTGTTGCGTAATCGGCCATTGTCGTGCCGACCGTTGTTGTCGCAACGATTGTCAGCCAATAAAGATAAGGATGAAACTTCGTCGCCTTTATCTGAACCGCAACAGCCGCGATAAAGATCAATGCGAAAATTCCCGTGCTTAGCAGATAGCCAAGATCGAGCGACATCGAAAGTGCATCGCCACCAGTTTCGCCGAGTGTCGTGGCGAATATCTTTATGATCCAAAATAGCAAGGTCACGTGCGGAACTTTGCTGATGAGTTCTTTGGTTTCTCTATTCATTTTTTCCTCCAGATAGCGGTCGTTCAATGGTCGCCGGATCGCTGCGGAATGATCACAAGTAGAAATAGCATCACAACGGCGAGAACTATGGTGATCGTAATGTCATTTATGTCGAGCCCGCCCTGCTCAACAGGCTTGTCAAGCGAATTTGCAAGTGTGGCACCAAGCGGACGTGTAAGAATAAAAGCCGCCCAAAACAACAGGACATGCGACACCTTGGTAAAGTAGTAAAGTATAGCAAGCCCGCCTAACACTCCGGCAATCAACAGAGCGCTTCCATTAAATCCGAGTGCACCGTCGGCAAGCCAGTCACCTAAGGCCGTACCGAGGGTTTGTGAGAACAATATTGTTGACCAGTAAAATAGTTCAGCTTTCGGCTCAACTACTGTTTTGATGTCGATCGATCCGAGCAACCAATACCAGAGACCAAGTGTGATAAGTACGAAAGCAAATAGCACCAACGAACCGCCTGCGTACCCGATACCGATAGACCGTGTAAAGAAATCGGCGAGCGTTGTTCCAATAAGCGTTGTCAGAGCTATCGTTCCCCAATACAGAAAAGGATGAAAGCCTTTTGCCCTGATCTGAGCCGCGACGATTAGCAGCAGCGGCACTAAGAAGATAAGCGTTCCGACAAAGTAGCCCAGACCTAAGGTACGAGAAACGGCGTTACCGCCCGTCTCGCCGAGCGTTGTGGCGAAGATCTTAATTACCCAAAACCCAAATGTAACAGCCGGGACTTTACTTAAGAATTCTTTTGTTTCCGTATTCATATACCCTCGAAAAGATTTGTTCGTACGTCAAATCTCACATTTTTGTAAAAGAAGGCGAGCAACTCTTGTCAGTCGCCTTCCGTGTTGTTGCAGGTTGTCCGTGTTGTTAGTTCTTGCCTTTCTTCTTCATGTCCGCAGCTTTTTCTTTTGCTTCGGCTTCGGCATTTTCCTCTGATTTGTGAACGACCTTTCCGGATTTGGCATCGACCCAAACCTCGGTGATCGTTCCTTTGGCATTGCGGATGTCAAAGGAATAAATGAGCCTGCCCTTTTCCTTTTCGAGATGCCCGCTCTCCACGGTTCCGCTGTCCTCGCGCATGGCGATCTCGCGGGCCTGTTCAAGTGTGATCTTTGCTTTCTTGGCAAGTTTGGTGCTTGCCTTGCTTTCACGTTCGCCGCGTTCGTTCTTTTCGCCGCGTTCGTTCTCTTGGGCAGAAACGGATGAAGCCGCGAAAACACCGAGTATCAGAAAAGAAAAGAGTGCGAATGTTGTAATTGATCGAGTGTTCATTTAATTATCTCCTTCGTAAATTACTCGCCATTGTCGCGAGTTCACGAACAGAATAACCAAATGAAAATAAACAGAAGATTAACGCAGAATATATTCTAACTATTTTTTGAAAGGATTCCGTAAGCTTCCCTTAAAAGTGCACAGTTGAAAAGTAGAGTTTTCTGACATCATAGGAGATGGAGGAGAACAGATGAAGAGGAGCAGATTTAGTGAGACGCAAGTGGTAGCGATCTTGAAGGAAGGAGAAGCTGGTCGAGCGGTGGCGGAGATCTGCCGGGAGCACGGGATCAGTAATGCGACGTACTATCAATGGAAGTCGAAGTACGGCGGGCTGGAGGCGTCGGATCTGAAGCGGATGAAGGAGCTTGAAGAGGAGAACAGCCGTTTGAAGAAGATGTACGCAAACCTGGCGCTGGAGAACATGGCGATAAAGGATCTGCTGGGAAAGCTCTAACGCCGGATATGCGGCGATGGGCGGTGGAGTTTTTGACAAAGATCTGGCTGCTGTCGGTAGCTCGGGCGTGTCTGGCGGCAGGACTTTCGCGACGGGCGTGGTACCGCGGAGACAGGAAAAAAGAAGTGGATAAAAGGGATGCTCCGGTGATCGCGGCCCTTAATGACCTGATCGCGAAGCACAGCCGTTGGGGCTTTTGGATGTGTTTCTACCGGCTGCGGAATCTGGGCCACAAATGGAACCACAAGCGAGTTTGGCGGATATATAAGGCGATGAAGCTCAACCTGAAAAGGCGGACAAAGCGAAGGCTGCCCGAGCGGAACCCGGCATCGCTGGACGTTCCCGCCCAGATCAACAGCAGTTGGTCGTTCGATTTTGTGAGCGATACGCTGTATTCGGGCACACGATTCCGTGTCCTGAATATCATCGACGAGGGCGTTCGCGAGGCCCTAGACATTGTTGTCGATACGTCGATCACTGCAGTCCGGTTGGTGCGGGTACTGGAGCAGCTCAAATCAGATCGAGGGCTGCCATCTGCGATCAGAGTCGATAACGGACCCGAAATGACCGCTCATGTCTTTGCCGACTGGTGCAGTGAAAATGAAGTGAAGATCAATTACATCGAGCCTGGAAAGCCGAACCAGAATGCTTACATCGAGAGGTTCAACCGCAGCTATCGAGAAGAGGTGCTCGATCCGCACATCTTCTCAAATCTCTCGCAGGTGCGAGACCTGAGCTGGGCCTGGATGCTCAGCTATAACGAAGAACGTCCCCACAGATCGTTGGGGAACATCCCGCCGGCCGAATTCAAACGCCGGCTCTTAACTGAAAACTCTATTTTAGACCTGTGACATTGACGGGAAGCTTACGATTCGATATCTGATAAGCGATGCCAAAAGTAAGCCCGAATCGCGGTGAGGCTGGCGTCAACCCAAATTTAAGTCCGGCATTAAAACTGGCTTTTTTGCTTAGCTGGTAAGTAAATATACCGCCTGAAAAGAAGCCTTGCGGTTCGTCAGCATCCTTTGTTTCACCAAAGATCTCGGCTTGGAAATTTACTTTCTCGGTCAAGTCACGCGAAACGCCGAACGCGACTTGCCCGCCGGTGACGCTTCCTTTCTCACCTTGCTTTCCGATAATGAGCAGACCGGAATTGAAATCAACATCGAGTTTTCCGACCTTCTTACTGAAAAGCAGAGAGAAAGCATGATCGACCCTGCCTGTGCCAAGATCCTTTCTGACACTCGCGGTAGGCAGTTTTGCAAAATATGAAACGGCAAATGAAGGCAATCTATTTGTTTCATCTGCAATGTCAAGCTGAACACCGAGGCGGGAATCGCCTACGCCGGTAGTGCGAAATAACTGAAGGTCGCGTTGTGATGAAACTGTGTCAAAGTCGAATTCAAATCCGATCCTTTCAGTTGCAGCATAGGATATGGTAAGTGTGCCTGCCTGTTGCGACCGAAAACCATTGCCGCGAAAATATCCGCCATAACCGTATTCCACCTGTAAAACTCCGGGTGTATTAAAATCTGCCGGATTTGAAACAGAAGGACGACGGTGCTTGATCCGAAGTATCTCCTCAAAGTCTTTCTCAAGCTTTTTCGCTTCACTCTCTTTTTTTGGCGTGGGCGATGGTGCTGGTGAAGGAGTTGGGGTTTGTTGGCCAAAACATTTCGGAGAGCAGAAACCCCATAAAAGCGCGATCAACAAAACGCAGGGCGCATGGATTACAAGATTATCCGACCGCATAGTTCAATCTGCTTTCTCACTCAATAGCTTTTCTAAAAGTTCAATCTGTCGTTGCTGCATCGCGACCAGATCAAGCCACTTCTGCTCACGGAGATCGTCAAGTTTTTCATGCAAGCTGATGATTTCGATCTCAGATTTGAGATTGACCTCGTAATCGTGCGTGGCATCAAGTCGATCTTTAGCGGCTTGACGATTTTGCGACATCATAATTATCGGTGCCTGAATAGATGCCAGCATAGAAAGAAACAGGTTGAGCAAAATATACGGGTACGGATCGAAATCGTCACCATAATGAGCCAACACGAACGTATTCATAGAGGCCCAAAAAAGAAGAAGACAACCGAAAATAATAATAAACGTCCACGAACCACCAAACGACGCAACCCTGTCGGCAAGCCTTTGGCCAAATGTTCGATCATCTAAGGTTGTATCAATGGGACCTTTTGCAACCAGACTCCTCTCGGCTACTTTCTGCACTATACGCTTTTCAAGATCAGTAACGTCCGTCCATTCTTTTTTCAGAAAACGAACTGCAATTTCTCTAATGTTTTGCTCTTTCATATCTTGGAATTATTAGAATATCGCTAAATGTTACCGAGGAAAAGTGATTAAGAAAATGTTTTCGCCGTTGTCAGAACGGGAATATTTAAGCTCTGCGTTGTGAAGTTCGGTGATATGTTTCGCGATCGACAGGCCGAGGCCCGCACCGCTCATCATTGTGTCGTTCAGTTGTGTTCGGGATTTTTCAACACGGTAGAAGCGATCGAAAATTGATTTTTGCTGATCCTCGGGAATCTCGTCGCCGGTGTTGGAAATGGTTACTCTGTTTGCTGCGACATTGATCTTGATCGAACCGCCGTCATGGTTGTATTTCACAGCATTGTCCAAGAGATTGAGGAACAAACGGCGCAAAAGAGCCTCGTCGCCTTTGATCTGTGTTTCTTTGCCCTCAAACTCGATGGTCGAATTTCTCTTATCGGCGAGGGTTCGGATCAGGCGAACGCAGTCGGAAACAAGTTCGTCAAGGTATAAATTGTCGAGATTTGCCTTTAGTTGTCCTGAATCGGCTCTGGCAAGCGTGAAAAGGTCTTCGACGATCTTTGAGAGACGCTTGCTCTCATCGTTCACGACTTGAAGAGATTCCTGATAATCGGTTGAGCTGCGGCTGTCTTTTGACAATGCAACTTCAGATTCTCCACGAATGATCGCGAGCGGCGTTCGCAGTTCGTGTGACGCGTCGGCCATAAATCGCCGTTGACGATCAAACTCAACGTCTAAACGATCTAACAATTCGTTAAAGACTATGGCGAGGTTGCCGATCTCGTCTTTGGCATTGGCAATTGGAAGACGCTCGTGCAGATTTGCGGCAGAGATTTGTTTAGCCCGGTCACCGATTGCGGCAATCGGTCTCAAACTTTCGCCCACCAGAAAATAACCGCCGAGGCCAGCGAACAGCAAAAGCAATGGAGCGATCAAATAAAATGTTCGGCGGATTCGAGCATCGAGGGCTATCTCATCTTCGAGTGAGTGAAAGACGTAGAGTTTGTAGTTGTGATTTTCAACATGAAACGGCAAAACATAAGTTCGGAACAGTGTGCCTTTGATAGAAACATCGCCGAACTTCTCCTTGTCTATTGACGATAAATCGGACGGAAGTTTGTTTTCCGTTGTGGACGCGATAAATCTGTCGTCGTTTGTAAAGACTGCAAATTGGTAATCGCGAAACCGAAACTCGCCAAGAGATTCTATGACAATTTCATCGGGTTTTCGTAGAGTTTCGCCGTCGTTTTGTTCTGCCTTGATCGACGCAGAGAGAGTTTGGGCCATCTCCGTCAGATTCTCATCCGTTTCCTGACGCAAGACACTTACAAACGACGAATAAGTAATCAATGCGAAAGCGCCAACGATAAACGCCAAAACGCAGATATAAAAAAGCGTGAGTTTTACGCGGATTGAGCTAATCATCGTTCAAAATGTAACCTGAGCCGCGACGGGTTTGAATAAGCTGAACATCATAACCTTCGTCAAGTTTGGTTCTGAGGCGTTTAATATAGACCTCAATGAGATTGGAAAACGGATCGAATGAATCGTCCCAAACATGCTCTGAAATTTCTTCGCGTCCAACTACTTTACCTTTGTTGATCGCCAGAAACTCGATGAGTGAATATTCTTTCGTCGTTAGCTCGATCTGTTTTCCGGCTCTTTGAACCGTTCGGGACATCGTGTCGATTTGGAGATCAGCGATAACAATTTGTGGCGAGCGTATCTCATTTTGTCGCCGCAGCAACGCGCGCAACCGTGCAAGAAGCTCGCGAAACTCAAAAGGCTTTGTCAGATAATCGTCCGCACCAATATCAAGGCCCGAAATTCTGTCGTCAATAGCATCGCGAGCAGTAAGCATAAGAACTGGTTGTTTACTACCATTTTCGCGAAGCTCGCGACAAACATCGAAACCATCCTTCTTAGGCAAATTGATGTCGAGGATAAAAAGGTCGTAGCTATTTATTGAAGCCATGTAAGTCGCTTCGTCCCCGTCTGATGCAATATCGACCGCATACGAATTTTCGCGAAGACCTTTCACCACAAAAGCCGCGATCCGAATGTCATCCTCGACGAGAAGAACTCTCATGGACTGAGTTTACGACAAATTAGATTAATAGAAGATAAATTTGAAAGAAATCGTAGGCGGTTGCAACCACGCTTCACTCAACGATAGACTAGGACAACGACATTCCACTCACGCTAAAAGAAAGGTATTAAGACGATGAAAACACTGATAAAAAACGGGCGAGTGGTTACTGCGGTGGACGACTATCGGGCGGATATTTTTATTGACGGCGAGACGGTGATGACTATTGGCAAGCGGCTGGATATGGAGGCGGATGTTGTGCTGGACGCGTCGGGGAGGCTGGTGATCCCGGGCGGGATCGATCCGCATACGCATATGGAGCTGCCGTTTGGCGGAACATAAGAATACCGGACCAAAAAGTGGAAACTGGATACCGAGGGCCTCCCGAACCCACCGTCAATCTGGATGGTCATTGCCTAACATAGCTATTTTGTAAGCCTTTCTAACAACAGCCTTCTGCTTTCTGGTTCGCGTCGCTTTTCAACTGTATCGACGGGCATTTCGCAGAACCATAGCTGCAATAAACGCAGCAATCACCCGCTTTTGGTCGCAAAACCGTTTTGCACTCATTACATTCATAAAAGAACTGACACGAATCCGTCGGCATCGTCTCGATCCGTTTATGGCCGCATTCCGGGCAGGTTATTTCTGATTCAAATATGATGTTGTTCTCAATGTTTTCCATAATAATTCAGCCTTTCTTCCTTTACTGCGGGTTATAACCTGCGTCGCGTATTCCCTGTTTTATGCGTTCGACTACGACCAGCTTCGGGTTATAGACAACTTTGACATTCTTCTCGCGGTAATTTGCCTCGGCGGAGATCACGCCTTTGATTCTTTTAAGAGCGATATTGATGTGCGACGCGCAGCCCTCACAGGTCATTCCTTCGACCGCGATGACTAACGTCTTTAGGGTTTGCACTTCGCTCTCGCTAAAGGCAGTTTCCTCGCTGTTTTGAGTATCGAGATTGTAGGTTTTGTTCTCGCCGGCGATTACCATTTGATTTGGTTCCGCGACCTGCGGTTGTTGTCGATCCAAAGCTGAAATGATCGCCCCCGAATAATATGGAAAAGCGGCGATGCCGACGACAGCGACGGTTGCGACCCACAATGCGATTTGATTGAAACGGCCCATCGGTTTCGTTGAGCAAGCCTGGCCTTCACCGCACTCTTCGCGGCGAAAATATATTCGGTAAAAACTAAAGGCCAATGCCGCAGTAACCACAACCAACATGTATGGCCGAAGCGACTCAAAAACCGACGCGATGCCGAACGCGCCAAGACCGAATGCGATCGCCACAACCGGCAAAATACAGCAGAGGCTTGCAGCCACCGCCGCGACGACCGCGCCTCCCAAGAATACTTTTTCACCTGATTCTTTGTACATAATGTTTGTCCTCATATAGCTTATTTCTCGATCTCAAAAAGAACCGGACATTGTGCGTCCTGTCCTTTCCTTTCGAATTCATCATCACAATCGTATAAATGGCCCGCCAAGATTTTTCGGAACGCTTTCAGCTTTTTGATCTGTTCGTCCATTTCGCAAAGTTTACGACGGAGAAGATCTCTTACCTGTCGGCATTCTTTCGCGCCTCCGGTCGTTAAAAGTCCCTTTATCTCATCAAGCGAAAACCCAAGCTCCTGAGCCTGCTTGATGAACCTTATTTGTTCGATGGCTTTCGTCGAAAAAATGCGATAGCCGGAGCTTGAGCGCGGAGCGGGAGGCACTAATTTCAACCGTTCGTAGTAACGAACAGTATCAACGCTGACACCTGAACGGGCCGCAATTTCGCCGATTTGCAGAGATGAATTTCCCATACTTTCTGATTCTACACCCTTGAGTTAAGTCCAGAGTCAAGTAAAAAAATTCACCGTTTACAGGTTTCAAATGAAGGGAGCATCTTTCACGAAACGCAAAAGATGCTCTTTGTTACGGCAAGGTGACGGGGCGGGTTTACGGATGAGAACCATTGTGCGGTGTTAGCTTCCGATTATCTTGTTTAGACGATCGGGGTAATCTTTCGGAACCTCGTTTCCGAAATATTGAACCGAACCTTTTTTGTCCAGGAACACAACGGTTGGCGTTCCGACAACTTTGTAGCTCTTCGCCACTGAAGTGTCTTTGTCTATGGCGACTGTGTATTCTATGCCAAAATCCTTTATGCCTTCGGCAACGCGGGCATCGCTTTCGCCGATGTTGATGCCGACAACCTTTACTCCTTTGGCTTCGAACTCGGCGGCGAGTTTGTTGACATGTGGGGCTTCCTCTTTACAGACGGGGCACCACGCGGTCCAAAACACGAGGACTGCGGGACTGCCTTCAAGTTCCTTGAGTGAGATGTTCCCGCCATCAAATTTTGCCAGATCGAAATCGGGAGCGATATCACCGATAGCGGTTCCGCGTTTGATTTCTGTCTGCTGCTGACCAACCGAAGGCGGGCTCGAAGTTTTCTGGCTGGCAATAGTGCATCCTCCAAAATAGGCGACGACAAGTCCGATTAGCAGCGCAATTTTACTAAAAATACAGGGGCTACAAGATATACATTTCATAATTTACCTCAAATTCTTCTCACTGCTCGCCGGGTAACTCACAATAGGAATGTACACGCGACCTTAGAATGCTGAACACACCTCCTAACACTGAGCCGAAGATCAAGTGTCCCATCAAGCTTCCCATTGCGACCATTCGCATAGGCGGCATCATCAATGGGGCAAACGGACTCATTCCGAGAAGAACCGGCATAAGTATCAACGCTCCGAGTATCCACCAAACCATTCCGTAGAGAGCTCCTAGTCCGACGCCACTGACGAAGGATGCCACACGATTGCCGAGCACCACACCGAAGATCGCACCGATGACCATGCTGTTAAAAAGATGGTAAATCCAACCGGCGACAATACTCGACGACCCAACGACCATCGCGACCATCGCCATCATTGGCATTTCTTTTCCATCAGGCGTCGGCGCATTCATCATCTGCATCATCATGCCGAAAAGCATTCCGGCAACGACTCCCCCAATACTTCCCGACAACAGTTTTACCTTCATAATTCCTCCGTATCTATACGAGTTTTGCATCTCAGCCTACGTTGAGACGCCCGAGCGACGCCGCATGGTCACGATCTTTAGATCTGCATCCACTATAGGAGCTAGATGACAAAGAACTTACCAAGAGCGGTTTCGATTTTCATAAATACCTCAAATAAACCTCATGCCCGCCTGAACGAACAGGTATTGAGCAAGAATCAACATAACGACCCCAAAGGCCGTCTTGACCTTTACCATCCAACCGCCTGAACGCGGCAACAACGACATCGCTCCGCTGAATGTTCCTAAAACTATCATCAGCGTTCCCATGCCGATCGCAAATACGAATAGCACGACGGTGCCGAAAACTACATTGCCCTGCGTGCCCACGTAAGCGAGCGTCGCCCCCAAAGCCGGTGCTGTGCATGGTCCGACCACTAACCCTGAAACCGCTCCGACGAGAACGGCGGACACATAGCCATTGCCTTTCGTTTTCGGATTTAGTTTCATCAAAAACTGCGGGGCTTGGATCTGAAAAACATCGAACATCGAGAGGGCAAGAATCAAAATGACGTTGCCGACGACGATGTATGTCCACGGACTTGATGTCCATGAGCCGAACAGTGTTCCTGTCAACGCCGCGAACGCCCCAAGTGCCGCGTACACCGCTGCCATTCCGATAACGAACAGAACTGAAAGCTTGAATCCGCGAAGGCTGAACCTTGCCTTGTCTTCTGAATTGGCATTTGCGGTTTGACCACCGATAAAACCGAGCTGTATCGGAATGATCGGATAAACGCACGGCGTAAAGCTGATCAGCAGACCGGCGACAAATGCCGCAGGTAAAGCAAGCAAAGAGTTGCCGGCGAGATATGTCTGAAGATTGCTGGCTAGGTTTTCCATAATAATTAGCGCGAGGAGAGTGTCAGGCCGCGCATACCCCTTCCGGCTGAAAAGCCCGGCACTCTCCCCGCTATCACCGAAATGAACTTCATTCCGGCAAAGTCAGTTCTGGTTATTTGATCGCCTTTTCGAAGGCGGCCACGTAATCAGCCTTGTTGAAGTTCTTAGCGGTTTTGAACACGGACTTCTTGCCTTTGAAGATGGCAACGGTCGAAGTCATCTTCTTATTGGCCTCGAAGAATGCGCTGAGGCCGAGTGATCTTGCCTTTGCAGCCGCCTGAGCCGTAGTTTCGTCGTTAGTGACGTCGAGCATTACAAAGTCAAGCTTTCCGCCGTACTCTTCCATGAGACCCATCATGGTCGGTTCGAGCTTTTGGCAAGCGCCACACCAGTCGGCTCGTATAATGACGACACGCGGTTTTGTTTTCGCCGAAGCGGCTTTCAAGCCTTTGCTCTTAGAGGTTGTGACTGCAAACGAGCTGACCGAAGCGGCCGTCAAAATTAGGGCAATTGAAATTGCCGCGGTAAAGAATCTCTTCGTTTTCATAGATATATCTCCTGATCAAAATTAATATTTCCCTTGAACAAACCAAATTATTCGGTGTTCGTCGGGGAAATGACCTTTCTGGACGTTAATATTCCCTGCTAAGAAATAAAATGAAAATGTTCAGATTTGGAAATAAATTTGATCGAGAATTGAATCGTACGGTCAGGGCAGATGATTTTCGTCTGAGGTATTGTTAATAAATGCTTGGAATAAAGTGGCTGGAAAGCAAAGAGGACACGTGGCGGAATTTCGAATCCGAGGCCATGCCGTTTCGTAATGATCTGTACCGGACAGCAATGTGGCTGACGCGGAATCCTGCCGAAGCCGAAGACCTGGTTCAGGAAACGATGTTTCAAGCCTTGCGGTCGTTCCATTTGTACGAAATGGGGACGAACTGCAAAGCGTGGCTAATGCGCATACTTTACGTGCACAATGTCCGACGCCTCCGCAGCGTGCTTAAGCTGCAGATCGTCGCCGACGAAGATGACGTTATCCTAAACAATATTCCGTTCGAGCCGCCGATACCGGAGAAGATCACGGACGAAGAAGTACTCGACGCGATATGGAAACTGCCGGAGCCGTTTAGAAACGTCCTGGTTCTTGCCGATATCGAAGAGCTTTCCTACAAAGAGATCGCTTCGATAATGGAATTACCGATGGGTACGGTAATGTCCCGCCTTTCGCGGGGACGCCGGATGTTGAGGATAGAGTTGGCCGATTACGCAAGCAAACATGGATTTGGAGATCAAAGACGGACAGCCCAAAAATAAAGAGGTGGTAACTATGCAGTGCCGAGAATTTCGTGAAGTTTCAGAATCGTATATTAGTGACGAGTTGCTGGTGGAAACCAACCATCAGGTCAATCATCATCTTGAGCATTGTCCCGAATGCCGAGCAGACTTCATAGCTCGGCGGACCTTGCGAAAGCGAATAACCTCAGCCGGCCGCAACGCCGCTAATTTTCAAATTGACCCGATCTTTAACAATAAACTGGAATATGCTCTAAAAGACGAGGCGATGCGTTCAGGATTTTGGGCAAGAATCGGGCTAAGTCCAAAGATTATGATCCCGGCGATGGCTGTCCTTGTTTTGGCATTTGGATTAGGGATCGTTTATTGGGGCGGCGGCGATTTGGGTGGAAATATTGCGGACAATTCCGTGACAAAAAGATTAGCGGAATTAGCCCACCTTGCCTCTGGGAACCACAAGGATTGTGCGTTAGAAAAACTCGGGATGTGGGAGAAAGTGTCAAAAACCGACTATCCTGAAAAAACTGCTTACTCGCAAGAGATCCTTGCACCATTGAAGGCAAAATATTCGGACAAATTAGAGATGTTGAGCGTCCACGACTGTGAGTATCAAGGCATACAATTCACCCATGTCGTTCTTAGAAACGGCACAAACATCATATCTGTATTTTTCGACAAGTCCGATTCCTTGTTGGAGCAAAAAGATTCGCAAATAAGTCCTATCACGAGTGAGGTTGAAAACGGTTTACAAGTTGCAAGCTTTGCGAATCACTCACAATCAATCTTAGTTGTTTCCAATCTGCCTGAAACAGAAAACCTAAACCTTGCCCGAACCATTTCTCATTCTTTGAGCGAGAGACTGTGATCTAGCGTTTTCACTTTTGAACATCCGCGACCGGTATTCCAATTAAGCCAAGCCATCATCGATATTAAGGCTAACAGCCAGAGCGTTGCATCCTCGCTTCATTCAAAGCTAGACTAGGAATTCGACGTTCCTCTGACGCAAGAGGCTGGGCCTCAAAACGATGAAAACACTGATCAAAAACGGGCGGGTTGTTACTGCGGTGGACGACTATCGGGCGGATATTTTTATTGATGGCGAGACGGTGACGACTATTGGTAAGTCACTTGAGATTGAAGCGGATGTTGTCATCGATGCGAGTGGGAAGCTTGTAATTCCCGGCGGGATCGATCCGCATACGCATATGGAGCTGCCGTTTGGCGGGACGCAGTCTTCGGACGATTTCTTTACGGGCACGCAGGCGGCGGCGTTTGGCGGGACGACGACGATCATTGATTTTGCGGTGCAGACGAAGGGCGAATCGATGACCGCGGGCGTCGATGCCTGGCACAAAAAGGCCGAGGGCAAGACGGCGATCGACTACGGGTTTCATCTCATCACGACCGAGTTTGAGGACGGTGACGAGAAGGAAATGTACAAGCTGATGGACGAGGGCATCACGTCGTTCAAGCTGTTCATGGCGTATCCGGGCGTGTTTTTGGCGGACGACGCGACGATCTTTCGGGCTATGTCGGCGGCGGGTGCAAGAGGCGGGTTAATATGTATGCATGCCGAGAACGGCATCGTCATCAACGAGATCATCAAACGCTTTTTGGCCGACGGCCGAACCGCTCCGAAGTATCATGCTCTGACACGCCCAGCCATAGCCGAAGCAGAAGGCGTTCATCGCGCGATCGCAATTGCCGAGATGGCAGAGTCGCCAGTCTACATTGTTCATCTTTCGTGTACTGATGCTCTGAATCAGGTGCGGCAGGCAAGAGACCGCGGCATCCCGGCGTTTGCAGAGACTTGCCCGCAGTATCTTTTTCACTCGATCGACGATTACGGCGACGACTGGGAAGGTGCGAAATATGTGATGACGCCGCCTTTGCGTGAGAAACACAACTGTGCCGAGCTCTGGAAAGGCCTCAAGATGGACGACCTGCAAGTTATCTCGACTGACCATTGCCCGTTCTGTATGAAGGAGCAAAAAGAGCTCGGCATCGATGATTTCACCAAGATCCCAAACGGAGCTCCCGGCGTCGAAAATCGCCTCGCCCTCATCTACAACGGCGGCGTTGTCGAGAACCGCATTTCGCTCAATCGCTTTGTCGAACTCACTTCGACAGCCGCGGCGAAGATGTTCGGTATGTTCCCGAAGAAGGGCACCATTGCCGTCGGTTCAGATGCAGACATCGTCATCTTTGACCCGAACGGCGAGACGACATTCGGCGTCGAGCACGAACACATGAACGTCGATTATTCGAGCTACGAAGGCTGGACCATCAAAGGCAAGGTCGAAACCGTCCTCTCACGAGGCCGCGTCATAATCGAGAAAGGCGAACACAAGGGCAAGGCTGGCGACGGGCAATTTCTCAAACGCGGCGAATGCGTGAAGGTCTAAACAATCTATGACTTTATCCGAAGGTGCGAAGATTGGCCGATACGAGATCCGATCGCTGATCGGAGTGGGCGGAATGGGAGAAGTATATCGGGCCTCCGACCCGAAGATCGGGCGTGACGTGGCGATCAAGGTCCTGCCGGCGGATCTTTCTGCCGATAAGGATCGCGTCGCGCGATTTGAGCAGGAGGCACGCGCGGCGGGTGCCTTGAACCACCCGAACATAATCGCGATCCATGACATCGACACCCAGAACGAAATCGTTTATGTCGTCTCCGAACTCCTCGAAGGCGGGGAACTCAGGGCCCGTCTCGACGAAGGTGCGATGCCGCTCCGAAAAGTCACCGAATACGCCCAGCAGATCGTCAGCGGATTGACGGCGGCGCATGAGAAGGGGATCGTTCATCGCGACCTCAAGCCGGAAAACCTTTTCATCACAAAAGACGATCGCATTAAGATCCTCGACTTTGGCCTGGCCAAACTGTCCGACCGGGGCGCGTCAGCGGGCGGTCAGACTGGTAACGAAGATGCAACGCGCAAGGCTCTCACAAACCCCGGCGTCGTTATGGGCACGGTGGGTTATATGTCCCCCGAACAAGTGCGAGGGCAACAAACAGATCATCGGTCGGATATTTTCAGCTTTGGTTTGATCCTTTACGAGATGATCACGGGCCGGCGGGCGTTTCAGGAGGAATCGCTGGCTGAGACGATGTCGGCGATCGTCAAAGAAGAGCCGACGGACATGACGGAATCTAATCCGAACATCAACCCGTCGCTTGAGCGGATCGTTAGGCGGTGTCTCGAAAAGAAACCTGAGCGGCGGTTTCAGACGGCAAGCGACCTTGGGTTTGCTCTTGAGTCATTGTCGGCTCCGACGAGTTCGTCGGGCGCAACGATGACAACGGCGGTCAGTGCGATAGGGCCTGAAACGGAAACGTCGCTTTGGAAAGCTCGGATCCCGTGGATCGCCGCGGGGGCGTTGGCGCTGATGTTGATCTCGTTTGGTGCGTGGACATTGCTAAGGCCGGCATCGGCACTGCCGCCGTTTGTTTCGCTCGACATTGCTGCTCCGGCGGGATGGACGACGAAAGAGACCAGCGCTCTATCGCCGGACGGTTCGCTACTGGCTTTTGCGGCTGAAAAAGAGAAGGGTAAGCCCCATTTATGGCTTCGGACCCTTGCGACGGGTGAGAGTCAGATGGTTGCGGATTCAGAAGGTGCGGTCGAGCCGTTTTGGTCGCCTGACGGGGCCGAGGTAGCCTATTTTACAAATGAGCGTCTTCGAGCTTTTAACCTGGCTACGGGGCGGTCGCGAGTGATCTGCGATGTTTTTGGCCAGAGAAAAGCGGGAACATGGAACTCCAACGGTGTGATCGTTTTTTCGAACGAAGGTGGTGTACCGTTGAAACGCATCAACGCCGATGGCAAATCACTCCCCTTGGACATGCCGCATAAAGGTTACAGGCCGTTCTTTTTGCCGGATGGCAGGCATTTCCTGTTTGGCAAGGGGGTTGGCATTTTGGGGCAGGGAGGCATATTTGTTGGCGATCTTGAGTCTGATGAGGTCAAGGATATTCGCGGGGACGGACGTGAACCCAAATACGCCGGCGGCTACCTCTTTTTCGTTCTAGATGGCGGTCTCAAAGCTCAAGCTTTCACCCCAGCGTCCTTCAAGCTTTCGGGCGAGCCGATACCGGTCGCCGACGTGGGGATTCACACCGGGGACCTGAGGACGAATTTCAGCGTGGCCGCGAACGGCGTGATAGCTTTTCGAAGCGAGACGCCTGTTGTTTCCGAAACTGCCTGGTATTTGCGTGATGGCACACGCACGACCATCGATGATGCGAGCAGTTTTAACCCGGTATTCTCTCCGGACGATTCAATGATAGCTTTTCAACGCGACGGTGACATTTGGCTGTTTGACGTGGTTCGCGGCTCCGCGCGTATGTTTGCTTCAGGAAAACCGACAAGGTTGCTCTCTTCAATGTGGACTCCGGACGGTAGTGCTGTTTTGTTTGTGAGGCAGTCGGTCGGCGTCGCAGAGAAGCCTCTGAAAGGTGGGCCCGAAAGAACGGTCATTGAAGACAATAGCGGTTACCCTTTCGTGACCCAGATGATCAGCGACGGCCGGGCCCTTGGTGTCAAGATACGGGAAGGGAGCCGTGACATTTTCATCCGGTCATCAAATGGCGACGAAACGTATTTTGCCCAGTCGCCGGCAAACGAAACAATGCCGGCGCTGTCACCCGACGAGCGCTGGCTGGCTTACGCTACTTCTATAGATATCTCAGGCGACATTAGTATTTTTATCGAAGCATTTCCTAATGGAGGATCGAAAATTCGGCTTACGGGGGACATTAGCGGTGCCCAGCCCCGGTGGCGACGTGATGGCCGCGAGCTATATTTTGTTGCCGCGGATGGCAGCCTGATGGCAGTCACGGTCGAGGAACCCGGCGGAGCTCTCAAGTTAGGTGCCCCAAAACCACTCTTCAAAACCACTATCGCGATCGTGGCCAGCGTTGGAGCTCGTTCGATGTATGACGCAACCCGCGACGGATCGCGTTTCTTTGTTACCGAAGAGAAGAAAGAACCCGCAGCCGACACCCAACCCGTAACCGTACTCGTGAATTGGCAAAGCATCGTGACAAAGAGATGACGTTAACCGAAGGCACAAAATTAGGAAGATATGAGATCCGTTCGCTGATCGGCGTCGGCGGAATGGGAGAGGTCTATCGAGCCAGCGACCCAAAGATCGGGCGTGACGTGGCGATCAAGGTCTTACCAGCCGATTTTTCAGCTGACAAGGAGCGGGTAGCTCGATTTGAGCAGGAAGCTCAGGCGGCCGGAGCGCTGAATCATCCTAATATTCTGGCTATTCACGATGTGGATACTCAGGACGGCATTCTGTACGTGGTTTCCGAATTGCTCGAGGGTGAAGAACTTCGCCAGCGTCTCGATGAAGGCTCGATACCGCTACGGAAAGTGACGGAGTACGCCCAGCAGATCGTGAGCGGGTTATCCGCTGCACATGAGAGAGGCATTGTTCATCGCGATCTCAAACCCGAAAATCTATTTATCACCAAAGACGATCGCGTAAAGATACTCGACTTTGGGCTCGCAAAATTGTCAGAACCGGGAGCGGTAGCGACTGGGTCAGAGGATCACACCCGAAAAGCCCTCACAAACCCCGGTGTCGTTATGGGAACGGTCGGCTATATGTCGCCTGAACAGGTTCGCGGTCACACGGTCGATCATCGCTCCGATATCTTCAGCTTTGGCTTGATCCTGTATGAGATGATCACCGGCCGGCGGGCTTTTCAGGAAGAATCCCTGGCCGAGACGATGTCGGCGATCGACTACGGGTTTCATCTCATCACGACCGAGTTTGAGGACGGTGACGAGAAGGAAATGTACAAGCTGATGGACGCTGGGATAACGAGCTTCAAGCTGTTCATGGCGTATCCGGGCGTGTTTTTGGCGGACGACGCGACGATCTTTCGGGCTATGTCGGCGGCGGGTGCAAGAGGCGGGTTAATATGTATGCATGCCGAGAACGGCATCGTCATCAACGAGATCATCAAACGCTTTTTGGCCGACGGCCGAACCGCTCCGAAGTATCATGCTCTGACACGCCCAGCCATAGCCGAAGCAGAAGGCGTTCATCGCGCGATCGCAATTGCCGAGATGGCAGAGTCGCCAGTCTACATTGTTCATCTTTCGTGTACTGATGCTCTGAATCAGGTGCGGCAGGCAAGAGACCGCGGCATCCCGGCGTTTGCAGAGACTTGCCCGCAGTATCTTTTTCACTCGATCGACGATTACGGCGACGACTGGGAAGGTGCGAAATATGTGATGACGCCGCCTTTGCGTGAGAAACACAACTGTGCCGAGCTCTGGAAAGGCCTCAAGATGGACGACCTGCAAGTTATCTCGACTGACCATTGCCCGTTCTGTATGAAGGAGCAAAAAGAGCTCGGCATCGATGATTTCACCAAGATCCCAAACGGAGCTCCCGGCGTCGAAAATCGCCTCGCCCTCATCTACAACGGCGGCGTTGTCGAGAATCGCATCTCGCTCAATCGATTTGTCGAACTCACTTCGACAGCCGCGGCGAAGATGTTCGGCCTCTTCCCAAAGAAAGGGACGATCGCAGTCGGTTCCGATGCGGACATCGTAATCTTCAATCCCGACACCGAACACACCTTCGGCGTTGATGCCGAGCATATGAACGTCGATTATTCTTCCTACGAAGGCGTGAAAGTAAAAGGCAAGGTCGAAACCGTCCTTTCCCGAGGCCGCGTTGTCATTCAGAACGGCGAACACACAGGAAAACAAGGCGATGGGCAGTTCATCCGACGCGGCGAATGCGTGAGGATATGACCACAACTCGGCGTATTTCAGTCCAATTAATTGGCTTCGCCGTCGTGTTTGCTACTTCAGCATTTGCCAACGCTGATTCGGTTGATAGGTATCTCGCGGAGCAGATGCGGCTGAAGAACGCTCCCGGCGCGTCAATCGCCGTTGTTAAGAACGGCAAAGTCATCCAGAGCGCGGGCTACGGGCTTTCAAACATTGAAACAAACACAAGTGCAACGGCCGACACGGTTTATGAGATCGGCTCGGTAACGAAACAGTTTACCGCTGCCGCAATAATGTTGTTGGTCCAGGAAGGTAAGCTCGCGGTTTCTGACCCGATCCGAAAGTACTTTCCGGACGCTCCGGAAAGCTGGAGCAACATCACGATCCGGCATCTGTTGACGCATACCTCGGGCATCCAGAACCACGTCGAAATTCCCGGATACCTGGAACGTTTCAAGACCGACCTTTCATTCCGAACAACCCCCGCGGGCGAAGAAAAGCTGCGAATGTTCTTCGAATTGCCGCTTGAATTCGAGGCGGGCAAGACGTGGGCATATGACAACACAGGATACATCCTGCTCGGGCACATTATCGAGAAAGTGAGCGGCATTTCGTATTACGAGTATCTGGACGAACGGATCTTCATTCCGCTGGGAATGGCCAACACTCGTTCAACTTCTCCTCTTGAGATAGTGAAGCGGAGAGCGTCAGGATACGGCTGGGCGAACGGCAAGTTCGAAAATCGACCGATACTTCTGCCGGGTATCGCGTTCTCGGCCGGGGCCATGCTGTCAACTGTAACCGACATGGCGAAATGGGATGCCGCATTGCGAACGGATCGGATACTAACGGCAGAAAGCAAGAAGGCCATGTGGGAGGCGACCCGTGGAAATGACGGTTCGCCGCTTCCCTTCGATTACGGTTTCGGCTGGTTTGTCGACAGTTACCGCGGCCATCGGCTGGTGCAGCATTCCGGAGCAACGCCTGGGTTTTCTTCTGTTTTCTACCGATTCCCGGACGATGGGCTATCTGTGATCATTTTGACCAATGTCTCAGGAACAAACATTGATCATTGGGCGATCGACATCGCGTCAAAATATTTGCGTTCGCTCGACCGCCGCAAAACCATTCGCGACCCTGATCCCGCTCTTACAGTGCAGCATCGGTCAATGCTGACGGCACTCGCGGATCAGAAATTCGCAGATCACAATGTGACTGTCCAAATGGATGTGTTTTTCAAGACCGCGACCGGCAAATCACTTTTTTCGTGGTATCTTGACGGCTCGCCGATCAAGAGCTTTGAATTGTCTTCGATAGAAAAACGCCCCGGCGGGCAAATACGTCGATACAACGTAATGGCAGGGAAGAACCTTTTCGAGGTTTCGTTTTTGACGACCGGCATTGATCGAGTGGCACAGATACTTTGGTGGTAAACCTTAGAGAATACATTCCGTTCAACGCAGAACGACGCCCGGGGGGGGGGGGGAATCAAGTATGGAAGAAAATAAATCGACCAAAAAAGTGTGGCTTTCGCCGAAAGTTCTCGATGAGGGCTATAGCGTACAGTTTCGCGACGACCACGTTCACATTGAGCTGGCCGAGAATTTTGAGGTCGATCCGGAAAAACGCGATGCGTTGTGGAATGTTATCGCCGGCGCATGTGAAAGACACGAAACGCGTCGTGTGCTGGTCGAAGGGGTTCTGCCTTCGGGTGAACGGGAAACATCCGACGTAATTGACGCCGGAAAGAAAACGGCAACGGTTCCGAAGCTATGGCTTGCCTTTGCGGTCCCTGGATTTCAGCCGACCGATCAAACCGAACTGTACATTGCGATCGCGGCTTCGCGCGGCGTCCGGGTTAAATTTTTCCCGGAAGCAGTCCGGGCTCTGGCATGGCTCAGAACCAACGTCCCAATATAGATCCGCTTGCACCGCCCCCGCACATACTCATGGTTCAGTTGATCGCGACGTAGAGCGAGAATCTCGTCGCCCTATCGTTATCGTTATGAACGGTGATGATGTAATCATCTGTCGATCTGCATTCGATCGTGATGCCGTCGCCGACATCATTCCCTCCGATGTCCAGCCAAACATAGCCGGCCGCTCTTACATTTACGGTCATCATTTGGCCTCGCCGGGCACCGACGACATACGAACGGCTGGTGCCTGCCGGCAATGTGCCTGTAACAGTGGCCGATGAAGCACCACGGGCAAATCGGATCCGAGTCTGCGACAGTGCCGTCATGTCCATCGCGCCGACTATGACCGCGATAGCGAAGATCTTTACGATAAGACCCTTTGTTGCCATGCTTTGAAATCTTTTCATTTGTTTTTCGTCCTTCTCCTGTCCTTTTAAATTGAGTAGAGAGTTTAAGAACGTAACGGCCGCCAGGAGAGCAGCCGTAACGCGTAGCCCGTTAATAGACTTGAGATCTATCTTTTTGCGGGCTTAATTGCCGCTGCTCCACATTTCAAAGCTTCCCCAGATCGCATCGATGATGCTTTCATTGGCAGCGAACCGCTCTTCTTCGACGCCGATGATCATCACGTAGTTATCAGTGACGTCGGTGCCGACGAGGATGCGGAGCTTGCCTTTGCCGCGTGAGGGATGAACCGTCGTCGCATCAGCAACAGCATATTCGTCGCTCTCGCCTTTCATACTGCCCGGCGTGACCTTTTGTCCGAGGCCCTCAAGGAAATCGACCGCATCATTTAGCAAGTCCTCTTTCGTCAGTGACTTGTCCTTGTATGCCAGAACGAACACGTCGATCTCCGATGGTGCGGGCGTTGTAGCCGCAAAAACATCAATGCCGTCTATGGTCGTGCTTTCGCCTTCAGAGCCCTGAGGAAGCGAGAAGCCATAGCCCTTCGCACTGTCGTAAACATAGATCCAATCCGCAGGGACGGGGTTTTTCTTGTTTGCGGTCTTTGCCGTGCCCTCGGTCGGTTTTGGCTTACCCGCGAGTTTGGGCTTGGCGTTATCGTCCTTCTTCGCAGCGGTATTGCTGCTCGAATTGGATGCCGCCGTATTTGCCGGTTTTGCGGTGTTCGACATATCGGTCCCGACCGAGAACGAGCAGCCGAGCATTGCTGAAGCGAATGCCGAGACGGCGATCACGGATAAAGTTCTTCTTTTCATCATCTCTCCCATTAATTTGTTCCTTACGCTATTCGACGATCGCTGTCGGCTTTCGGTTCTTGTAATAGAGCGTAACCCTCGATATCTCGAGGAGGTTAAGGCGGCCCCATTCGATCGAATTTCCGTCCTCGTCTTCTACGCGAAGATCCCAGTACTTAGCCCTTTCCCTTCGTGAGAATGTGATCAAAAGGTCCTCATTGGGAAGCAGCGTGTCGGCTCCTAAGATGTCTTCTCCCCAGCTGCGTGCGTTATGCGGGCTAACATACAAAGCGTAGATCTCAACGCCAGTTCTATTTACGACGATGAAATCCTGCTTTCCTTGAGCCATTACCTGCGAGCCGATCGCATAGACTACGCCGATGACCGCAATAAGGGCCATTTGTCTAAGTGTTCTCATAGTTTTCTCCTTCCAAAATAGAAAATTTCAGATCGCTCTATCCAGAGATGTCGCTTTCCATTTGTATAAACGAGAACTGCGGGCAAAAAGGGTAATAGAAATATTTTATTTTTTTGGGTTGGGGACTATACTCATTGCATAGTTAACGGCTCAAGTGTCTATGCCCGAAAGCAGCTCTAAGCAGATCACCGCTCTCTTAGCCGATTGGAGCGATGGCGATCAGGCAGCACTCGAGCGACTAATGCCGCTTGTTTATGAAGAACTGCGGCAAATGGCACGCAGATACATCAGCAAACAGCCTTCCGGGCACACCTTCCAGGCAACAGATCTGATCCACGAGGCTTATCTGAAGCTGGCAAAGCAGGACGAACAAAGCTGGCGGAACAGAGCACATTTTTTCGGCGTCGCGTCGAAAGCGATGCGTCATATTCTGGTAGATCATGCGCGGGCGAAACAGAGTGAGAAACGGGGCGGCCGCCCGGAAATGGTGACGTTCGCCGAGCCGGCCGTAAGTACCGATGCGAAAGAGGTGATAGCTCTCGATGATGCCCTCAATACGCTGGCAAAACTGGATGAGCGTAAGAGCCGGATCGTCGAATTGAAATATTTCGGCGGGATAACAAACGACGAGATCGCTGAAGTTTTAGGCGTGTCAGCGGAGACCGTAAAACGCGATTGGCGATTTGCCCGAACGTGGCTGCTTCGCCAATTAAGCGAGGCCGAGCCCTAAAAACAATGGACAGTGACCGCCTCAAAACGATCGAGGAGATCTTTCACACTGCCTTGGAAACGCCGCCGTCCGGCCGAGCGGCGTTGCTGGACGCCCAATGCGGCGATGATGATGAGCTTAGAAAAGAGATTGAATCGCTGCTTTCTTTCGAATCTGCAGAAGAACATTTCCTTGACTCCGCTCCGGGGGCACTTGCCGCAGAGGTCCTTGCCTCTCAGCGCACGCCCAAAGATCTGATCGGAAATAACATACTTCACTACAAGATCACCCGGCTCTTGGGCATTGGGGGAATGGGAGAGGTCTATCTGGCGGAGGATACCAGATTGGGTCGAAAGGTCGCACTCAAGTTCCTTCCTGAGGCCTTTTCTGACGATTTGGGCCGGATGGACAGATTCGTGCGCGAAGCCCGATCTGCGTCCGGGTTGAATCATCCAAACATCATTACCATCCACGAGATCGGCGAATCGAACGGCAAGAGGTTCATCGCTACCGAATATATTGACGGGCGAACACTGACGGAACTTATATCGTCAAGAGAGCTTTCAACCGAGGCTGTCTTGGACATAGCGATTCAATTAGCATCTGCATTGGAAGAAGCCCATTCCGCGGGCATCGTTCACAGGGACATCAAGCCGGACAACATCATGGTGCGGCCGAACGGATTGGTAAAAGTGTTGGATTTTGGTGTAGCCAAGCTGATGGAAGGGCCTGAGATTTCGACACGCCGAAGTTCGTATGAGCCGCAGGCCGCAGGCATGACCCAAGCCGGCCTTGTCATAGGAACTGCCGACTATATGTCCCCCGAACAGGCGCGCGGCGGTGCGATTGACTCAAGGTCAGACATTTTCAGTTTCGGGGCGGTCTTTTATGAAATGCTTTGCGGCCGAAAAGCATTCTCAGGCGAAAATGCGGCCGAGACGGTCGACGCTATACTTCATAGAGACCCTGTCCCGCTATCCGATCGTGTTCCCAAGCTTCCAGCCCCGATCACTGCGATCGTTAGAAGATGCCTCGCAAGATCGGCCGACGATCGATATCAACGAATTTCGGACGTTTTGCAGGAACTTAGATCGGCAAAACGCGCGATCGACCGCGAAGATACAGATCCTGCCCGGCACACGGCCAATATGCCTGCCGCCAAAACACTCGAAGGTTTGCCGGCCTTTGGAAAATCAAGAGCGAGGCGGTTGCCGACACTTGCGTTAGGTTCACTGTTGGCTGTCTTGCTCTCGGTAGGCGGTTTCATCGGATACAGTTATTTTTCTAAGACAGAGCAGATCGCATCGATTGCGGTGATGCCCATCGAAAATCTCAGCGGCGACGTCGAATACGAGTATCTCGCGGACGGCATGACGGAAAATCTCATTCGCAGCCTCTCTACGATACCCGATCTATCTATCAAGGCGAGAAGCTCTGTCTTTTCATTCAAAGGCAAGGACGTCTCACCAAAGACGATCGGCTCCGAGTTGAATGTGGACGCAGTTTTGCTTGGGCGGCTTGCGCAAGCCGGTGATGACCTCAAGATCACGCTCGAAATGGTTGATTCGTCGTCCCAAGATCTGCTTTGGTCAGCGGAATATTCACGAAAGATAGGCGACTTGATCCTTCTGCAGAGGGACATCGCCAGAGATGTGTCCGAACGCCTTCGTCCGGCCCTTTCGACGGAGGACCGATCTAGGGTCGCACAGAATTATTCAACAAATTCGGAAGCTGAGCAGCTATATCTAAAGGGTCGTTTTCATTGGAACAAGCGAACCGTTCGCGATTTTGAAAAGGCTTTGCGTTATTTTAGCCGTGCTGTTGAGAAAGATCCGTCCTATGCGCTTGCCTACACAGGCACTGCGGACACTTACGCGTTGATGCCGCTGTACGGTGATTATCGGCCGACAGAGTACATACCCAAAGCAAAACAGGCGGCGCTCAAGGCGTTGGAACTGGACGGAGAATTGGCTGAGGCTCATGCATCTCTGGGATACATTACGACTACCTACGACTATGATTGGGATCGCGCCGAGGAACACTATCGAGCCGCTCTTTCCTCGCGTCCGAATTACGCGACCGCCCATCAGTGGTATGCCGAACATCTTGCCTTTCGAGGCCGAACTGAAGAGGCGGTGGCAGCTATCTCGGCCGCCGCTGAACTCGATCCGTTCTCGCTGGTGATCAACAGAATGAAAGGGAATATTCTCGGGTTCGCCGGCCGTCATGACGAGGCGATAGACCAATTGAATAGAACGGTCGAACTTCATCCCGAAAGCCCCGTCGTTAGATTCAATCTTGGCGAGGCTTATGCCGCAAAGGGAATGTATCCTGAGGCGATAGAGCAGTATTTGACCGGTCTGAGGTTGGACGGACGCAAGAATTACGAGATACGCCGTTACGAAAACGCTTATAAACTAAAGGGTTGGCAAGGCTTTTGGATGGAATATTTGGCGACACTGCTTACATTGCAGAAGGCCGTCACTGAGGCAGATGAGCCGCTCTATTTCGATAACGAGAGCCTTGCATATGCGTATGCCGCGACCAAAAACAAAGAAAAGGCGATCGAATACCTTTACAAGGCCTACGAATCCCGCGACCCGCACCTTGTCACCATCAAGACCTCGGGATTTTACGATGTCATAAGAGATGATCCGCGTTATAAAGAGCTTCTAGCAAAGATCGGATTGCCTCAATAGTGTCCGATACGGTGTTCTTACGGTTTCCACTTGATGTTGCAGCCGATACTCGGTGTTTGGGCGTCGCTGACGGGTTCACCCGCGAGTATGTTGTCGAGGGCGGCGCGGATGTCGCGACCGTCGTTGGGGACGCTGTTGCCGGGCCGCGATCCGTCCAGTTGGCCGCGGTAAACGCACAGCAGATCTTTATCAAAAATGCTGAGATCCGGTGTGCAGGCCGCGTGATAGGCTCGGGCAACGTCCTGCGTCTCATCAAATAGATAAGGGAACGGGTAGCCCAGCCTTTCCGCCCACATTTTCATATTCTCAGGCGAATCTTCTGGATAATTCTCTACGTCGTTAGAGTTGATCGCGATAAAAGACACGCCCTTCGGCATGTAGTCATTCGCCAGCCGCACAAGCTCGGCGTTGATGTGTTTCACGAACGGACAATGGTTGCAGATGAACATTACGACGGTCGCGTGCTCGCCTTTTAACTCGTTCAAAGACATCTCGCGACCCGAAACCGCATCGGGGAGCGTAAATCCCGGCGCCCTAAATCCCAAAGGTATCTGCGTCGTTTCCGTTGCTGCCATACTGTCTATGTTTACAAAAGAATTCCGGCATCGCAAGGATGCGGTCAGCGACACGCTCAGATAGATGGATCAATGGATGGCAGGCGGTGCGGAAAAATCATAGCTGTAATGCGCATTATCGTTTATACTGTCGCAGAATTTCTTTAGCTTTCGGTTCCGGCCCAACCCTATGAAACGATGCCCAGAATGCAGACGGGACTATTACGACGACACTCTGCTGTATTGTCTCGACGATGGAAATGCGCTGCTCGAAGGCCCGCGGAGCCCGGACACTCCTGTCCGCTTGTCGCCGGACCAGCCGCAGACGGCGATCTTGTCAGAACCGGGAGCGGCAGGGACTGGGGCTTTGTCTTCTGGCGACGGGCCGCAGACCGCGATCCTTCACGACACCGCTGCACCGGGCGAAGCTCCGACCCGCGCGCAGATACACACTACCGAGCAGTCAGCCGTCTTGCCGAGCAGGACGGGTGATATTGTCTCTAAGCCTCGCGGATTTGATAAGCGGTTGATCGCAGCACCATTGCTGGCGGTTTTGATAACCGTTGCCGGCTATGTCGGCTATCGATATTATGGGCCGTTCGGTTCGACACAGATCAATTCCATCGCGGTGATGCCGTTTGAGAATAGGAATTCGGATGCGGACACGGATTATTTGTCGGACGGTTTGGCGGAATCGGTGATCTTTCGGCTGACGCAGATCGCCGATCTGAGGGTCAGCCCGACGAGTTCGGTGATGCGTTACAAAGGAGCATCGACCGATATTGCCAAGATCGCCTCCGAACTTGGCGCAGATGCGGTCATGACCGGACGCCTTACCAAGCGGGGCGACAATTTGAACATCACGGTCGAGCTCGTGGATGCCCGCACCAACAAATCGCTGTGGGGCGAGCAGTATGAACGGAAACTTTCGGAATTATTGACCACTCAACGCGAGATCGTCACCGAGATCGTGAGCAAACTGCAGCTAAAACTGTCGGGCGAAAGCGAGCAAAAGCTGGCGAAGAAATACACCGACAACAACGAAGCCTATCAGCTTTACCTGCAAGGCCGTTACCATTGGAACAAACGAAACGTAACTGAATTTGAAAAGGCGATCTTGTTTTTCAAGCAATCTATCGAAAAAGACCCGAACTACGCTCTTGCCTACACCGGATTAGCCGATACGTATGCTTTGATCCCCGCATACGGCGATTTCAGACCAAAAGATTATATGCCGCAAGCCAAGCAAGCGGCACTCAAGGCTCTCGAACTTGACCCGAATCTGGCGGAAGCCCACGCTTCGCTTGGTCAAATTCTGCTTTACGGAGACTACAATTTTCCGGGTGCCGAAAAAGCCTACAAAAGGGCGATCGAACTTGATCCGAAATATGCCACGGCTCGTCAATGGTACGGCGAGTTATTGTCTCTCAGCGGCAGGCCGGACGAAGCGATCAGAGAAATGTCAAAAGCCCTTGAACTCGACCCGTTTTCGATGATCATTAACCGGCAAATGGTAACAGTTTTGCAAGAATCCAAGCGATTTGACGAAGCACTTTTGCAAAATAAGAAGGTCAATGAGCTATTTCCCGATGAGACGACTTTTCATTTTTTCAACAGTGAAATTTATGTGGCTCAAGGCAAATATGCAGAAGCTTTCGAAGAATACATCCTTTTGGGGGAGGCAGCCGGGGCCAAACCCGAAGAAATTCAGGAGGCGAAAGACCTTTACGAAAAAGTCGGTTGGGACGGTATCGTAAAAATACGTGCAACAGGCACAATCAAATCTCTAAATGACCAACAGGCAAAAGACAAAAACGAATATGTGTCCGCGATCAGATTTGCCGAAACTTACGCGTCTCTCAAAGACAAAGATAAGACGATCGAATATTTGAACAAATCATACGATGAGCGTTCAATGTCGGTTCTTGGCCTCAAAGTAAATTTTAGATGGGACTTCGTGCGAGACGACCCGCGATTTAAGGAATTGGTCAAACGAGTCGGGATCCCTGAATAGGGTTTAGAGTTTAGTGCTTTGTGCGAATGGAGGCGAGTTTGAATGAACGATGAAAATAGAGAATTTGTCGAACTGACCGAAGACGTTTCCGCCTCGCCATTGTGGAATCAGGATCTGGCTCCGACCGGCGTCGAGCAGCGGACATGGACGACGTGGAACATCGCGGCGTTATGGATCGGGATGAGCGTCGTGATCACGACGTATATGCTCGGCGGCGGTTTCATCGCCCAAGGGATGACGTGGTGGCAGGCGATGCTGACGATACTGCTCGGCAACTGCATCGTGCTGATCCCGATGGTTTTGAATGCGCACGCCGGGACGAAGTACGGTATCTCGTTTCCCGTGCTGCTTCGTGCGTCGTTCGGGACGAAGGGAGCGAATATTCCGGCGATACTTCGGGCGATCGTCGCGTGCGGGTGGTTCGGTATTCAGACGTGGATCGGCGGAACGGCGATAGATGCATTGCTGACGGCCGTTTGGAGCGGCTGGGCAGGAATCGACGCGATGATCGCGGGAAATCCGCTGCATACGTGGCTGTCGTTCTTCTTGTTCTGGGGCATTCAGGTCGTGATCATTCTTCGCGGCATCGAGGGAATCAGACATCTCGAATCCTGGGCGGCACCGCTGCTGCTGCTCGGCGGTTTGGTGCTGCTCGTTTGGGCGTCTTCGGCTGCGGGCGGCTTGGGAAATGTGCTTGCGGGCACATCAGTATTACAGAAAGAGCATGCAAACCTCTGGTCGATCTTTCCCGCGGCTTTGACAGCGTCGGTCGGCTATTGGGCGACGCTAAGTCTAAACATCCCTGATTTTACGCGATATGCAAAATCGCAGCGTTCGCAGATGCTGGGTCAGGCACTTGGATTGCCGTTGACGATGACGGCGTTCGCTTTTATCGGCGTGGCGGTTACGAGCGCGACCGTGATCATCTACGGCGAGGCGATCGCCGATCCTGTTCAGTTGATCAAGAGATTCGACAACACGCTAGTCATATTGTTCGCCATGATAGTGATATTTGTCGCTCAAATATCAACGAACATGGCGGCAAATGTCGTATCGCCTTCGAACGATTTCTCGAATCTTAACCCCAAACGCATCTCGTATGTGACCGGCGGATTGATCACCGCAGTTATCGGCATCGTGATGATGCCTTGGCAATTGATGTCGTCGATGGGAGCGTATATCTTTACTTGGCTGATCGGCTATTCCGGCCTGATGGGAGCGATAGGCGGCATACTGATCTGCGATTATTGGCTCATCAGAAAACGCCGTATCGAACTCGCTGACCTTTATAGAACCGACGGCATTTACACCTATTCGAGCGGTTTCAATTGGCGGGCGATCGCGGCGTTGGTACTGGCCATCGCACCGGTCGTCCCCGGCTTCCTGCGAGCCGCGACCACGCCCGGCGGCCAGATCGCCGATCCTAATTTCTTTGACACGCTTTACACTTATGCGTGGTTCGTTACTTTCGGAATTGCTTTTGTGTTGTATTATTTGTTGATGAGAAAACGTAATTAACTTATGTCGCGAATTGTAAAAGCGGGCCTGATACAGGCTCACAATGTCGGTGATGTTAATGCACCGATCGATGAGATAAAGAAGGCGAACATCGACAACCAGATGAAATTCGTTGAGGATGCTGCTCGGCAGGGCGTGCAGGTGCTGTGCTTTCAGGAGATATTCACGACGCCGTATTTTTGTGCCGAACAGCAGACACGTTGGTACGAAGCGGTCGAGCGAGTTCCCGACGGGCCGACGGTCAAGCTGATGCAGGACGTGGCAAAGCAGCACGGCATGGTGCTGATCGTGCCGATCTACGAGGAAGAGCAGACCGGGATCTATTACAACACCGCAGCCGTCATCGACGCCGACGGCAAGTATCTCGGCAAATACCGCAAGACGCACATCCCGCACGTCGCTCCCGGCTTTTGGGAGAAATTCTATTTTCGCCCGGGCAATCTAGGTTATCCGGTTTTCGAAACGGCGGTCGGCAAGATCGGAGTTTATATCTGCTACGACCGCCATTTCCCGGAAGGTGCCCGATGTTTGGGCCTCAATGGGGCCGAGGTCATCTTTAATCCATCGGCAACGGTCGCCGGGCTTTCGGAGTATTTGTGGAAGCTTGAACAGCCCGCACATGCCGTCGCCAACGGCTACTTTGTCGGTGCGATAAATCGCGTCGGCACAGAGGCTCCGTGGAACATCGGCGAGTTTTACGGGCAATCGTATTTCTGCGACCCTCGCGGTCAGATCATTGCCGAAGGCAGTCGAGACAAAGACGAACTTATCGTCGCCGATCTCGACATGGACAAGATCCGCGAGGTTCGAAACACTTGGCAGTTTTTCCGCGACCGCAGGCCGGATGCATACGGTGCGATCGTTGCGGATTAAGTGATCTCACCACAGAGAACACAGAGAACTCTGAGGCATCGTTGTTTTGATCTCTGTGAACTCGGTGATCTCAGTGGCCAGTTTATGACAGATTCCTGCACACCGCCAGATATCACGCAGATCGAGCAGAACTTTGCCGAGATCGCTCCTTTGATGACGCAGGCTGAGGCTCTCGCCGAGGCGAATCGGTGTCTGTATTGCTACGACGCACCTTGCACGCAGGCGTGTCCGACGCATATCGACGTGCCGTCGTTCATCAAAAAGATCGCGAGCGGCAATGTCACGGGATCGGCACGTGTGATTTTCGACGCAAATCCTATCGGGGCGACGTGTGCACGAGTTTGCCCGGTCGATGTTCTGTGCGAAGGTGCGTGCGTCGAGAAAACTCTCGTAAATAAACCGATCGAGATCGGCCGTTTGCAGCGGTATGCGACGCAGCACGTTATTGAAAACGGTAATCAGCTCTTTGAAAAGGCCGAGCCAACCGGCAAGTCGGTCGGTATCGTCGGCTCAGGCCCGGCCGGCTTGTCGTGTGCGACCTATCTTTCTCGGCTCGGTTATGAAGTGACGGTTTACGAAAAAAGCGAAAAGCCCGGCGGGCTAGACACATACGGCATGGCGGAATACAAGATGACGCAAGCCGCTTCAATTGCCGAGGTTGGGCTGGTCGAGCGGCTAGGTGTGCGTTTCGTGACAAACGCAGAGGTCGGGTCGGAAGCCTTGCCCTTTCAAAAACTTCGCGACGATCACGACGCGGTTTTCATTGGGGTCGGTCTTGGCTCTACGAGAATGTTAGGCGTTCCAGGCGAAGAGCTCGATGGCGTTATCGATGCACTTGCGTTCATTAGAATGGTCAAGACACGTGATTGGAGCTCTGTTCCTCTAGGTAACACCGTTGCGGTGATCGGAGCCGGCAATACTGCCGTCGATGCAGCGACACAGGCAAAACGACTGGGAGCCGAACGTGTCATGCTGATCTATCGCCGAACGGAAAAGGACGCTCCGGCGTACAAATACGAACTGGAACTCGCGAGAAAGGACGGCATCGAGTTCCATTGGGAGACGATGCCTATCGAAGTAGTTGGAGACGATAAGGCTGCAGGTCTGCGTTGCCGCCGCCGTGATGGCAACGAGGTGCTGATAGAGTGCGATCAGGTGATCAAAGCCATCGGCCAGACAAAGATGACGCCGTTCTTTACTGAGACCTTCGGCATCGAGGTCGATGATGTTGGCCGTGTCGTCGTCAATGATTCAATGCAAACTTCCGTTGACGGCGTTTTTGCGGGCGGCGACTGTGTAAATGGCGGTGCCGAGGCCGTCGATGCCGCTCAGATGGGCAAGACCGCTGCGAAGGGAATTCATCGGTCGCTTTCAGGCGAGGAAGTTCGTTTTGCCGGCAGCTAGAAAATCGCTTATCGCTGCTTTTCGTTTCACGCCCGATTTCGCTTAGAATGTTCGGGCATCCGCAATAAATCATTTTCAGTTAGGAGAGAACCATTTTTATGGCAAATGAGAATAAACCCGCAACGGAACCTTCGAATCTCGGTTTTGTTGACAGAGCGTTGAACCTGATCGAACGCGTCGGCAATAAACTGCCCGACCCGGCGGCGTTATTCCTCATATTGCTTTTCACGGTTTGGGTCCTGTCGGCGATCCTTTCGACGATGACCTTTACTGAGATCGATCCGCGGACGGGCAAGGCATTGGTGATCAACAACCAAATGACAGGCGCAGCGATCGCAACGTTCTTGTCCAACATGGTCACGACGTTTACGGGGTTTCATCCATTGGGCGTGGTGCTGGTCGCTTTATTGGGTGTTGGCGTGGCCGAACACACGGGTTTTATCAATGCAGCCCTCAAAGCATTGCTCAATGTCACGTCACCTAAGCTGTTGACGCCGATGCTGATCTTTGTAGCGATAATCAGCCATACGGCGGCCGATGCGGGGTATGTTCTCGTTATTCCTTTGGGCGGCGTCATTTTCTATACCGCCGGCCGGCATCCGCTAGCGGGTATTGCGGCTGCCTTCGCGGGCGTTTCGGGCGGGTTCAGTGCTAATTTCATACCGTCCAGCCTCGACCCATTGCTTTCGGGACTGACGCAGTCCGGTGCACAGATCCTGGATGCTACGCGTCTCGTCAATCCCCTTTCCAATTGGTACTTCACTGCGGCCTCCTGTCTTGTGATCGTGGCTGTCGGCTGGTTCCTGACGGACAAGGTCATTGAGCCGCGGCTGAAGGGAACGGAGGTGGACGGCGATCCCGAAGATATGCCGAAGATGGAGACACTCGGCCCGAAAGAGAAGAAAGGCCTTATCGCCGGCATGGCAACATTGATCATCGGCATAGGCATACTAGCCGCGGTCTCACTCCCCGAAACGTCGCCGATGCGTTCACCGGCCGGCTATCGGCTGACACCGGCCGCCGTTGAAAAGGTCAAGGCCGAAGGAATGCCTGAAGATGTGGCCGCCAAGATAACACCCGTGCTGGGACAGGAGCTATTTGGCAAGACGGCATTCGACAACTCATTGAAGCCTAAGATCGGCGAAGAGAATCTCAAGAAATACGGCGAATCGCTGATGAAAAATGCAGAGCCGGTGACACCGCAATTGACCGCGTCAGCGGCGCCTCTGATGCAGTCGATAGTCCCGCTGATCTTTCTTTTGTTCATATTGCCGGGCATCGTTTACGGCTATGTTGCAAAGACCGTAGAAAGCCACCGCGACATCATTACCGGCATGAGCAAGTCGATGAGTACGATGGGTTATTACATCGTGTTGGCATTCTTTGCCGCCCTTTTTATCGCCGCTTTCGGACAGTCAAATATCGGTGCCCTGATCGCACTGAAAGGTGCGGGCGTGCTGCAATCGCTTGCATTGCCCGCCCAGGTCACGATCATCGGCATTATCTTGCTCACGGCCTTGGTCAATTTGTTGATCGGCTCGGCATCTGCAAAATGGGCTCTGCTCGCACCGATCTTTGTGCCTATGCTGATGCAGCTGGGACTCTCGCCGGAACTGTCACAGGCGGCATACCGCATCGGTGACTCGACGACGAATATTCTGACACCGCTGATGCCGTATTTCCCGCTCGTGGTCGTTTTCGCCCAACGTTACGTCAAGAGCACCGGTATCGGCACGCTCGTGTCGCTGATGCTTCCGTATTCGATCGCGTTCATGATCACGTGGGTCCTATTCCTGCTGGGGTATTGGGCATTGGGAATACCGCTTGGCCTGCAGGCTCCGTATACATATCCCTAGTCCATGGCTGATCTGAGCATCAATTTCGCAGGTATAAGGTCGCCGAATCCGTTTTGGCTGGCGAGTGCTCCGCCGACGAACATGGGTTCGATGGTGGAACGTGCTTTTGATGCGGGTTGGGGCGGGGCTGTGTGGAAAACGCTGGGCGAGCCGATCGTGAATGTCTCGTCGCGACTTGCAGGCCTGGATCACAACGGCCAGCGGATGATCGGTCTGAACAATATTGAGCTGATAACGGACCGCCCGCTCGAGGTCAATCTGAAAGAGATGGCCGAGTGTAAACGGAAATATCCCGGTCACGCAGTCATCGCGTCGCTGATGGTTGAGTCGAAACGCGAAGCCTGGCACGAGATCGTCAAACGAACGCAGGACACGGGCTGCGATGGGTTTGAGCTGAATTTCGGCTGTCCGCATGGTATGTCCGAGCGGGGAATGGGAGCCGCGATGGGCCAGGTTCCGGAATACACCTGCATGGTCACGGAATGGGTGAAAGAGGTCAGTGAAATCCCTGTCATCGTCAAACTCACCCCAAACGTGACGAACATTGTCCCTCCCGGCCGTGCCGCTCAAGCAGGCGGTGCCGACGCCGTTTCGCTGATCAACACCATCAATTCCGTAATGGGCGTCGATCTGGACACGATGATCCCGCATCCCAACGTCAACGGCATGGCGGCGCACGGCGGTTATTGCGGTCCTGCAGTAAGACCTATTGCTCTAAACATGGTCAGTGAACTCGCCCGCGATGCCGAATTCAATATACCTATCAGCGGCATCGGCGGCATCAACACTTGGCGTGACGCCGTCGAATTCATGCTGCTCGGTGCCGGCAGCGTGCAGGTCTGCACCGCCGTGATGCATTACGGCTACCGAATTGTCGAGGACATGATCGACGGCCTAAATGCGTATTTGGACGAGAAAGGCTTTGCGTCGGTCAATGACATCATCGGCAAGAGTGTGAACCGCGTGACCGATTGGGGCGATCTCGATCTCAATTACGTAGTCAAGGCCCACGTCAACGAGGAACATTGCATCCGCTGTAACCTCTGTTACATTGCCTGTGAGGACGGAGCCCATCAATCGTTCGAATTCGTCGAATCCAACGGCGATCGCTACCCACGCGTCATCGAAGAAGAATGCGTTGGCTGTAATCTCTGTGCACTGGTTTGCCCATCACCCGGGGCGATCGAAATGCAACGCCGCGACGACGGCTCGAACCCACAAACTTGGCGGGAGCGCACAAGCGAGCAATGAACGATAAGCGGGCAATGTTGGCCCATTTTCTCGCAGCTTTGGCATACAGAACACAGAAGGCTGTTCGCGGCGCTCCAGCAGATTTTGGTGATTTCGCAGCAGGGAATCTCACTCGTACACCGAAAGAGCTTGTATGCCATATGACAAGCGTTGTGGGCTATGCCGATACGTTCTTTACGGGCGGAACATTTTGGCCCGAGCCGCTAGCTACGTTAGATGAAGAAGTTGTTCGATTTCATTCAACCATCGAGCGCTTGTCCAAACACATCTCAGACGGCGACGCCTTTCTCGATATGATGACCGAGGAGAAGATGCTGCAAGGTCCGCTTGCCGATGCAATGACGCACGCCGGACAACTCGCGATGCTTCGCCGAATTCACGGTACGCCGGTCCCGCCTGAGAATTTCATTTACGCCGATATTGATCCCGCAAATCTTACCACTGACCAGCCTGAGCCCGTTCGTCCGGATGAGGAATGGAAAGAGCGACTTTAGATCAGATCGATCCGCGTTCTAGTGCAGAATTCGAGATCCGGCCAAGTGCGGCGACGAACCGATCAAAATTTGCGAAGCGTTCATCTTTGGTCATTCCCTTAACGAATCGGGCATATATCTGCTGGGCGATGACGGCGATCTTGAATGTTCCAAATACATAGTAAAAAAGCATATCAGGCTGTGCGATCCCTCGAGCCGAGGCGTACAACTCCACGAGTTCACGGCGCGAGATGTTTTCCATCAATATACGAGGATTGAACGGCATATTCATCAACTCTTCGCCGAACTTAGGCGACATCCAATAACCTAGAGTTGTTCCGAGATCCATGAGCGGGTCGCCGATCGTTACCATTTCCCAATCAAGAACGGCAATGATCCGCGTCAGATCTTCGGGATCGAGCATGATGTTGTCGAATTTGTAGTCGTTATGGATCAGGGACGCACCGGCTTCGACGGGTACGTTTTCGCCAAGCCACTTCATCGCAGCCTCAAGTTCTGTGTGCTCTTCGGTTTTTGCTGCAATATAGCGCTGCGTCCAGCCCTCGACCTGGCGGCGATTATAACCCTCAGGTTTTCCGAGATCGGCTAGTCCTGCAGCTGTGTAGTTGACAGAATGAAGACGGGCGAGATTATCCATAAAACTGCGGCAAAGCTTTGTCTGAACCTCTTTCGACGCAGCAAATAATGCGGGAACCTGACCGCGAATCACAACACCGTCCCTTTTCTCCATCAAATAGAACTCCGCTCCGATGACAGACTCATCATCACAGAAAAGGATCGGCTCCGGTGCAGGTGGATAAACGAACGCAAGCTTTGAGAGTACCTCAAACTCTCGCTTCATATCGTGGGCGGTCCTCACGGTATTGCCGAATGGCGGCCGGCGGAGGACATACTGTGTTGAACCGAGCCGGACCAGATATGTCAGATTCGAACTGCCGGCCGGGAACTGCAGCACCTCCATTTCGGTGAACGGCGTCGGCAGACGAGCCCTGAGAAAATCTTTGAGAGCTTTTTCGTTCAGCTCTTCTCCTGCCCTTGGGGTTGTTGCGTCGTCCTTTTTCATCTCGTGCCAACTTCAACGGCGGAAACTCCGCGGCCTGTGTTAATCTGTGGCGAATATGGACTTCAATTATTCTGCAAGATCGACCGAACTGCAAAAAAGCGTAAACGCATTCATGGAAGAGAATATTTATCCGAATGAACAGCGATATAACGACGAGTTGGATTCCGGCGATCGATGGCAGCCACTTGGGCTTATTGAAGAACTGAAGGCCAAAGCAAAGGCGGCCGGGCTGTGGAATCTTTTCCTGCCGGATATTTCGGGACTCACGAACGTCGAATATGCTCCGCTTGCTGAAACTATGGGCAGAGTGCTGTGGGCCTCTGAGGTGTTCAATTGTTCGGCGCCGGATACCGGCAATATGGAGGTGCTGCATCTTTACGGCACCGATGAGCAGAAGAAGCAATGGCTCGAGCCGCTGCTTGCCGGTGAGATCCGTTCGTGTTTTGCGATGACCGAACCCGCGGTAGCTTCCTCGGATGCAACGAATATCGAGTCGTCTATAGTCGCGGATGGCGATGAATATGTTTTGAACGGCCGCAAATGGTGGTCGACCGGAGCAGGCGACGCTCGCTGCAAGTTGGCGATCTTTATGGGCAAGACCGACCAGACCGCGCCAAAACATCTGCAGCAGTCTATGATCCTGGTCCCGATGGATTGCGAAGGTGTTAAGGTTGAGAGGGCCCTGCGTGTATTCGGATTTGACGATGCTCCGAACGGTCATTCAGAAGTTTCATTCACCAGTGTTCGGGTTCCAAAACAGAATCTACTATTGGGTGAAGGCCGCGGCTTCGAGATAGCGCAGGGACGACTGGGCCCGGGACGCGTGCACCATTGTATGCGTCTAATTGGCGCTGCCGAAAGAGCACTCGAGTCGATGATCGATAGAGCAAATGGCCGTGTTGCGTTCGGCAAGCCGATCGCCGATCAGGGCGTGGTCCGGCAATGGATCGCTGAGGCAAGATGTGCCATTGAGCAGGCGAGGTTGCTTGTTATGAAAGCAGCGTGGCTGATGGATACGCAGGGAAACAAGGCTGCCCGCAAAGAGATCGCGATGATCAAAGCTGTGGTTCCTCAAATGGCATTAAAGGTAATTGACCGCGCGATACAGGTTCACGGCGGCGGCGGTGTTTCTCAGGATCATCCGCTCGCTGGGTTTTGGATATACGCCCGTTCACTTCGTTTGGCGGATGGTCCGGACGAGGTCCACCTTGAGGCTATAGCAAAGGCCGAGATCCGATCCCGTCAGTAAGAATTCCTCTTCTTTCAATCTGAAAGAAATTCGTTCAAAAAGTGTTCAACATGACAAAAAACTGTTGACAACTGTTTTGCATTCCTGTAACTTTGAATCTCGGCGGTAATATTTCCGCCGATCTCATTGCCACCACAAACGGCAGGACACACCAAAAAGCCCGGCTCGAATGAGCCAACTGAACGTACTTAATGCCCGAAACTAGCGGAATCCCGACTCGCCTAAACCTCTTCGTGTCAGATGACCGTATTTCCCTTTCAACCATAGACGCCGGTGGCACATCCTCGATCGACCGCTGACCGCAGTTTCGGGAACGTTCAAGTAAACATACCGCCACGTGATTCGTAAGGAGCACAAATAATGTTTGGTAAAAAGAAAAGCATCGCCGGACTAGATATCGGCTCAAGCTCGATAAAGATGGTCGAGCTCGACGGCAAACTCAACAACCTTAATCTGGTAAGTCTCGGCTTCGAGAATTTGCCCAGCGATACTATCATCGACGGCCAGATCATGGAGCTTAACGTAGTGTCAGACGTCATCTCGAATGTCTGCGCTAATCACCAGATCAAGGCTAATAATGTCGTTACCGGTGTAAGCGGCCATTCGGTCATTTTGAAGAACATCGTCCTGCCGCCCATGAGCAAGGACGAACTTGAAGAGTCGATCGACTGGCACGCGGAAGAACATATCCCTTACGATCTGGCGGATGTCAGTCTGGACTATCAGGTCGTTTCAGAAACGCCTGAGTCAACACAAGTTCTGATAGCGGCATGCAAAAAGGACCGCATCGACAATATCAAACAGGCAATTCAGCTTGCCGGCAAGTCTCCGGTCGTGATCGACGTCGACACCTTCGCCCTGCAGAATTGCTACGAGGTCAACTATAACCCTTCGGAAAACGACGTCGTCACGCTCCTCAATATCGGAGCGTCCACGATGAACGTGAATATCGTCAAGGGAACCCAATCATTGTTCACGCGCGACATAACCGTCGGCGGAAGCCAATTTACAGATGTTCTCCAACGCAGCCTCGGACTCAACTTTCAACAGGCCGAAGCGGTAAAACGCGGAGTGCTCGATGCGGTTGAAGGAATTGAAGAAAAGTCGATCGAGCCGTTGATGAACAACGTTACCGAGATCGTCGCAATGGAGATACAGAAGACCTTTGATTTCTATCGGGCCACGACCGAGGACAATGAAACAGTCGTTCAGAAGATCCTGATCTCCGGCGGCGGTTCCAAGCTCGTAGGCCTCGCAGAAGAACTCTCGCTCAGGCTGGAACTTCCTGTCGAGATCCTCGATCCGTTCCGAAACATAAAGGTTGACAATAAGAAATTCGACCCTGACTACCTCAGAGAGATCGTGCCCGAAATGGCCGTCGCGGTAGGACTGGCAGTAAGGGGAGTGTAATCAAATGATAAAGATCAATCTACTTAATTCAGTCACCGACAGGCAAAACGGCACCGTAGCAGCGGTTGACCGCAAGATCTCAAGCGGCTCGTCCAGATTGGCATTGATGGCCATCGTAACGACGGTTCTTTTGGCCGCGGTCATCGGCTGGGACGTAATAAGCAGCCACATGGCGAAGACCGAGGCAGAACGTCAGCTCGACGAGCAGAAGCAGATCGCTGCTGAGTTGGAAGAGGTGATGAACGAGCAAAAGGAACTCGAAGCCAAGATCGCAAACATCGATGCCCGCATCGAAGCCATCAAGAAGCTGAGAGCATCCCAGGCCGGGCCGAGCGCAGTTCTCGATGCTCTGCGGGAACGGATCTCTATGGTTCCCGGGCTCTTTCTTGAGAGTGTCGAGCAAGCCGGCGACGAGATCGTCATCCGCGGAAACTCACCGGATGAGAGCCAGGTGACGCAATTTGGCCGAAGCCTCGAGTTCTCGAACGGGCTGTTCGCTAACCTCAACATCGAGACCGTAAGGGCTGAGATCGTGGATCAGAACGCCGCACAGCGCACGAGTGCTGACGGCGAGCAGAAGAAGATCCCGTTGGTGAACTTCACCATCAAGTGCCGGTATGCGCCGTCGAAAGGACCCAATGCATCAGGCAATCCCCCGACGACGGCTTCAGCAGTGAATCCTGCCGGTCAACCGGCAGCGGTCCCACAGGTTGCAAAGAACTGATATCCTCCCAAATCAATTTCAGGTGATCCAACATGCTAGAGAAACTTAAAGATCTACAATGGCACTTTCAACTGATCATAATGGTCAGCATTGCGGCCCTGCTTTACTTCTGTGTCTGGTATTTCTACACCAGCGAGATCAGGACCGAAGTGGCGAATCTGAACGACCAGGTCGCCCAGTTGAAAGCAAAGAACGAGACAGCCCGCGTCGCAACACAGCGGATAAATGAGTTCCGCACACTCTATGCGAGCAAGGCCGAGGAATACGAAGAGCTAAAGGTCCTCCTTCCCGAAGAACGTGAGATCACTAATGTTCTTCAAGGCCTTCAGGACACCGCGAATGCCAGCAGAATGATCGTCATGCGCTTCGCTCCGAGAGACGATACGACGCAGGATTCGATTATGGCGAAGCCGGTGGAGGTCGAGGTTGACAGTAATTTCACAAACCTCCGGGCATTCTTTGACGCCATGGCAAAGTTGCCGCGAATAGTGTCGATCACCGATTTCAAGATCAATCAGCTGGACAAGCAGAGTGACAATAAGACACTTCACGCGCAGTTTCTGCTGACCGCCTACTATGCGGCCCCTACCGATATCAATGCTAAGCCTGCCGTTCCGGGAGCACCCGGCGCTCCTGCCGTACCCGGACAGCCTGCAGCACCACCTGCTGCCGCGGCCCCCGGCGCGGCGGTCGTACCGCAGCCGCCCGGTGCTGCCCCCTCACAGCAGTAATCGAATTTATTCCCACCAACGAGTGTAAGCCGAAAGAGATAAAGTCATGATCAAAAGCAAATCCATCTCAAGAGTAGCGATGCTGATCGGCCTCATGATCCTGGGTTCCGGGATGATGAGCGAGGTACAAGCCCAACGAGATCCTTTTAAGAAGGCAACTTGGGCGACGCCGAAAACACAGAAACCGAGTTCCAACGTTCCCGGAGGCCGCGGCCCCGGCGACGTGAAGGCTCCTGTGAACTTCGGTCCGCCGTCGATCGAGGCTCGTATCGAACATTATAAGCGTCAGCGTGAAGCGGCGGTCGCAGCCGGCCAGCCGATACCGAAGGTAACCAGCGTGTTGACGTTGAGCGAAATGTCGCTGTCAGGCATTTTCAAAACGCCCCGCGGTTATGCGGCTATGGTGGAGGCGACACCGATCAAGCTTTCTTACACTATCTATCCCGGCGAGAAGTTCTTTGACGGACAGCTAGTTGCTGTAGAAGACAACCGTCTTGTCTTCAGAAAGGTCACCAAGACCGGCGAGGGCAAATTTGTCTCGTCCGTTGAACACATGCCGCTGAAGCAGTATTCGGTACGCGCTCAGGTCGAAGGGACGGCTCCGGCCGGAGCACCGACCAAAACGGCCCAGAGCGCAAGCACCGGAGCACCCGGCCAGGCTGACAAACCGGGCGTCAATCCGTTCCTCTCACCGCTCGACGAAATGAATGATCAGCCCGCCGGCAACGACGACAAAAAGCCTGCAAAGCCGGCGAAAAGGCCCGTCCGAGTGGCGAAACGGCCGTAGTAAAGCTCTCTCAACCCCGGATCTTTCAGTGATCCAGTCAAATCGGAGGAAACATGAACTCTCTTAATTTCTCAATCAGGACCTTGAAGACCGCAATTTTGATGATTGCCGTAGCAGCCGTGCTAACCCTATCAGTGGCTGCTCAAAAGGTCGATCCACAAAAGCAAGGACGTCATTACGGTGAACCGGATTTCCGCGGCGAACCTATCAGCCTTGACGTCGTCAACGCCGATGTCCGCGATATTCTCAGATACATCACGGATCAATACGGCATAAACTTCGTCATCGACAAATCGGTGAAAGAGGTACCTGTAACGGTCAAGGTGATGGACGTTCCTTGGAACGTCGCTCTTGACTCCATTCTACAGGCTCAGGAACTGGGCGTTCAGGTGAACGGTAACATTCTTCGTGTCGCCGACAACAAGACCTTGGCCGCCGAAGGCGAACTGTTCCGCGAGAGGATGAACAATCAGCTTGATACGTCGCCCCTCTATACCGAATTTGTCCGTCTTAACTATGCACGCGCGTCTGGTACGCTCGCGAGCGACGCCGGCGGTGCAGGTCAGACCGTCACAGGTACTGCTGCAGGCGAATCATCTGCGGGCGGCGGCGGTGGTGGCGGCGGTTCCGACCAGGGAATCCTCGGTATCATCAAAAAGCGGCTTTCGCGTCGAGGAACCGTCGAGGTTGACGGCCGTTCGAACACTCTCATAATCACGGACGTCAGGCAGAACATTGATGCCGTGAAGCAGCTGATCTCACTTCTCGATCAGCCCGAACCTCAGGTTGAGATCGAAGCACGCATTGTTGTGGCATCACGCAATTTCAGCCGTGACGTCGGCGTGCAGTTGGCAGCCTTAGTATTGGGCGGCCGCGGCAGTGCCGCAGGCGGCGGAACATTGCCGAATGCTGAGAGTACGTTGACGCCGCCGACGGGATATCCCGTTCCGCCGATCAACAACGATATGTTCTCGAAGATCGCGAACACCGCCATCGGACTGACAACAGGTGTTTTCGGCACAGCTCAGATCAATGCAATGATCTCTGCCGGTGAACAGAAAGGTCAGGCGAAGGTGATCGCTACACCTCGTGTAACGACCCTTAATAATCGTCCTGCCGAGATCAAGAGCGGAACAAAGATCCCGATCACCACCATTCAGCCTAACAGCGGCGGCGGAGCGGTCGTTGCCACTACGACCTATGTCGATGTTCCGCTGCGGCTCGCTATCACACCTCAGATCACAGGCGAGGATACGGTGATCCTTAACGTTGTCGCTGAGAATAGTTCGACCGCGACAGTGGTCGGCGGTGCATCACCGGCGATCAACACTCAGAGCATGACCACGCAGGTAACCGTTCCCGACGGCGGCACGACCGTCGTAGGCGGCGTGTTATTTGACGATGAGCGTGAAAGTCAGGACCGCACGCCGGGCTTGGCAAGCATCCCGGTGTTCGGAAACCTCTTCAAGAGGAAAGGCGTTCAGCGTAATACAAATGAGATCCTCTTCTTCATCACGCCGAGGATAACAAGGGCAGACTATTCGAAGAACGCTGCACCGCGGCCGACAACGATAATTCAGCCTGTCCCGATGGGCAATCCGCCTTCGAACTCCATGCAGACGCCCGAAGCGTCTCCTGTAGTTCTCCAGGCTCCTGTCTCGACCAGGCCGGAGGTTGTTCAGGGCTCGCCAACGAAGCCGTAACAACTCCCGTGTTTTCTCCGATGTTTCGCCCCGGCAGCTCGCCGGGGCGTTTTTTTATTCCTGGCCTGTGAAATCCAGGTTAGAGATCTGCTGGCTGACGCTTACCTGTTGAGCATTAAAGCGGAAGCTCCGTGAAAAGACGCTGACCGTGTAGGTCTCACCGATCGGAATATCGTTAAAGCTGTAGAATCCGAATGTGCTGGTGATCACACTCTGTGAGAAATTATTTGGTCCGTTGATCGTCACGCGTGCATTTCTCAGAGGCGAGCCCGTACTGGTGAAAACGCGTCCGCCGACCGAGACCGTGGATGCAAATGAGCTGCTGACCGACGTCGTATAGATGTAGTCGCCCCAGGTCATGCCATCACTGTTCGATCCGTTGCCGGCTGCATAGAACGAGATGGTTCCGACGGGTTTAGGGGGAGCGGTCCAAAAGAAATTCCAGGTATTCGACCCGAATACACCATTGGTAAACAATCCGTCTATGGTCTGAAGGACGTAATCGCGTTGGTTGCCGCCTACCGTGCCTTGAGATGTTTGGGTCGTGGCGGGCATCTCCATTGGCAATTGAAATGTGCCGGCCGCGGCTCCGCTGCTTATGATCGCGGTCAGTTGAAAGCCGTAGATCGTCGCCTCTTTGTCACTCACTCTGACAGAGATCGGATACTGTTGACCCGGCGTGTAGTTCGCCGGGACACCCAGGATCTGGACGTTCCCGGTTCCGCTGTTCACAGGGAATTGAGAGTGGCACGCAACGCAGCTGTTTTCGCCGGGCGCGCCTGAAAATCTGGCCGGCGGGCCCGACGAGAGTGCGGAAACTCTCTCCTGTCCAACGAAAAATATCGCCGAGACGGCTGAACAAACGGCAAGCAAGATGACCACCTTTATTTTTTGCATAATACCCTCAAGCTTATAAATGACTTAGACGCTAACGATACGACAATAGCCGCAATGAATTGGCTATCCATTTTACTCTACGGCTGCTTGCGTGGAATCGGAATGTCCGTTGAGTTCCCGAATCCGGTCGCGACGGCTCCGCCGCTCATGTAGGCGATGTACCAAACTCCCTCTCGGTAAACCGCAAGGTCGCTGCGGCCGTCACCGTCATAATCGCCCGGAACCGGCACGTCGCCGGTCAAGCCCCACGATGCGATCGAAATTTGGCTATTGCCGCTATTGATCCAATACCATGTACCGTTTGACGGCCTGTAGACAGCTACGTCGTCACGCGAGTCGCCGTCAAAATCCGCGCCCACCGCAATATCACCGGTTGTGCCCCACGAAAAGTATGCCACTTGCGCATTCGAACTGCGGAGAACGTACCATAACCCGATGCTTGGCCGAAAAACAGTGATATCGGCCCTGCCGTCGCCATCGTAATCCCCGATCTGAGGGACGTCGCCCGTCTGTCCGAAGCCCGCAGCGTTGACAGTATCAGTACCACTGTTCTTATACCACCAAACCCCGTCGGACGGCCTAAAAATGGCTATATCGTCTTTGCCGTCGCCGTCATAATCGTGAACCTGCGGAATATCGCCGGTCACTCCGAAACTGTCGACCGAAACGGAGCCATTCGAACTGTTGATACGGAACCACAGCCCCGTCGAAGGCCGGAAAACAGTTACATCGGCCTTGCCGTCGCCGTCAAAATCGCCAACCGCCGGAATGTCGTCGGGAAGCCCAAAGTTAGCCACGGTAACACCTTGGGTAGACCTATTTAGCCACCAATTGCCGTCCGAAGGCCTGTAAATGGACAGGTCGGTCTTGCCGTCGCCGTCAAAATCGTATCTGGCTCTGCGGGTTGATGTACCCTGGCAGGCAAAATCCCCGAATATCTTGACTGTATCGACGTTCCAGCCGCCGCCAGGCGGTGCAGTATTGTTATCTGCACCGAAACGCCATCGCAATTGAATGCTCTGCCCTGCCGCCGATGCGGGGAATCTGGCGACCGTCGTGATATAGCCTCCTGAATTTCCGGTCCAGCCCATTCGTCCGCCAAGCGGATTCGGTGAGCTGGTTCCCATGTTCGCGTTGTAGCCGCCTTGAAGAAATGATCCTCCTGAAGCGGCGAAGTCCTGAAACGGCCCGCCTGCGATGCTTAGCTCCAGCACTCCGCCGTCCCAGCCTGCTTCGGTGTTGTACCTATGACGGAAACTTAGGTGCGAGGCGGTCGACGAAACGGCTATTGGCGGGGAGGTAAGTTCCGTAGAACCGCCATCCGTGGTTGGGCACCCCGACGTGCAATCCGGCAGGTTCGCCGCGAACATCGAATTGGGCGGCGTGTCAGGATTCGTTGCTGTCGAGCGGAACGTCATAGGAACGTAACTTGAAGTGATGTCCCACCCATTCGGAGCATTCGGCAAGGTCACGGCGTCAAAATCTTCGGTAAATGTTTGCAAAGGCTGGCCGACCTCAATAAAGCGCGTAAAGGTGACCGGACCGAGGCTGCTGTTTGCGTTCAATGTGAGCGGTACCAATGAGCCGCACTGAGCTGTCTGCGGGACCGTGAATGCGACATTCTGAGAAACCGTCGCACCGTTAGCAATCGAACCGTAATTGCCTGAGCCGCCGCCTTCGATCGAAAGTGTGGTTCCGGTCGCTGTAAAGCCCGTAATGTTGCCAAGCGGAATGCCGATCTGTATCTGCTCGCCGGGGTCGGCAACGCCATTCCCATTGCTGTCAATGATCGTGAGCGGCCCGTCCTGCCGCAGGTTTGGCAGATCGAAACTTTCGGTCACTCGAGCGGTTCCTGTGCCACCCGTCGAGGTTCCGCCGACGTTTTGCACGCTCGCACCTGCCCCGATTCCACGGATCGCAAAGCCGGCCCAGATGTCGGCAACATCCGCGTCGGTGCCTGATGCCAGCGCCGCGGCAACGATCGAATCGCGGGCATTTACGAATGTCGGCGAAAGCGGCGAGAGCTTCATACCGTCGATGACGAACTGGAGAATTCGCCGATTGCCTTCCTGCCAGCCGAGTCGTGTTATGAACCGAGCTCTGACCTCCCAAAGTGTATTGCACCAGATCTCTCCGGCCGCGTGTACCTGATCCGGCGTCCCGCTAAAACGCGGAGCGAAAGCACCGTCGCTCAGATTGAATTGCGTAACGTCAATATCTGCAAAAGTTAGCGGATTGTGCGGACGGTTGTTCGGCCCGCCGGTAAAAGCTCTGACGGCGGTCGGAAATCTCCGAATACCGTAGTAGGCGTTGTTTAGAAATGTGCCGCCCAGACGATAGGTGTCATATGAACCTGTCGTGTAAATGCCGTTGATCGGGTCGGTCGGACGTGATAGAAGTGCCATCCCGAAAAAGTCTGACCAGCCTTCGCCCATCCCGCGGGACATGTCGTTCACGAGTCCGGTGCTGTTACCGTGAAGACGGTTTGAAAGGCCGTGCGTAAGTTCGTGTATAACGACGTCGGTGTCGAGATTGCCGTCGATATTCGGCGTCGGGCCGGTCCAAACGTACATCTGCATTCTTCCTCTGCCGCCGTCAGCCGGCGTCGAGAAATTTGCGTTATTCGTACCGGATGAATCTTGGCCTTCCGCCCGCACACGATCGCCGCCGAGGCCCTGTCCGGTGAAATTCACATTCTGGAAATTCCGGGCACCTTCCGTAAAACCAAGAAGATACGTCGCATTGTGGAACCAGTTCGATGTGTAAAAAAGCTGGGTCACAGAGCCTTGCTGAAAATCGGTTCCCGGATAGGTTTGGACCGCCGGGATCGGATTCTCTCCGGTGTTATTGTTCGGGTTAAGAGGTGAATAGGCGAATACAAATTCTCGCGTCGGGCTGAACGCCTCGCTGTTCGGGTCGATTCCGTCAACTCCGTCACGGTCAAGGCCCGCTTGTACGTTGTTGCCGTCGGTTTTGGTCACGCCGTCATTTATCCAGCCCAGCTGATTGAACCCGAACGGAGATTCGTTGCCGATACGGGTGATGTTGGTGCGTGCGATCCCTGTTCCCTGTGTTCCGTTCGGTGATGTCGGGCCCGGCCAGAATGGAAACGGGCTGTTCGCTAAGTCAATAAAGCCCGCAGGATTTGAATATACGTTGTATGTGGCCGGCTGCGTCTGATCTTCGGTGATATTCTTTCGCCAAAGCAGCGTGCCCATCGCGGCATCAACGACGACGTAGTAGGCGTTCACCGGTTGCCAGATCAGCACTCGCCAGGCCGGAACCGCGAAGCCGGGCTCGAGCGGAAAATACATCTTCTCAGCGGTCGTCGCCGAGTCGCCTTTGCCGAAAACCGCAACAAGTTCATTTGTTAGCCTGTCGTTTCGCGGCTTCGCGACTCCGTCAAACTCACGGCCGATGTGCCGATATGCCGCCGCGACGGCGTTTTCTGCATCACCGAAGTAGGTAGAAAGCTGCCGGGTGTCGATTCCGGGTGCGAGGTTGTTGATGACGCGGATGATCTCGCCGCGTTTCGTAAAGCCTGCCTTCACCTCGCCGCGAAATACCGGAATGCCGTTGAACTGCTGATTTAGTTCGACGAAAGAAAGATTGCCGTCAGGATTGGTGTAGTCAGCTGCGACGATGAGTTCGTCGATCGATTCGGTCGTGACAGCGACAATGGAACTATTCCGGCGTAGAAAATTCTTGAGTATTTCCGGCCGCGAGTCAGACGACCGCTCGCTAAGGAAAGCCTTGCCTAGCCCGATCTCCGTGCCGATCACCTCCGGGATCCGCAGGTCGTCGTTCAGATCGATACGTGTTTTCGGTGATCTTGATATGAGTTCCGCTATACCGGTATCGATCGTATGGCGAACTGCGGTATCGCCTTCGGCGTTACGCCCCGCAAGTGTGCGAAGCGATGCTATCTCGCTGCCGGACTTGTTCCAGCGAATATCATAATTCCGCAGGCCTTCGTCATGGCTACCCGTACGGACCAATAGCCCGTAATCAGCCACCTTTGCTTCACGCGGAAGCATTGCTGCGAACACCGCGAGCAGAGAAACAACAAGAACAAACGAGATCCGCCTGCAATTTACAATTGAAAACCTTAGAAAGCCGTCAAAAAAACTCACTTAATATCGAACCTCAAGAATAAAACCCTTACAATTAACATTCCCTCGCCGTGAACCAATGGCAACGGACCGTTTCTTCGTTCCGCGGCAAAAACAGGAGGGAAAGAATCAACGGGCAACACGACGGCAGCCAGTTTCTCTTTTGTTATTCTAGAGTTTCATAAAAATGGCGTCAGAAGTCAATAAAATTGCGATCAGACACGGTGCCGCCACGGCCGGCGGGCGGTCGTTGGACGGCATATTCGCCGCGGGCGGATTGCTGGAAAAGTTCCACGAATCGTTCGAGATCCGCGACGGTCAGATCGCAATGGCTGACGCGATCGAATCCGCGATATTGTCAAAACGCCACCTGGTGGTCGAGGCAGGAACCGGAACCGGCAAGACACTGGCATACCTCGTCCCGGCGGTTGCCGCGGCGGTCGCAAGCGGTAAGCGCGTCCTGATCTCGACCGGAACAAAGAACCTTCAGGAACAGCTGATGGAAAAGGACATTCCTTTTCTGCAGCGTGTACTGCCGCGGAAATTCTCGGCTGCGTACATGAAAGGCCGCTCCAATTACGCCTGCATTCTCCGAATGAAGACCGCTGATGAGCAGCCGATACTGGACGGCGTTGGCGAAGTGGCAATGTTCCGCAAGGTTTCGGAATGGTTCAAAACGACGGAGGTCGGTGACCGTGCAGAACTCGTCGATCTGCCGGAAAACATTCCCTTCTGGAATCGCGTTAATGCCCGCGGCGAGATCTGTTTGGGGACCAAATGCCCTGATTTTGAGTCGTGCTTTATCAGCAAAATGCGGGCACGAGCGGAGAGTGCGGATATTGTCGTAGTTAACCATCATCTTTTCTTTGCCGACCTGAATATTCGTGACAACGATTTCGGCCGCGTTCTTCCGGATTACGACGTTGTTATCTTTGACGAGGCACATCTGTTGGAGGACATCGCCGCGGAGTATTTTGGTATTCAGATCTCGAATTTTCGCGTGGAAGAGGTCGCAAAGGATGCGGCCGATCTGCCGATCGCTGATGCAATTTCGGCCAGCTCAATAATGCGCTCCGTCGCGAGGCTGCAGGAAATCGCCTCTCAATTTTGGCAGAGCATTTCTGACCGACTACGTTTTGACGGCCGTCTCACTCTGACATCTGATGATTTCGAAAATGTCTTCTCACGCGCTTATATCGAACAGAACGCCGATCTGCTGAGCGATGCATTATCGTTGCTCGAAACGGAAGTTAAGCCGTTGACGGACGATGTTGTTGAGGCACAGGGAATCGTGAAACGCCTGATGCAGGCTCGGTCCGACCTTAAGTTCATAGTTGGTAAGCCCGATCCCAATTTCGTTTATTGGGTCGAACGGCGAGGCCGCGGCGTTTTTCTGCAGGCTTCACCGATCGACGTCTCGGGCATTTTGAGAGAAAAGCTTTTCGGTGCAAAGGACACCTGTGTTCTGACGTCTGCAACGCTGACGGCGGACGGCTCTTTCGATTTTGTGATCAACAGGCTCGGGTTGGATAAAGCAAAAACGGACAAACTCATCGCTGCATCGCCGTTTGATTTTGAGGAGCAGGCGATACTTTATTTGCCGCCCGGCCTGCCCGATCCGCGTTCGCCGGAATACACACGTCTCGCCGCCGACGAGATCGTCCGCATCATTACTGCCAGCCACGGACGTGCCTTTGTATTATGTACGAGCGTCGTTTCAATGACGGCTCTTTACGAGATCGTGTCGTCGCTAGTTGATTTTCCGTGCTTTTTGCAGGGGTCGATGTCGAAAACCGGCCTTATCGAGCGGTTTCGGGAAACGCCGCATGCCGTTCTATTCGCAACGTCCAGCTTTTGGCAGGGCGTCGACGTTCAAGGTGAACAGCTTTCCTGTGTGATCATCGACAAGCTTCCGTTTGCCGTGCCGAGCGATCCCCTGGTCGCGGCACGGTCACGGTCGATCAATGAGAACGGCGGCGATGCGTTTCGGGATTACAGTCTGCCCCAGGCGATCTTGTCGTTGCGGCAGGGAATCGGGCGGCTCATACGCAGCCGCAAAGATCGCGGCGTTATTGCGATACTCGATCCGAGGCTGCGTTCAAAAGGCTATGGCCGAAATTTTCTCCATAGTCTGCCGCGTATGCGCGTTACCAAGGAGATGGCCGACGTTGTTAGAATGTTTGAGGACGCTGAGGCGGAGTAATTTATGGGTTCTTTTTTTGAAGTAATGATCGAACGCGACTTTGCGTCCGCGCACCAGCTTCGCGGCTACAAAGGCAAATGTGAGAACCTGCACGGCCACAATTACAAGGTGGAGATATTCGCACGCGGCAACGAACTCAATAACATCGGCCTGCTCATCGATTTCGGGGATCTGAAAAAGGCCGCTGACGAGATGGTCCGCTATTTGGACCATCGAAATCTGAACGAACTCCCGCCGTTTGACGACGAACTGAATCCTTCCGCCGAGAATATCGCTCGCTATTTCGTCGAATACCTTAATTCTCGCATCGTTGATGACCGCGTGAAGGTGTACAAGGTGCGCTGCTATGAGACGCCGACGAGCGTCGCGACTTTTCAAATTGATTAGAGGAAGATTTAAGGAATGGTCGGGGCGAGAGGATTTGAACCTCCGACCTCACGGTCCCGAACCGTGCGCTCTACCAGGCTGAGCCACGCCCCGACGTGCATTCTGCAGAATCGCAGGATGCGAACTTAGAGTCTAGAAAGATAACCGCGGTGTGTCAATACCGTCATTTGAGAAAGAGCCGAATTACGACAAAACCGCCGACCAGCAGCACCAGGAAAACGACCGTAAGAATCTCAAAATATTTGTCGATGAACTTCTTGATCGGGGCACCGAAAAAGTAGAAGAGCCCCGCAACCAAAAAGAACCTTGCCGACCGCCCAATAGCTGACGCCGCGATAAGGGTCCAGATCGATATCTCAAACGTGCCCGCCGCGATCGTGAATACCTTGAAAGGGATCGGCGTGAACGCCGCTGAGAGTATCGCCAAGAAAGCATGTTCGTTATAGAGTTCTTGTACGGTGGCGTAATGGCCCATTGCTCCGTAGAACTGGAGTATCGGCTGGCCGATCGTTTCAAAGAATGCCCAACCGATAAAGTAGCCGAAAACTCCTCCAAGAACCGAGCCTGCCGAACAGACAAGCGCATAGCGGAGTGCCTTTGCTGGCACGGAAACCGCCATTGCTATCAGCAGTACGTCCGGCGGGATCGGAAAGAACGACGACTCGGTAAAGGCGATTAAGAAAAGAGCGATCTCCGCATGCGGCTTTTCCGCATGTCCTTCAACCCATTCTTTAAGACGCCTGAGATATCCGAAAATCTTTTTCAATTTAAGCCTCTTTTTCTTGGTTCCAACCGTGTTCTCCGATGAGCGGGACAAAGGCACATCGGCCGTGATCTTCTTTCTTTTTCCCCGTCGCGGTCCGACGGATGCGTATCAAAGTTTGTTCTGTCTGTGACGGGCCGACGGGAACTACCAGCCGTCCGCCGGCAGCAAGCTGCTCAACCAGCGGCTGTGGTATCTCCGGTCCGCCGGCGGCCGCGATGATAGCGTCGTACGGCCCATATTCCGGCCAACCAAGTGTGCCGTCGCCGCACTTCATCACGAAATTCTCAAAACCGAGAGACATCAATCGTGCCTCAGCTTTGTCGGCGAGTTCCCGGATCCTTTCGATCGCGAAAATCTTACCGGCAAGCCTGCATAAAACGGCTGTTTGATAGCCGGAACCTGCGCCGATCTCCAGAACGCGTTCATTTCCCGACAGTTCCAACAGCTCGGTCATTCTCGCAACAATGAATGGCTGTGACACTGTCTGGCCGCTCGAGAGCGGCAGTGCGTTGTCTCGGTATGCCTGCGACCTCAACGCATCAGGTACAAATTCGTGCCTCGGTATGCTCGCCATCGCCTCGAGAACACGTTCGTCGCGAATGAGGTAATGATCGACGAGGCGTCGGGCCATCTCGGTCCTGAGGATCTCAAAACCGTCCGGGCGCCTGTCGGGACTCTTGCTCGCAAACATCTATTCGTGTGAATTCCAATCGCCAAGCTGAGCTATGACCGAGTGATTTGTCAGATCGCTCCGCATCGGGGTGATCGAAACGTATCCTTCGTCAATGGCCTCGAAATCAGTGCCGCCCTCAGCGCGAAATCCGTTGCGTTCCTCACCGATCCAATAGTAGGGCTTGCCGCGAGGGTCTATGTGCTCGCTGATAACGGGCCGAGCACTCTTGAACCCTTGTTTCGTGATCTTGAGTCCGATCGTAATGCCCTTTGGCACATTCACGTTCAGAAGGGTTCCGTCCGGCAGGCCGTCCCGCAATGCCCTCTCGGTTATCTCTCGAGCTACGCGAGCCGACTCGGTAAAATCATGATCGCGGTATGCGACAAGGCTGAAGGCAAGGCCTGCAACTCCAAGGATCGTCGCCTCCATTGCTCCTGCGACCGTTCCGGAATAGGTCGCATCGTCGCCGAGATTTGCGCCGAGGTTTATGCCGGAGCAGCAAATGTCGGGACGGATGTCCGGGGCCAAGATCTGATTAAGGGCAAGCGTCACACAGTCTGTCGGCGTGCCGTCGACTGTCCAGTGCCGTTCGTCGATCTGCCTGATCCGAAGGGGCCGCGACAGCGTCAGGCTGTGCGAAGCACCGCTCATCTCCGATTCAGGCGCGACAACGTATACGTCTCCGAGTTCCAAAAGAGCCTCTTCCAGGGCCCTAATGCCGTCGGACAAATAGCCGTCGTCGTTGGTTATTAGGATCTTCTTTCGAGCCTTGTCCATCTGACCTTTGACAAAAAAGGTGAGACCCACAAGAGGAACTCCTCTATATCGATCTCACCTGAAAATTACATGAAGAACTAACTACTTCGGTGCTCCGGCAGAAGGCCGCGGAGATCCCGCGTTCATCGGCCGCTGTTGGCGAAATCGCCTGCGGTTCCTCTTGCGGGCGTTAGCAGATTTGAGTTTCGCTTTCTGACCCGGCGGTATGAAATGCGCGTGTTTTTTGAGATCTTTGATGATCTCCTCGCTGATAACTTTACGCTTGAAACGTCGAAGAGCTGACTCGATCGATTCGTTCGTATTTACTGTAATGAATGCCATTTCTTTCTCACCCCCTTTCGGCCAAAAGATATTGCCCAAGGGCAAACAATAAATATAAGCAATTTCGATCATTGTTAGCAAGTGGAGGATCGATAGTGCTGAAATGAAGTGCGGCCGCCCGATGGGGTTGGGCGGCCGCGATAACCGGATAGGAAAAGCTGTAGGCGTTGCGGAGAAGTAGGCAAATGGCAGCTATTGTGATGGTAGGTGCCTGCACCGGCTTTAGGGCTACTCCGCATTTACCCCGAAAGCCGGATACAAAGTCAATATTTCATTTTCATCAGGCCGAGTTTCTCGACCTCCTTCGAGACCAATTTCGGATCTGATCTCAATGCATGTATCTCTTCCTGCAGCGAGACCGTTTCGTCAAGCAAATTCTGAACATCCATGCCGAGACGCGTGTTTCGATCTATTTCGCTTCGCATCTCTGAATATGAACGAAGATTTATCGACAGGCATATAAGCAAAAAAGTGAACGACAATGATAAAGCTCCCATCCAAAATCGCTTTCCTGACATATGCTCCTTCGTCTTTGATCTGCTGCGGCCAAATCTTGCTGTATTAGCAAGACAGAAACAACTTCGGCGCCGTATACTGCGAAATTTACTTCTCGGTCGCTCATTACCGCATTGCCTGCGAAAGACAAAACGCGTCTTTAGGCTGCGCATTTCTGAGCGGTCACTAATATAGTGCTTTACTGTATAATAATGCAAGCGAAAACTTAAAACACTTAACTGCTTAATGCTCAATAGCTTAAGCCACTCAGTCTGATATATAACTCACACAAAGCGCTTAACTGTGAACAGAATATGAACACGGAAGCTTGAACATATAACCTTTTATTTGCTTCACTTACATTGCGAAGTAAAGGTAAAGCCGTAGTATTATGCACATCGCGCCAATTGCTCTTAAGCAAATGTTGAAGCATTTCGGGTGGCAAAACGGAGCGATCGGAGCCCAGAGGACGAATCAGGGGCCGCACTGGGCCGGGTATGCCAGGAAAGTGGCAAGTGTATCTAAAATGCGCAGATATCTGACGCGCAGTATCGATGTGTATCAAAATGATACGCGGTCAGGTCAAGTAGACATTGCGAATTATGCGAAAAATGCACGGAAAAGCCTATTTTTCCGAAAATCCTATGAATTGAGCAACAGGATGGTTTGCTGGCACAGTTCTTGCGACTCCAAACAGGATTTTGCCGGACGGTGGACATATGTTTTTGTGTGTTTGCCGATTTAAGGTTGCAGAGCAACTCGTACTGGCATCAGATATCGAGCCCGACGACATCGGGGACTTTTGATTTTACCAAAGAGAAGAGAGAAGAACATGAGACCGATCAAACATTTCGAAAAGGGCCTTACCTACATCGCTGCAGGTGCTTTCAACGCTATCAAGAGCATTAATCAGTTCAAGCCTAATCCGTCATTTACGCCGAAGTGGGCTGACAAGCCTATCCTTAAGTCTTGGCAAAAGACCAAGCCCACGCTTGGTTTTCCGCGGACGACGGATTCGCTCTGTCCGCAGTGCGTGATCGAGGCTCGCGAAGAGATCCTCGCAGGCAAGCGCGACGTTTCGACGCTCGTGAATGAGAAGGTCGGTGAGATCAAGGCTCAGATCATCGAACGTGACGGCCAGGTGTGGATGATCAAAGAATGTCCGCAGCACGGCAAGATCGAAGATCTGATGGCGATGGATTCGAAGTTCCTTACGCACATTGAATCGCTCTTTCCCGGCCGCGACATGCAGGCTCACAACGATGAAAAGCTGCACAACCATGGCAGCTCGACCATCAAATACGGCCGCGGTGCTGTTTTGACGGTCGACCTGACGAACCGCTGCAACATGATGTGCGATCCGTGTTTCATGGACGCGAACCAGGTCGGTTTCGTTCACGAGCTCTCGATGGAGGACGTCAAAGAGATCCTCGACAACGCCATATCGATCAAACCGCGTCGTCAGATGTCGGTTCAGTATTCTGGCGGCGAGCCGACGCTGAGCCCGCACTTTCTCGAGGCTGTCCGTTATGCCCGCAAGGTCGGCTACAACTCCGTCCAGGCCGCGACGAACGGCATCGAGTTCGCCAAATCAAAAGAATTCTGCCGCGAGGCGGCCGAGGCGGGACTTCGTTTCGTCTATCTGCAGTTTGACGGCATCGGCAACGACGCCAACTCGCACCGCCAGATCGGCAACCTGTTTGACGTAAAGCTGCGTGCGATCAACAATCTGCACGAGGCCGGCGTTGACATCATTCTGGTGACGACGCTCGTCAACGGTATCAACAACGACCAGGTCGGTTCGATCATTCGTTTCGCACTTGAAAATCCGAAGAAGATCTCGTTCATCGCGTTCCAGCCGGTGTCATTCACGGGCCGCGACGAGCACATCACGGAACAGCGTCGTCTGCAGCAGCGTTACACGCTGGCCCACCTCGCCCACGACGTCAAGGGCCAGGTCGGCATCACGGAACCGACGCGTGACTGGTTCCCGCTCTCATTGATGGGGGCATTCGCCGATTTCGCGGACGTTGTTCACGGTCCGGATGCGGAATGGGGACAGGTTTCGTGCGGCTGCCACCCGAATTGCGGCGTCGGCACGGCGGTGATGATCAACAAGGAAACGAAAGAGATGGCTCCGGTGCCGCAGTTCCTGAACATTCAGGGGCTGGTGACCGACATGCAGCACATCACGGACACGAACCGCGGCAAATGGTTCTCGAACATCATGATGGGCCTCGCCCTGCTGAAAAACTACAACCCGTACGGTGCACCGCACAGCCTGACGCTCGGCGGCATCTTTAAGAAGTTCGACAAGTCGTTCGGCCTGTCGGGCAAGGACTACGGCAAGGTCGGGCCGGACCGCACTTTCGAGGATATCGAAAAGCGCCGTCAGGACCCTTGGAACTTCCTGTTCATCGCGGGAATGTGGTTCCAGGATCTGTTCAACTATGATTTCCGACGCACGGAGATGTGCATCATCCCGTACGGCACGCAGGAAGGCGAAATTTCGTTCTGTGCCTACAACACCGGCATCGGCTGGCGCAACATCATCGAGCACATGCATCAGAATGCTACCGTCGCTCAGTGGTACAAAGACCACGGCCGCCACGAGGTCTTTGCTCGCGGTAAAGAGGTCGAATTGGCCGACAAGTCGCATGGCCTTGTACTGAACGAAGTTGACCTGCAGCGTCCGAACAAGCCCCATATGGAAGGCCCCAAGACCGCCGCAGAGGAAATGCAGATGATGCGTAAACTCTATAACCAAATGGTCCTCGAAAAGAACCAGATCAAAGGCGAAAACCTTGTTCAGATCGGCGGTATCAAAAAGAACAAGGAAAAAGAACTGGCAGTGGCTGAGTAGTCAGTAGCCAGAAGTCAGAAGGCAGAAGAAAGCCGCCGGTTTCCCCGGCGGCTTTTTGTTTGGCATCAGAGGTGAAACGTTTGACATGCTGGTACCATGGGCGGTACTATTAGAACGTAGAGTATGGCTCTAACGGACGAGATATCGAAATTGGAGAACAGCAGTACGAAAATACGATTCGCTGAGCTTTTAAAGATATGCCGCGAGCGGTTTGGCGGGGAACGCGTAAAGGGAAGCCACCATATTTTCAAGACGCCGTGGCCGGGCGACCCGAGGATCAATCTGCAAAAAGATGGAAATAAGGCCAAGCCGTATCAGGTGGATCAGGTCGTCGCTGCGCTCCGCAGGTTAGCGGAGATAGATGAGGATGAAAAGTAAGGAGATCAGAATGTCGAGAGTATTACCTAAAACTAAGACAGGCTCAAAAGGTATTCGGCCCGAGGACTATGCGTATTCGGTAATGTGGTCCGAGGAGGACGGCGGGTTTGTCGCACGGGTCGCGGAGTTCGCGTCGCTGGCTGCACATGGCAGCACGCAGGAAAAGGCACTCAGAGAGATCAGGAAAGTTGTCGGTCTTGTGATCGATGATATGCGAGACGCAGGCGAGCAAGTGCCGGAACCATTGAGCAAACGCCGTTTTAGCGGCAAACTGAATCTCCGGATGCCGGCCCATTTACACAGACAACTTTCAATGGAAGCTGAACGCGAAGGGATCTCGCTAAATCAGTGGATCAATTCAAAGCTCTCTCGAAACCTCGTGCTCGAACGCTAGCTACAAAACCTCGGCAAAACCCTCGTCCAGATCGGCGGGCTCAAAAAGAAAAAAGAAAAAGAACTGGCAGTCGCTGAGTAGTCAGAAGCCAGAAGACAGAAGTCAGAAGCCCCGCAGAGCGATCTGCGGGGCTTTTCTATTCGCCGTTCACAGTTTACGATTCACCGGTACCGATCGGCGGGATCAAACGCGAGGAGAAAGTGCAGCCGAAAGAAATGGCTGTTGCTGAGTAAATAGCTATAGGTAAACGGTAACAGGTAAAAAAGAACGACCGGCGGATATCTCGCCGGTCCTTTTCTTTACACTATCCAGTCACCCGTCACCCGTCACTCGTCTTCCGACAATTGTCGCCCGTTTCTGCCTAGTTGAGGAGATGAGATCGAAGCCCGGACGCTTGTGCTTCCGGTCGTGAACAGAGTGGCCGTCTGATCGGTCAGGACCCTAAACGTTTAACTCTCCACCAGCTTTCTCTGGTCCCTATTCGCTCACTTTGCCGATTCAATAAATACCGGCCCGATCGATTCGATGTTTGGCGACTTTTCGAGTACCCCGTAAAAGGTCGAGGGACTCGAAAAAGCATCAAGCTTTACTTCGTCAGGCAGGCTGTCCAGCAGTTCCGCAGTGACGTTCCGACCTGCAGACGCGAGATACACCTTGATCGCAGCACTCTGGGCTACGGCCACGGCGAACTGCGAGCAAAACATCTTATCTATCGACGGTGGGCCGCCGGCGGTATCATAAGCTTCGAAAAATGTGAGCGCCTGCCTCTTTGCGTTTGACCCGAACGACGAGCTCGTGACAATCGCCTGAAGAGGAACGAGATATTTCATTCTGCCTGTCGCCCATCTCGCAGCGACCTCTGCCATCGCATCGGCGAATCTGGCGTCCTTTGGGCGAAGGACGAACCAAGTCTGGTGATCGTGTGCATCAAAGAGCCCCCACCGCGTAACCGACGCGCCATTGAGAGAAGTCCCGTAAGCCTCTGCGAGTTGTCCGCCACCGATATAAATAGCCATATGAACCCCGTTGGAGTCGCCCTTAGCAAGCGCACGTCTGAAGTCACTATTTTCCGAATCAAGGAATTTGTTCCATACTTTCGAGCTCATCCGCATCGCCTGCTGCCCAGCCTGGATCAAGCCCTCGAATGCAACGCCTGCTTTCGGCAGGCCAGATTTGTTGTCAAAGTCAACGTATTTGAACATCAGATCGCCGCGCTTGAGGGCGGTATCGACGTTTGCCTGGGTAACGATCACCGTCACGTTGTCCATTCCCAAGATACCGGCGGTCGACATCGCCTGGAACTTCTGCCCGATCTTCTGTTCTTCTGATGGGATCACTGTAGGTTCGACCGCCGGAACGAAACCATCCCACGCTCGCTGCAGCGCGGCACGGACCTTTCGGATCTCAACCTCGTCCGGCGTTGCCCGCCCAAAATAGTTCGGATTTGCGTCTCGCGAAGCGGTGTACGAGTCGATCTGGGCGGCAAGCATTTCCAAAAGGAATTTATGGGCCGTAAAATCAGGCGCGGCGGATCTTTCGATCTGATTAAAATACTTGGCCCGCCGCTTATCCTTCCAGCTCTTATCTACTTTGCCACCTTTGGGTGCATAGCCCGCAAAGTGCCGGTTCGGTTCGCGGCCGAACCCGCGTTTTAGAATGTCGGCAGCATAAACGATGCCGTCCTCAAGACACATCAACGCCGCCACAGGATCGAGCGGCGGACGGTCCGGCTTGCCGCCAAACGCGGCATGTCCGGCCGGGGTGTTAAATGTTGTGAAATCCGTCGGCGACAGATGGTTCGACTTGTCATGATGGCGGTGGGCCCACGAGTCCTGCTGATAATGAAAAAAAACTCCAAGGCGGATCAACCGTTTGTGCGGGTCCTGTTCCTCAAGCGCGTCCTGAAAGAGTTCGTCGCGGCGCGCCAAAATCCCTTTTGCTGTCATCTCGCCGTCCTTATCGAGAGCGTGCCACAGCCACTCCTCCAGCGTGTGGGGCACGGCCTTATTATGGGCGTTGACCGCCGGTGAATCGTCCATTCCCTGATCGACGGAGGCGATGATCAACGCCTCCTCATCGGTAAACCCGACCGCCCGGCAAAGGACATAGGTCATAAGAAAATGCGTGTCCTCCTCATACGCAAATGTCGTTACCGAGCAGCCTAAATTGAGGCAAGTGCACGCCAGGGTAAATAGAAACTTACGGCTAGATCTCGTCGAAATTGTGGAACCTATTTTCATGATTGTGTTCAACCTACTCGATCCGAACATAACAAGCTTTTGGTTTTCCCGGGGAAATGTCGCCGAACGTTTTCTGGTCACACGGGATTGAGCCTTTGACGCCGTATTTGTAACGGAATCCGCCCTTCGCATTATATCCGAACGCAACCGTCCCTGTTCCTGTAAACCTGCAGTTCTGTCCTTCAGCCGCACACACCCGAAAATCCGCGCTTGGGGGACCCTCATTGTCTGTTTCCATAGGAGTGTTGTTTGGTACCCACGGCTTTTCGAATTTTACATAACACTTCTTTTCCGGCACGCCCGGCGCGGGATCGCCAAAAACGTCGACATTGCAGTCGACGCCGCGGATCAAACCGGTCTTGTAATTGAAAAAACCATTGACACCAAATGCGACGGTCCCGACATACGAAAAATTACATCGATACGGGGCGTCAACGCAGAATGTGTAGTCGGGATTAGGCGCGGCGTGTTCTATCACCACGGGTTTTATCTGCTTGACATAGCAACGCTTTGGAAGTCTTGGGGCAGGATCGCCAAAACTGGCCTCGTTACATATTCGGGTTTCCTCTTTCTTTACGGTGAATTCCTTGACACTAAATTGTTCACCGACGCCATATGCTATCGAAACCTGTCCGATGTACTTACAAGGCTCCCCTTCTTTTGCGCAAAGCCTGTAGCTTGAGTCGGGTCCCGTGTATCCCTCTCCTCCGAAAGGTTGCTGTGAGAATCCAATGACTTTCGGTTGTTCGGAGGCCGGGGGTGTAACAGGCGCCGGCGTGACCTGAGCCGCGGGAACTGGCGTTGCCGCGGAGATCGGATTCGGCGTTGGTCGAGCTTTAAGGGCGATAATATTATCGGTTGAATTCATGACCCGAATCGACATGACGCCCCCCGGTAGTCGCCTGTTTGGATCCGCCCGGGTAAACCTCAAACGGACCAAAGAAACTTCGGTCTGAGTAAGTTTGTGCTTTTACATTTTTACCTACCTGAATAAAGAGATAGGTAAGTCCGTTGAAATCATGATTTCCAACGGTGAGCTTACGGCATCCCCCGCCAAAGGTGCGTTGCTGGCAGACCGTTACTTCGTTGTCATTTGGGAGCGCGGCATTGGCGTAATTCTTGGGATTTAGCGTAAAGATCTTAAACGAGTTGATTGAATCATAAACAATACCGTATTCAGTGAGATCGGCAACGGACTGAGTGAATTCTTTACAATTGCCTTGTAGGTTCTTACCAGTGCACATTGTCACAACTACCCCTGAACCGATCTTGATCGAGTTGAATGTACCATTTCTGAGCCCCACTCCCGAAAAGAACTTATCCCTTGTAGGATAGCTCCATTCCAGGGAGTAAGGGTATGGTTGCTGATCGCGTCCTTTGTACTCGATAGCGTCACATTTTCCACCAAAATTTACCTCCGTGAAGATAGCCACTTGCTCGGCTGCGGCCTCAACACCCGGACTAGGGACACCGCCAAGACAAGGTTTGGATGTCTCAACGACCGCGACCGGATTCTTTCTGATCGCAAGGGATCGCCAGTTTCTTTGTTTTTCGACCTTATCAAAGACGGGAGTTTCTGCGTCGTACACCAAACTGCAACGCCCACGCATCCTGCGAAGTACACAAATCTCAAGGCGAATACCGCTGCCAAGCTTTATGGATGCGATCGGTGATTCATGATCGGAAATATCCCTGTTGAAGCCTGCGTAACTGGTGCATTCTCCCTGAAAATTCTCCTCGGTAAAAAGCAGTACTTCGTTTGGTGCCGGGCTCTCCGGACAGGCCGAAGCCCCATATGCAGCACTGGCTAAAAAGAGAAACATCGCGCAAAATAACATCCCATAGGCGAACCTTTTCATCTCAAATCTCCTTTATTTTTCTTCGCAAACAATAAGAATCGAACTGGCCATAAATATCGCAGTATTTGGTTTAAGTACCGCCAAAAAGGATATTCACGATTGTCTCCTTAACTGGAAATAGACAGATAGACAGCAGTAATATACGCCACGCGCACCGAACGGTAACCGCTTTATAGACCCGTATTTCGATAAAGCTTATCGAACTGGTCTTACTCGCCTCTTCTTTTTGCTTAGTCTTAAATCTGTCAGCAAAATATCCCAGATCTATTGATCCGTCAACGATGTGTTATTGAAAGTCAAAGCCTGTCATACACGATAGTGTAAACTTCCATCAATATTAATGCGTTTGGCCTTGTGTGAGGTTTTCGGGCAATTCGTTTTTGTCTTTAGTCGCGAGTGGTTCTTGACGGGCGGCGTAGTTCTCGATCGCCTGTTCATGGGTGTCGCCGAACGCTCAGCATTCGCATTCGTCCATATCAACAAAATCCCTATTCATAGACAGACGATGTCCCTCTGATTTGAAATCAGAGGGAATTAAAGCATAGCGAACACAAATTTCCCGACTCCGACATATTTATACTGAATTGTTAAGTTGTTCAAGACAGTCTGTGAGCCCTCCAGGTAGAACAGAAAAGAATGCAAAGGTGGTCAATGTAGGCAGGCCAATATCCACCTAGCGATAAAGGAAGGAAAGTTGCGATCATTCGCCTTTGATGTAGCGGTGGTAATCGGGGGACATAAGGATCTCGACGACGTTGCGGGGGTTTCGGAGGCGTCGGAGGCGGTTGGCTTCTTGGGTGATGCGGCGTTCGGTCTCGGCGGCGTAGTCGGTGATGTGCGGCAGTTCGGGTGTTGGGCCGAGGAAGGCGAGGTGGGGAGAAGGGGAGATGGGGAGACCGGGAGAAGGGGAGACCGGGAGACAAGGAGCAGGAGCAGGAGCAGGAGCAGAAGCAGAAGCAGGAGCAGAATCAAGAGCAGGGGCTGCTTTAGGGGCGGTGGTGAGGTGGAGGGCGAGGACGTTTTCGGTGTCGTGGATGATCGGGGCGTGGCGAGAGGCGAGGTGTTTGATATAGCGGTGAGCCGGGCTGAGCGTGCTGTGGCAGAGTGCGAAGACGGTGTCGGAGAGTTCGGCTACGCAGCGTGCGGCGGCCAGGTCTTTGAGCGTGACGGGACGCGTGACGCGGGTCCGCGGGTGCATCGGTGCGGTGATCAGTATCGAAACATTGCAGTCGGAGGTGATCTGCCGGAGCGTTTTCATCAAGCTTAGCGATCCCGTGCGGCTCGACGTATCGCGGAGCAGATAGTGAATGCTGTCCACGATCACCACGCCGTTCTCTCGTTCGGTCATCGCATAGCGGATCGAATGGTATAGAAAATCGGAGACCTTGCGAAAAGCTTTCGGCAGCTCGAACTCGGGGTCGATAACCGCACGATCGAAAGCAAACTTCGGTTTGATCATCCGCTTGCTTTCCGGAGGATGGGCGCAATAGCGCGTGCTGAATTGCTGATCGCTCATCTCGAAATCGATGTACAGGACCTTTGGCGGCCGCGGCCCGCTATCATTAACTCTTTTCTTCGCATGGTCGAAACGCGGCGAATTGAGCGGGGAATTTCCCTTGGCGATCGCATCGGCGGTCTGTACCGCAAAGATGCTCTTGCCGCATCCGCGCTCACCAAACATCACCGCGATCTCGCCCTGACGCCATAGCGAGGAAAGCAGTTCAGGTGTCGGGCGCGGTTTTGCGGGCACGATCCACTTTGACGCAGGCCGTACCGCGAGCATCGAGGACGAAGGATCGGGTGTCCGTTCGAGCTCGCGGCGTGCCTTTTCACGCAACTTCTTGTAAGGATCGGGCGGCTGCCAGCCGGCGGCTGAATCGTATCGCTCGGGCTCCGATATGCGTTCCGACATATGTAGGACGAAGTTTAACGACCGTTGCGTCCATTATAAAGCATATTATGTATGAAACAGCAGGAAATGCGGATTTTGCCGAAGTTGCGTAGAAACGCAGGTTGTTTCGCTATGCTTCCGTACGCCGATCGCGTCGGCGTCGGGCTTCGCGGCCTCCGCCGAAGTAGGCGACGAGCATCACGACAAGGTGGGCGACGAACCAGATGTTGTCATAGCCCATGTTCTGATAAATGTAGATCAGGATCAGTATTCGCGGGGCGAAGACGCCGAGCAGTATGTCCGCCCATGTTGGGACGATGTTCTCGGGGAAAAGACCGGGGAACATCAGCAGATAGACGAGCATCACTATCCGCGGAAAGAAAAGCGAGAATAGCAGGAAATAAAAATCCATCTCGAGGTCAGCTTATTCGCGAATCGAAGCGGAGTCAAGCTATGAACTACAGCAGCGAAGGCTGGTCGGAGGTTAGGGCTTCGAGGCCGAAGTGTTCATAGGCGAGGCGTGTCGCCATGCGGCCGCGGGGCGTGCGGTTGAGGAATCCGATCTGCAGCAGATAAGGCTCGATAATTTCCTCGATAGAATCCTTTTCTTCGTGGATCGCGGCGGACAGCGTGCTGAGGCCGACGGGGCCGCCGTCGAATTTTTCGATGATGGTCCGCAGCAGTTTGGCGTCCATCTCGTCCAGGCCGTAGCTGTCAACTTCCATTTTATCGAGAGCAGAAGCAGCGACCTCACGCGAAATGCGGCCGTCGTGATCGACCTCGGCAAAATCGCGAACGCGCCGCAATAGGCGGTTGACGATACGCGGCGTTCCGCGGCCGCGGCGGGCTATCTCGCCGGAGCCTTCGCGGTCGATCTCGACGCCGAGAATGCCGGCTGAGCGTTCGCAGATGGTCTGCAGATCGTCAGCAGAATAAAAATCCAGATGAAAAATGATACCGAAACGCCCCCGCAGCGGTGCCGTTATCAGCCCGGGCCGCGTGGTCGCACCGACGAGTGTGAATTTGGGAAGGTCGAGCGTAACGGGACGAGCTGCGGGCCCTTGTCCGATCATTATCGGCAGCGTGTAATCTTCCATCGCGGGATAGAGTATCTCTTCGATGGCTGGGTTGAGACGGTGTATCTCGTCGATGAAAAGCACGTCGCCCTCTTCCAAATTTGAAAGTATCGCGGCGAGGTCGCCTGCCTTCTCAATGACGGGGCCGGCGGTCGCTCTGATCGTCGTGCCCATTTCGTTGGCGACGATGTTTGAAAGGGTCGTTTTGCCGACGCCCGGCGGGCCGGTGAGCAGGATGTGGTCGAGAGCTTCGCGGCGTTTCAGAGCGGCCTTCATAAAGACGCGAAGATTGTCCTTGACCTTTGCCTGGCCGATGTAATCGCCTAGAGCGGCAGGCCGCAGAGTCGCCTCGAAACGGCTCTCGTCGGCCGTCAGGTCCTCGTTCCTTATGTTGATCGCGGTTACGTTTGCCACGTTCTGCTATTTCGCGAGTATCTGCAAGCTGCGGCGCAGCAGCTTTTGTACGTTTTGCTCGGTGCCTTCGGCGGCGGCCTTGTCCAACGCCTTTTCGGCTGCAGCTCGCTGGTATCCCAGATTGACGAGTGCTGACAAAGCGTCATCAAAATCTGACGCTGACGCCGTGCCGCCTGACGACGAAGCCGCGGCAGCGGTGCCGATATTCGAGAGTTTATCACGAAGCTCGATCACCAGGCGTTCGGCGGTTTTGCGGCCGATGCCGGGAATTGCGGTTAGCCGTGCAAGGTCGTTAGCGCGGACGGCGGCGGCGAATTCGTCTGCGTTCATGCCCGACAGCATCGCAATTGCCGAACGCGGGCCGATACCCTGAACGGATGTCAACAGCAGGAAGATTGCTTTTTCGTTCTCCGTACGAAAGCCGAAAAGCTGCAGTGCGTCCTCGCGGACGTGTGTATGAATGCGGAGTTCGGCCTCAGTGCCCACCTCGCCGATCTCGTAAAAGGTCGATAGCGGTATCCATACCTCGTAACCGACGCCTCCGGTTTCGATGATCACCGAGTTAGCACTTTTTTCGAGAAGATTGCCGCGCAAGTAAGCGATCATTGTTTCACACCTGAAACATAATAGTCTAAAAAACGGCTTCGGGCAACGGCAATGCCGCAGGCGGCAACAAATCTAAGTCTGTTAGCGCAAAAAGCTTTCGTTAACGCGGCAGTTGGGTGTAGAATAATTTCATACGGTGCGGCGACAGTTGAAACCGAAATTCGCGTGTCGGCGTATTCTCTTCTGAGGTAGTTGGATCAATGGGGACCAAAGGATTTATCAAACGTTTTCTGCCGTTCGTAGCGGCTTTCGCTGTAGGCATTTTTGTTGCGAGCTTTTTTGTTCAGATCAGCGGGCCAAAGTACCGCGGCGGAAAGAAGGTTCGTATCATCAAGCAGCTCAGGATGGAGAATGAGCAGCTGAGGATGGAGAATCTTCGGCTCCGAAATGAGATCGAGGCAATGACGACGGAAACGATGAACGCGTCCGAGTTGCCGCCGCTTCCGCCGATGCCGGCAAAGGCAAAGTAAATTTTCGCGAAATATAGGCTTTCGGGAAGCCGCGGATTACGCAGTCCAACGCGGATGTGCTAATCTGTGGCTTCCTGCTTTATGGACGAGAGAGAGGCCAGAAAACTCATCTGCGAGATCGGGCGTCTGCTGTACGAACGAAGCTATGTAGTATCGTCGGACGGCAACGTCAGTGTACGCCTCGATGAGAATACCGTTCTCGCGACGCCGACGATGACGTCGAAGGGCCGCATGACCGAAGATTGCCTCGCTCGCACCGACATGGACGGCAAGCCCCTCACGGATAAGCGGGCGTCGTCGGAACTGGCGATGCATCTTCTTATCTATAAGATGCGGCCCGATGTCCGTGCCGTCTGCCACGCACATCCGCCGCACGGGACGGCTTTTGCCGTTGCCGGATTGGCGATCGACAAGCCGATACTGAGCGAAGTGATATTGACGCTCGGCTGCGTGCCACTGACGAGCTACGGGACGCCTTCGACAAACGAATTAACGGAGGCGATGAAGCCTTTCGTTGCTCATCACAACGCCCTTTTGATGGCAAATCATGGAGCGGTCGCTTACGGAGACGATCTGTGGCAGGCATATGACCGGCTGGAGACGCTCGAGCACACGGCCCGCATCGCGATCCTTGCAAAAGCTCTGGGCGGTGCGAACGACCTTCCGCAGGAAGCGATCCAAAAGCTCATAAATATAAGAGAAAAAGCGGGTTATCTGAAAGAGAACGCTCGTTGTCAGGCATGCGGATACCTTCACGAGACAGGCATTTCGTGTGACCTCGATGTTGAATATCCCGCACCCGCGGGCGGCAACGGGCGAAAGATCTCGTTCACGCGTGAAGAATTGATCGAACTTTTGAGCCAGGCGGCGAAATTGGGTTAAACTAGCAGGGCAATTTGCCGAACAGAAAGAAAATTCAGGAGCAAACTAGATGCAAGAAGCACTGGGAATGGTTGAGACAAAAGGCCTCGTGGCAATGATCGAAGCGGCTGACGCAATGGTCAAAGCGGCGAACGTCCAGCTTGTCAGTTACGAAAAGATCGGTGCCGGTTTTGTGACCGCGATCGTCCGAGGCGACGTTGCAGCCGTTAAGGCAGCGACCGACGCCGGAGCAGCCGCGGCTCGCAGGGTCGGCGAACTGGTCAGCGTCCACGTGATCCCGCGTCCGCATTCCAGCGTTGACGAAACGCTGCCGGTAGTCAGGAAGTAGTAGATCGTAAACGGTAAATCGTAAATAGAAAGAGCCTTCTTCGCGATTTACAATTCACGATTCACGATTTACGGATCAATGATCATCGCACGCATTTTAGGCACCGTTGTCTCAACGCAAAAGGACGAACGGCTGAAGGGCAAGAAATTGCTCATCGTAAAGCCGATCAACCTCGACGGCACGGACCAGAGCGGCTATGTCGTTGCGGTCGATACCGTCGGTGCCGGATTTCACGAAAAAGTTATTGTCGTAGGCGGTTCGTCCGCCCGTTTGGCAGAGGGCAATAAGGATTGCCCCGTCGATTCCGCAATTATCGGCGTGATAGATGAGATCGATTTTAAAGTCTAGGACGTCTAGGAGGTCCGGGAAGTCTGGGAGGATCTCTCCGACGGACCCGAACTTCCTAGACTGACAAGACTTCCAAGACCGTCCCGACTTTTATGCAGATCGCACGCGTCATCGGAAACGTCGTTTCAACGGTAAAGAACGAATCGCTGCACGGGCGCAAGTTCCTGATCGTGCAGACGCTTGACGCCGATCTGAAGCCAAGAGGCAATCCGACGATAGCTTTGGATGCGGTCGGTGCGGGCGTCGGCGAGCTCGTCTTTTGGTGTCGCGGAAAAGAGGCGTCGTTCCCATTCAAACGCGACGAAACGCCGACCGACTGCACCATCGTCGGGATCATCGATTCGGACGCACACGTTTTGAATAAGTACGGGAAGTCTTGAAAGTCTAGGAAGTCTTGAAAGTCTAGGAAGTCTTGAAAGTCTAGGAAGTCTCGAAAGTCCCGGAAGTTTGGGAAGTCCGTTAGGTCTGAAATGCTTATCGCAAGGGTCATTGGAAACGTAGTTGCGACGCAGAAGAACCAGCGTTACGAAGGAACGCGGGCGATGCTGTGCAGACAGATCACGCCCGAAGGCGAGGATATGGACTACACCTGCATTGCGCTGGATTCGGTGAATGCAGGCGAGGGCGATATCGTTATCATCGCGCAGGAAGGCTGGTCCGCTTCGACCGCCGCGACCGGCCGCCCGGGAGCCGCGATCGATTCCGCGATCGTTGGCGTGGTTGATAAGATCGAACTCCTTTAGGGCTGAATGACCAAGACCTCTCAAAACACTAATGAGCTGGCGACGCTTTTTGTGGCGATAGAGAAGCTCAATCACCGGCTCGATAAGCTGGAGAATGGAGCATCTCAAAATGCTCCGATGTTGATCGAGTCCGCGCACCCTTCACTGGACAAGCTGTCGGTCGCCGAGGCCATCGCGGACGGCATTTTTGCGGGCATCACAAGAGAAAAGGCTTGTCAGTTCGAGCCTGACAAGCCTTGTGATCATTGCGCGATGTGCAGTACGCGCGGGTTTTAGTTGCTCTTTCTCAGCGAATTGGCATCGCCGATGGTCGGTGCCTGCTTCGCTCCTTCATCAGCCTTGAAGAAGGGCTCTTCCTTAAATCCAAGCAGTCCTGAGGTCAGCACCGCCGGGAAAGAATTCCGCGTCGTGTTGTATTTCGTAACGGCGTCATTAAAATCAAGCCGCGCGGCATTGATCCGGTTCTCGGTGCCCGCGAGTTCGTCCTGAACCTTCATAAAAGCCTCGACCGAACGCAGATTCGGATACTGCTCCTGCAGCATCAGCAGGCGGCCGATAGTGCCGCCGAACGAATTGTTGGCGTCAATTATGGCTTGTTTCTGTTCCGGAGACTTATCGCCGTCCATACCGGCACCGGGAGCCTGGGCCGCATTTATCAGCCGTGAGCGGGCATCCGCGATCTGGCCGAAAACTTCCTGTTCCTGTACGCCTGCCATTTTCGCAGCCTCAACGAGGTTCGGCACCAGGTCCGCACGACGCTGCATCGCGCTCTCGACGTTTGCCCATTTGCCTTTGACCTGCTGCTGCTCGGCGGTGAGCTGGTTGTAGCTGCAACCCGACGCCGCGAATGCCGCAAAGACGACGAATGCTAATAGAATTGTTCGTTTCATAGCTTTAAAAGTCCCCCTATTCGACTTTGTTGACCGCGTCGATGACGCGTTCGATCTCTTCCATATATTGCCCGAAAAGGGCATTTGCCTCGGCCTCATCGAGCTTTTCGATGAAGTTATTCTCACGAATATTGAATATCTTTTCAAACGGTGCACCGCTGATCTTCAGGTATTTTGAAGTGAGTGCGACGATCTCATGCTTGGTCGCGGGCGGCTCCATGCCGTGCAGTATCAGTACTGCCCGGAACAATGCGGAAAAGCTTGCGAGGCTTTCCGCCATCAGTTTCATGAGCTTTTCCGGCGATGCAGAAGCCGGGATGTACTGCCGCCGCAGCTGTATCAGCTTGCTGCGTAGTTCGTACTCGGCCTGATGCCGCAGGAATTCGTTCGAGATGTTCAGCCCTTCGATAACATCGCGGCCGTACAGCACCTTGTGAGCGACGGTCATCTGATGAAATTCGATAGGAAACACATCGGCGGCATTTTGTAGTTCCGACACGGTGAAATAAACCGGTATCGGGTTGCCGATACGTGCCCATTCGCGGACACACGCATGGGAAAGGCGGAGGTCTTCGGGGCCGATCTTGTTCAACGCGACGAGGATGTTGTAATCCGAGCGGTTCGGCACAAAATCGCCCGCCGCCGCAGAGCCGTAAAGGATGATCGACACCAGATTATAGCCGTGCGTCGTCCTAAGGTCGTCAATGAAATCTCTGAAATGATGGATCATGGTCAGTTGTCGGTAGTCAGTAGACGGTAGTCAGCAATCAGCAATTAGCAATCAGCTCTCGTCTCTTGTCTCCCGTCTCTCTTCTCCTACCAGCCTCCGCCGGCGCCTCCTCCGCCGAAATCGCCACCTCCGCCAAAGCCGCCCCAATCACTCGAACCGCCCCAGTCGCTCGATGAAGATGAACTATCTGACGCCGCGGATATTATACCGCCGATTATCCACGGCAGAGCGTCCGAAACGCCGCTTCCGCCGCCGCTCGAGCCAAAGCCGCCGCCCCGGCGGTCGTGGTCGTCCTTTGACTTTCTACGGCCGAACGTGCTCGAGATAACCACGATCACTATAAAGAGCACGAGGACACAGCAGAAGAAAAGGTAAAAGCCGTCGCCCTCCGTCGGGTCGGCTGCCGTTGGAGCCTTGGTCGGCGGAGCGATATTGCCTTCGCCTCGTATCACAGCGATATAGGCATCGATAGTGTCACTGATGCCTTTGCCGTAATTTCCTTTGCGAAACTCGGGCACCAGAAACTGCCGTTGGATACTGCCGACGACGCCGTCGGGCAGCTCGTCCTCAAGGTCTTTACTGATCTGTGTGAAATACTTGCGATCGTCAATGGCGATGAAAAGCAGGGCCGACGGATTGTCGTCGGCTTTTGAGCCGATGCCCCATCCGCGTGCGACCGCTAGCGAATAATCGAAGATCGGCCTTTCGCCGGTGGTCTTTACTACTGCGACAGCAATTTCAACTGAAGGGTTGGTCGTGTCGCGAAGGTTTTTCAGCTTGTCCTCAAGCTGTTGTTTCGTGGCGGCATCGATGACGCCGACGTAATCGTTCACGAACCCGGTCGGCGGCGGCAATGGCGAACGGCTGATGGACCAATTCGAGTCGCCCTGCGCAAAAGCCGCAGAAAACAACGCCGCAGACAGTACTATCAGGCCGAATATCTTTGTCGTTGTCCTCATCGTTCCGTCCGATAGAGTAATACGAAGCCGCGGCGTAGTGCGTTCGAATTATCGGATGTCGGTCACTTTTTCTTAACCTCTATCACCTCGGCGCCGAAAACGCGTTTCAGCAGCCGCACTTTTGGCAAGGCGTTCGCGTATGCGATCAGCTCGGCCTCGGTCGGGCAATCACTTAATTTCGGTATCTCAACGTTGTCGTCGTCTTTGAATGCATCAGCAAGCCCTTTCACTATGGCATGCCCGGCCTCTATGTCCGCAGCAGTTCCTATTCCCGCTGCAGCAGAACGTGCATGACGGACGTCCGCAAAAAATGTCCTTAATTCATTTACGTTTGCCGATGGGGCAAGGTCATCGCCGAGCGCGAGCATTCGTGCCGAAAACGCCGCGTCCACCGCCTCGATCTCGTAATGTTCTAGTTCGTCAGAACTCAGCGGCGGCAATTTCGCGGTCAATCCCGCGACAGCCGGCTCCGGTACGGGTGCGAGATCATGCTGAGGCTCGAACTCAGGTTCGAAATATTGCAACACTTCTAACGGCTCGTCAGCGAAATACTCGGGTTCTTCGGGCTCACGAGGCTGTTCTTCGGCGGGTTTCTCGGTCTGTTTCGGCGGTTCTGCTTTGGGCTCAGGCTGCGGCTCCGGATTCAGAGTTTTTTTTTCCTGCGTCGCCGGGGAGGGCAACGAGGTTCCACCGGAGATGGCATCCAGCGTGCGTAAGATCTCTTCTATGCTCTTCACTGTGCCGAGCTCGGCAAGGTTTGCAAGCCCGATCTCGAGCGTGTATCGCGGGTTTGCTGCCGTGCGTATCGCAGCCTCGGTCCCGGCGAGCGAATTGAAGAAACGCGTCAGATCGGCCTCAGTGAACTTTTCGGCGAGTGCATTTATTTCAGCTTCATTCAACGCTGCACCCTCGAGCAGAGACGAATCGAAACCCGCGGCCTTGTAAACAAAGATGTCGCGGATCAAGCCGAGCAGATCGCGGCAGAAATGACGTAGGTCGTTGCCGCGGGAAACGAGCGTTTCGACGACGTCGAGCAGTTCTTTCGGCTTCCTTTCGGAGACCGCCGACATTGTCTTTTCAAGCAGCCGTACGCCTGCAAAACCGAGGGCATTAGCGACATCTTCGGCAGTTATTTCGTCTGACGAAAAGCTGATGACCTGATCGAAATTGCTCTGCGCATCGCGCATCGAGCCTTCGCCCGAACGAGCTATCTCGCGGAGGGCTTCGTCGCTGATCTTGATGCCTTCGGCCTTTGCGATAAAGGTAAGTCGGTCGAGGATCTTTTGCAGCGGGATGGTGCGGAATTGGAATTCCTGACACCTTGACGTGATCGTGATCGGCACCTTGTGCAGTTCGGTGGTCGCCATCACGAAAAGGACGTTCGGCGGCGGCTCTTCCAGCGTTTTCAACAGTGCGTTGAACGCCGGTTTCGAAAGCTGATGCACCTCGTCGATGATGAAGACCTTGTAGCGGTCGCGTGCGGGATTGACGTTGATATTGTCGATGATCGTGTCGCGGACGTCGTCGATGCCCGTGTGCGACGCAGCGTCGATCTCGAGCACGTCCATCGAGCGGCTCTCGGAGATCTCCATGCATGACGGACACGCGTTCTCGTCATCCGTACGGCACGGCGTCAGCGTCGGGCCCTCCGAGCGGTGGCAGTTCAGCGCCTTCGCGATGATGCGTGCCGTGGTCGTCTTACCAACGCCCCGAGCACCGGAGAAAAGATACGCGTGATGCAGACGCCCGCTCTCGATCGCGTTTCGCAGCGTGCGTGTGATCACATCCTGTCCGGTGACCTCTTCAAATGTATGCGGCCGCCACTTTCGGGCGATGACCTGGTAAGACATTTGAAATAGGATAATTGATAAAGGGAAAAGAGGGAAGAGACGAGAGCGGAGAGGTCGGTTTCGAGTCGAAAAAAAGTGCGGCTTCAGACCTGATCGCAACACAGGTTGTAATTGCTACGGTTGCTCGATTCCTCGCCTAGCCGGGTTCACAACACGAACCTTGTGCGGGGCCTGAAGCCACTAACTAAGGATACCGAAATTCGACGAAAAGGTGAAAGAGTGAAAAAGTGAAAAAGGATGAAGTGCCGTAAAGCCGCTTCATCCTTTCAATCGCTGGCGGAAAGGGTGGGATTCGAACCCACGGTACCCTTTTGAGGTACACAGCATTTCCAGTGCTGCCAGTTCAACCACTCCTGCACCTTTCCGCGATAGATTAAATTGTCAAAATGGGCTAATCGCCGCCACCATCGCCGCCGCCGCCATCGCCCGAATCACCGGCGTCCGCGTCGTCCCTGTCATCATCGTCAGCTCTCGTGGATTCGGCTCCGTCGCCGCTTTTCGATGTTGCGGCTTCGGGCTCATCATCTGCAAGCCAAGAATAAACAAAGCCTGCGAGTAATGCTCCGAGGATCGGTGCGACCCAGAAAAGCCAAAGCTGATTGATCGCCCATCCGCCGACGAAAACCGCAGGACCGGTCGAACGCGCGGGGTTGACCGACGTGTTCGTGACCGGGATCGAGATCAGGTGGATCAATGTCAAACAAAGTCCGATGGCGATCGGTGCAAATCCTTTCGGCGCCAAACGGTGCGTTGCTCCGAGTATGACGACCAGGAAAAAGAACGTCATTACGACCTCTGTCGTAAAGCCCGAAAGAACTTCGTACTTACCGGGCGAATTTTCGCCAAAGCCATTAGATGCGAAGCCGCCCGTCAGCGAAAAGCCTGCCTTGCCGCTGGCGATGACGTACAGGATGCCCGCTCCTGCGATGCCTCCGAGCACCTGTGCGACGATGTACGGCAGTATGTCCTTGCCGTCAAATCGCCGTCCTGCCCACAGGCCTATCGTAACGGCGGGATTCAGATGGCATCCCGAAATATGACCGATGGCGTAAGCCATGGTCAGCACTGTAAGGCCGAACGCGAGCGATACGCCCGCAAAACCGATGCCGAGGTTCGGATAGGCAGCTGCGAGTACCGCCGAACCGCATCCGCCTAAAACCAGCCAAAGCGTTCCCAAAAACTCAGCAGATAATCTCTTACTCAAAGGCATAGAATCTCCTCCTGCAATGTAGTCAAGAAACAAACAACCGTGTGGCGAGTGAAAGTGACAATTTCAAATAACTTCAAACAAAATGAACGCTTGCACGGCATCCCAAAGCGGCTGCCGAAAACACGCATTTTGTTTCGTGATCGAAAATGATCTAGATGGCGGAGAGGGTGGGATTCGAACCCACGGTACCCGTTAAGGCACAACAATTTTCGAGACTGCCCGATTCAACCACTCTCGCACCTCTCCGCGCGAATAGAAGATTGTAATGTTTCAGCACGCGAATTATCAAGCAGAGGCCGAGCAGGCATCATCTGCGAGCCTTAAAAAAATCCTGCATCAGCTTTCTGCAGTTTTCGGCGAGCACGCCGGATGTTACTTCAAGGTGGTGATTGAGCCGCGGGTTAGTGCAGATGTCAAACACGGTCTCTACGGCACCGAAACGCTCATCCAGGGCACCGAAGACGAGACGCGAGACGCGTGCATTCACAAGTGCACCCGCGCACATTGCACATGGTTCGATGGTCGAATAAACGGTCGAGCCGACCAATCGATAATTTCCAACACGCGTTGCCGCTATGCGAAGAGCGATGATCTCCGCATGGCCGGTCGGGTCGGTGTCTGTGATCGTGCGATTACCGGCGGCCGCAAGTATCTTGCCTTCGGAGCTAACGACAATGGCTCCAACGGGCACTTCGCCCATTTGTCCGGCCTTTTTGGCGGTGTCGATCGCCCGCCACATCCAATTTTCGTCATCCGTTTGCTGCGTCATCTGTTTGTACTTCGAGACTTCGAGCGACGATGCCGAATGAATCGGCGACGTTCAGGGTCTCGCCGAGTTTTTGAAAGAACGAACTGTGCGTACTGAAATACTGGACGATCTTGACCTCAAAGCCCTTTGTTCTTAACATTTCGGCGATGGCGTCCTGATCTACGCCGTTTCGTGTGGCGTGAAATTCGGTATTGTCCTCGGGTGAATCGTCCAGGTAAACTCCGCGTTTTCGCCTGACATAACGGCCGATGCCGCGGATCACGTCCCCGTCAAACACCCGCCAGCCGGCGTACGCCGCGCCACTAAAGAGCCGTGTCGCCGCCGGCAGCGTGTCGTATCGCATCGGATCCTGGAATGAGAAGAACTGTCCGCCGGGCCGCAGCAGGATCAATGCCTTTTCGACCAGGCCTACATAGTCCGGAACGTGATGCAGAAAGGAGTTTGCGACGATCAGGTCAAATCGATCGCCTGTCGTATCCAGGTATTCCGTTACGTCCATGCACCGCGTTTCCAGCCGGTCGGCGTAGCGGGAGCATTTATTCTCCAATTCGGCGATCTGTGTCGGCGAAAGGTCGACAGCCGTCACGCGGCAGCCGAATTCCAGGAAGGGAAGCGTAACGGAGCCTTCGCCAGCCCCAATGTCCAGAACTGCAGGTACGGGCGCATTTTCAGCGGCGCGTCTATATAGGTCTTCGATAAGTCTTTCGTAGAGCCGTTTCAGCGTCGGGTGTTTGATATGCGGAGAAAGTTCCGTGCAGGTACGTGTCAGATCTTCGTCATAGGTCGCGGCGTTAGCCGCCGCGGCTATGTCGTGTTGTTTTCGGTCAATTAACTCGCCTGAACTTCCCACGAAGTTATTCTAGCGAAATGCCCGATTTCTTGCATCGCTACATTCAAAATGTTAAACATTAAAAGGTTAAATTACTCGGCCCCCTTTCGCGTATAGAACCGTTCCACATATGAGCGACGAGGCTCGTTCCTCATTTCAAAAGTCGGATCCGGACATTCACACCACGAGTGTTCCGGCATCGTTCCGTGCGTTCGCCGATGAGGTGAAGAAACGCCAGAACAGGCCGAAAACAACGCCAGTTGCCATACCGCAAAAGCTGCAGCCCGCGGAATTCAACACCGCAATGGTGCATTTCTACCGCGGTGAGATACAGCGGTCGAACATTTGGCGCAACCGGCTCGACGCGACCACGAACTGGGCCGTCATCACCGCAGGTGCGACGCTGTCATTTGTATTCAGCTCGCCGGATAATCCGCATTTTGCTATTCCGATCAACACGATACTGGTTTCGATCTTTCTATTCATGGAGGCCCGACGGTACCGTTATTACGAGGTTTGGGCAAACCGCGTCCGCGTGATCGAAACTGGCTATTTCGCTCCGATGCTGTCGCACAGGACCATTCCGCCGGACAAGGAATGGGCGGACCACATTTCGGCGGATCTCATTTCGCCGCACTTCACCATCAGCCAGTGGGAAGCCGTGGGACGTCGGTTGAGGGCTAATTATCTTTGGATCTTTGTGCTGCTCGGGCTCTCTTGGATGCTGAAGATCTATATCCACCCATCGCCTGTGCCCGCGACGACCGAGGCTGACAGGCGTGCGTTCTGGGAGATAATCTTCCAAAGGGCGACTGTCGGTATCGCTCCCGGTTGGTTCGTCATCACGGTAGGAGCCGTGTTCAATCTGACGATCTTCTTTGTCGCATTCAGCACGCTGAAACTGCGAAACGCCTCAAGCGAGGTCCTGCCGATGGAGCACTTTGAGTGGCATCCGCTAAAACAGGTATCGGATTGGGCCGAATCCAGCCTGAAGCGCCGCAACACGATCCGCCGTTCTAAGAAAGCTCGTCAGCGAATGCGGTCCGTTCACAGATCTGATATGCCGGATCAGACTGGCGAATGACCGGTTTCGGCCTTAGAATTTAGTATTTCGACTTTTGCTTTATGAGGAGACGCAATTATGCCAATTGAACTTGAAGACCGCGGACAGGCTCTGGAGAACGAGTATTTCCGCAGACAGGAACAGGAACTGATCGCCAAGATGAAGGCGAAACTGGAACAGGAAGAATCGAAGAATCTTGCGATCGGCTGTCCGAAATGCGACGGCACGCTCGTCGAGGCTGATTTTGAGAGCATCAAGATCGACGTTTGCGACAAGTGCAGCGGAGTTTGGCTCGACGCGGGCGAACTCGCACAGGTCGTGGACAAAGAAAAAGGCGACGACGGAGGCTGGTTCGGCAAGCTGTTCGGTTAAATGAGCTATAAAAACCACATTTTTGTGTTTTGGGCCGCGGCCGTCATGGCTGTTTTTTGCGGGGTGTCGATCGCCCAAACGCCGTCGCCAACCCCGTCGCCAACGCCGATCCCGATGGCGGCAAACGTCAAGGAATACAAGCTCGCCAGCAAACTGATGGGCCGCGAGATGCCGTACCGCGTCGTTTTCCCGGGCGATTACGATGTTGACGGCGGGCCGCAAAAGCGATTCGCCGTTATTTATCTGCTCCATGGCCTAACGGGAAATTACCGCAATTGGACCGATCTGACCAGAGTAGAAGAATATGTCAAAGACCACAGCTTCCTGGTCGTTACGCCCGAAGGCGGCAACGGTTGGTACACCGACAGCGTTGCGAATGAAAAAGATAAGTACGAAAGCTACATAATTCAGGAGCTGATACCGGAGATCGACAAGAATTTCCGCACTATTGCGACCCGCGAAGGCCGGGCCGTGGCAGGGCTTTCGATGGGCGGATACGGAGCGGTGAAGTTCGGCTTTAAGTATCCCGAAAAATTCTTCATTATCGGCACTTTCAGCGGCGCATTAGGCGTTGCATCGTTCACCGCCGGCAACTCAGGCCAGATCGGGCGAAGCATTGACGGCATCTTCGGACCTGCAGATTCGGATTCGAGGAAAACGAGCGATATCTTTGGTATGCTCCGCGAGATGAATGCGGACAAAATAAAGGCACTTCCTTTCATCTATCAGTCGTGCGGGAACGAGGATTTTCTGATCCAGAACAACCGCGACTTTATGGCACTGCTTTCAGAAAAGAAGGTACAGCACGAATACAGGCAGTTGCCGGGGATCCACTTCTACACTTTTTGGGACGACCAGATCAGGGAATTTTTGGCTGTCGCCCAACGGAAAATTAAAAAATGATTATGCTGAGAAAACTTAGTATTTCTTTGGTCTTGGCTTTGGTGTTTTCGGCTGCTGTTTCTGAAGCCGCCGCTCAAGAGCGGACCGTGATCCGCGACCGCAAGGCGGCTGCGATGCTGCTGGGCAAACACAAAATGTCGCTGCAGTGGATCAGCTGGGACTATTTCGGCACAGCGACAGTGACGAATTCCCGCGGTGTCTACCGCATTAAAGGCGAACAAAAAGGCCGAGGTGCCGAGAAAGGGGCTTATGTGATGATCGACGGCGTCATACGTTCGATCTCCGCCAGAGAGTTCGTTTTTGACGGCCGTATCGAGACGTATGTGAACCACATAAACAGCGGAAACCCGTGTGTTCGCGAGGGCGAGATGGCCTTCGCTATCACGGGCAAACGCAAATATTGGCGTCTGCAGCAAATGCAGAATCCGTGCGACGAAGTGACGGATTACGTCGATATCTATTTCCGCGGAGCCTAGCGGGTAAAGTGAAAAAGCGAAAAGGTGATAAAGTGAAAAAGCGGCTCGGTTTCGGGCCGCTTTCTATTGATGATCATGTGCAGAACGAAAAGTTTCTTATTCGCGTTTTCGGCGATCCTTGCGTTGTCGGCGATCGCCGCAGGGCAGACAGAGCAGCAGAAACGGATCGGCGAAATTCAGGCCGAGCTGACGAAAGCCAAACTCGACGGTTGGCTGTTCTACGATTTCCGCGGCAGCGATCCGCTTGCACCAAGGATACTCAAGACCGAGCGGCTCGGCGGTTCGCGGCGGTGGCTCTATTACGTTCCGGCGAAAGGCGAGCCGGTAAAGGTCGTACACGCCATCGAACAGGAACAGCTCGCCGCTCTGCCGGGCTCTAAGCTCGTTTACCGCGAATGGTCGCTGCTGAAAGATCAGGTTGGGCGTGCGATGTTCGGCGGCGGCAAGCCTTCGCCGCTTCGCATTGCGATGCAGTATTCGCCGAACAATGACATCCCGTACATCTCACGGGTTGACGCCGGAACCATCGAAATGGTGCGGTCACTGGGCGTGATGATCGAAACGAGCGCCGACCTCGTGCAGAAGTTCGAGGCCGTTTGGACGCCCGAACAGCTTGCGATGCACATTGAGGCTGCGGGCAAGCTGCAGCGGATCATCATTGAGGCATTCGGTGAGATCAAACGCCGCATCAATGCTGACATACCGACGACCGAAATAGACGTGCAGCAGTTCATGATGAAGCGTTTTTCGGAAGAAGGGATGAACCCTTCGCCGATGATCGTCGCCGTAAATGCCAACGCCGCATCTCCGCATTATTTCCCGCGGGGCGAGAGAAATGCGCCAATAAAACGCGGCGATCTGGTGCTGATCGACTCCGTCACGAAACTCTCCAAACCCAAAGCTCCGGCGGTTGACCTGACGTGGGTCGGCTACGTCGGCGATACCGTGCCAGTGGAATACACCAAGATCTGGAACATCGTTTTCGAGGCACAGCAAACTGCGTTCAATGCCGTCCGTGATGCGTTTCGATCCGGCAAGCCGATAACGGGAGCCGAGGTTGACGACGTTGCTCGTGCCGTTATTCGCAAGGCCGGTTATGCGGACGAGTTTCTGCATCGCACCGGCCATTCCATCGGCGAGGAAGGCCACGGTAACGGAGCGAATATCGATAACCTGGAAACGCGCGATTCGCGGCGGTTGATACCGGGAACGGCATTCTCGATCGAACCCGGAATTTACCTTGCAGGGCGTTTCGGTATCAGGTCAGAGATCGACGTTTACGTCAGCGAACGCGACGCCGTCATCACCGCACCGTTCCAGCGTGAGATCATTCCGATACTGAAATAGTCGGGACTCACTACAAAGCGTACAGAGGGCACAGAGAAAAAACGGCCTGACGGGGAAGGTGCAAGACCGTTTCGATGACGTATGTCACGAACGGCAATTGTCTCTGTGTCCTCTGTGTGCTCTGTGGTGAAAAAAGTAGAATGTAAGCATGTTAAATTTTGCCATTGAGACGGCGAAAGATGCGGGCCGCGTGTTGATGGAAAAGTTCGGCCGCATCGAGGCCGTTACAAAAAAGGGTGACATTAACCTCGTGACCGAGGCTGACCTTGCATCTGAGGCATTGATAATCGAGCGTATCAAGTCGCATTTTCCCAAGCATTCCATTCTTGCCGAGGAAGCAGGCAACGCCGTCATCATCGGTGACGACGGCGGGCATAAATGGATCATCGATCCGCTGGACGGGACGACGAATTTTGCACACGGCTATCCTTGTTTCTGCGTTACGATAGCGTTGGAACACGAAGGCAGGATCGTGCTGGGCGTTTCATACGATCCGACGCGTGATGAGCTTTTCGCCGCGGAACGGGGACAAGGTGCCACGCTGAACGGAAAGCCGATGCGCGTGTCGGCGACCGATTCGCTCGGTGATGCGCTTATCGTTACGGGCTTCCCATACGACATAAAACGGCGCGATGATTTTGCACGTCATTTGACGCAAATGCTACTAAGCTGTCGCGGAGTTCGCCGCGACGGATCCGCAGCGATCGATCTGGCGTATGTCGCGTGCGGACGGTTTGACGGCTTTTGGGAAGAGGGGCTGAATCCGTGGGATATGGCAGCCGGGATCCTGCTGATCGAAGAGGCCGGCGGCCGCGTCAGCAATTACGACGGTTCTGAATTTGACCTCTATCAACCGCCCATACTTGCCTCGAACGGCCGTATTCATGTCGAGATGTCCTCGATACTTCGGTGAACGGCTTTATCCTTGCCGTCTAATCAATTATCCTTTTACCGATGTCGTGGTTTCGCAGAGATAAGCCAAAGATCGAGAGCCCGGACGACGAAGAGCGTACTGTTCGCACGGAAGGCATCTTCGTCAAATGCCCGGAATGCGATTCGGCACTTTATCGGCGTGAACTCCGCGATTCGAAGGAGGTCTGCACTCATTGCGGCTATCATTTTCGCTACACCGCCGAGAACAGGTTGAAAGACCTGTTCGACGACGGCCGCTATGAGACGCTTTTCGATGAGATAACCTCAGCCGATCCGCTCGAATTCGTCGATTCGAAACCATACAAAGATCGTATTGAACAGGCGAAGAAAGTTTCGGGCCTGCCCGAAGCTATCGTTTGTGGCAAAGGCATGGCCGGCGGTCACCTTGTTTTCGCCGGTGCGATGGATATGTCCTTCATCGGCGGCTCGATGGGTTCTGCGGTCGGCGAAAAGATCACGCTGCTGATCGAAGCCGCTATGGATGAAAAAGGCGCTGTCGTTATCTATTCAGCTTCGGGCGGTGCCCGAATGCAGGAAGGCACATTGTCGCTGATGCAGATGGGCAAGATATCTGCGGCCCTCGCACGGCTGCACGAGATGCATCTGCCGTATATTTCCGTTCTAACTGATCCGACGACCGGCGGCGTTACGGCCAGTTTTGCGATGCTCGGCGACGTGAATATCGCCGAACCCAAGGCTCTCATCGGCTTTGCAGGGCCGCGCGTTATCGAGCAAACCATCCGCCAAAAGCTTCCGAAAGGTTTCCAGCGGAGCGAGTTCCTGCTCGAGCACGGTATGGTGGATATCGTGGTCGATCGCCGCGAGATGCGCGATACCATCATTCGTGTTTTGGATTTCATGATGAACCCGCAGGCAGTCATATAAACTCCGAAATTGAATTTCCCAGAATCCGAAGCCTACCTTTACTCGCTCGGCAATGAGGTCGAGGCGATGAAATTGGGCCTCGACAATATCCGTACACTGCTCGCGGGGCTTGGCGAACCGCAGCGAAAATATCTCAAGGTTCAGGTCGCGGGGACGAACGGCAAAGGCTCTGTCTGTGCTCTTCTCGAGTCGGTCGCCCGCGAAGCGGGAATTTCCGTTGGGCTGTTCACGTCGCCGCATCTCATTTCAATAACCGAACGCATCCGCATCGACGGCGTTGACATCAGCGAAGATGAATTTGCGATGTTCGCTTCGATCGTCCGCGAAACTGCCGAGCAGCTTCTCGATGAAAGTTCGCTTCAATATCGTCCGACATATTTCGAACACATAACGGCGATGGCGTTGCTCGCATTTGCAGATGCGGGCGTGGAACTCGCCATTCTCGAAACAGGCCTCGGCGGACGGCTCGATGCAACGACCGCCGCAAACGCCGAAATTGCCGCGATAACGCGGATCGACCTCGATCATCAGGAATATCTCGGCGACACCATTAAACAGATCGCCGCGGAAAAGGCAGCTATCATTCACGAAAAGACCAGAGCGGTCATCATCGGCAGACAGAGGCCGGCGGTTTTGGAAGTATTTCGGCAGAGGCTGCGTGAACTTTCGTTTCCGCCGAGTCGTGTGAGGGAATGCGCGGTTGTTTTTGACGAGAGCTCGTTGGGAAACCCGATCAGAAAACTGCCGGCGGAAACGGGATTGCTCGGCAGGCACCAGATAGAGAACGCTGAGACCGCCGTTCTTCTGGTGGAAGCACTGCGGCAGCATTTCACCATCACCGACGATGAAGTGCTCGTCGGCCTCAGGAATGCCAAACATCCCGGAAGGCTCGAATATATCGGTAATTTTCTGCTCGACGGGGCCCATAATCCCGCCGGAGCGAAGGCGTTGCGAAGTTTCATCGAATTCAACGAAAAGCGTCCTATCACACTTGTTTTCGGTGCGATGCGGGAAAAGAATGTCGCTGAATTGCTGGGGGTCTTAGCTCCGCTTGCGAAACGTGTGGTGCTGACGCGGCCTTCAAATTCACGTGCGCTGTCATCCGAAGAATTACTTGCCGAATTGCCCGGCAACATCAACAAAGACGCGGTCAGTACGACCGACAATGTTTTGGACGCGGTTGCCGTTGCCCGCGGCATCACGCCCGCAGATGGCGTGATTCTTGTCGCAGGTTCGCTGTATCTTGTCGGCGAGGTTCGTAGAATCATCACTCGTCATCCGTCACGGTTGAAACTTTAGGCATTTCGAACGAAACTTATCTTATGTACAAAGTTGTCTTGATACGTCACGGCGAGAGTCAATGGAACAAGGAAAACAGGTTCACGGGCTGGTACGACGTCGATCTGTCGGAAAAGGGAATTGCCGAGGCAAAAGCCGCCGGGCAACTGCTGAAAAGCGAAGGTTTCGTGTTTGACGAGGCATACACTTCGGTGCTGAAACGTGCGATCCGCACGCTGTGGCTGATTCTCGATGAGATGGACGCAATGTGGCTGCCGCAGACGAAATCGTGGCTGCTAAATGAACGGCATTACGGCGATTTGCAGGGACTCGACAAAGCTGAGACAGCGGCGAAGTACGGCGACGATCAGGTGCTGATCTGGCGTCGCAGTTATGACATTCCGCCGCCCGAATTGGACCCGAGCGACGAGCGTTATCTCGGCAACGATCCGCGTTATGCCGGCATTGAGAATTTCCCGGCGACCGAATGCCTGAAGGATACTGTCGAACGCGTCGTGCCGTATTGGGAAAGCGAGATAGTGCCGAAGATCCGTGCAGGCAAACGCCTGATCATCGCCGCACACGGCAACAGCCTGCGTGCATTGGTCAAACATCTCGACGGCATCGCGGACGAAGATATCGTCAGCCTGAACATACCGACCGGCGTGCCTTTGGTGTACGAACTTGATGCCGATATGCGGCCAATTTCGAGCAGCTATTTGGGCGATCAGGACGCGATCCGTGCCGCACAGGAAGCGGTCGCGAATCAGGGAAAAGCGAAACAATAGGAATCGACGATTTCGTCGGAAAACGTCGGAAATAGTATTCAAACTTTTCGGGATGCAATGAAATCAAAGCATCGGTTCGCAACAGGCGTGCGGGCCGATGCTTGAAGTTTTTGGAGGGAACGAAAATGAAAGCCGTAAAGACATTCGCAGCAGCTATCGTCATAACGTCAATATTATCAAGCTTTACGCTTGCACAGACGCGCCGCCAGCCGACGCTTTCCGACTTGGACATCTCACGCGGGCTTAAGGCGGCCCTCGATAAGGGCGTCCGTGCTGCAATCAAAGACCTCGGCCGTCAGAATGGTTTTCTCGGCAACGACCGCGTCCGAATTCCGTTGCCCGACAGCCTGAAAAAGGTCGAGGGAACGATGCGATTCCTGGGACAGGGCAAACGCGTCAACGAGTTCATAGCGTCTATGAATCACGCCGCCGAAAAGGCGGTGCCCGAGGCTGTCGATATCTTCGTCGATTCGCTTGGCCAAATGACGTTTACCGACGCCCGCAATATCCTCTTCAGCGGTCAGGACGACGCCGCGACGCAGTTTTTCCGCAGAACGAGCGAGGAAAGGCTGCGTGTGAAATTCCGCCCGATCGTCGAGGAATTCACCGAACAGGTTGGCGTCACACAGCAGTACAAATCGCTGATCGGGCGCTACGGGCGATTCGGTTCGTTCCTCGGTCAGGACGCGACGGACATCGACGGCTACGTTACGCAGAAAGCTCTCGACGGCCTGTTCCTGCTCATCGCCGACGAGGAAAAACGCATACGCCGCGATCCTGTAGGCAGAACGACCGCAATACTGAGGACGGTTTTCGGCGTACTTAGGTAAACAATATCACCGGGAGGAAAAGGGAAAAGCGAGGCTCACATCTCGCTTTTTCTTTTGAGCGCTCTTATACTTTTCGCTTCGTATGCTCTGGCAAAAGGCCGCCTTTTTTCTAGCGATCGCATTTCTCCTCTCACCGTGGGGCTCGCCTTATATGGCGTTGGCTCTTGGAATGGCGATGGCGCTGACCATCGGGAATCCTTTCCCGGACCTGACTGGCAAACCCGCGAAATATCTGCTCCAGGCCTCGGTCGTGATGCTGGGTTTTGGAATGAATCTGGAGGCGGTCGTCAAGGCAGGCCGCGGCGGGATCGCATTCATAGTGGCGGTGGTTTTCGGTGCGTTGATACTTGGTTTTGCGCTAGGAAAGCTGCTCGGTGTTTCGTCAAAGATCCGCACGCTCATTTCGTGCGGTACAGCTATTTGCGGCGGCAGTGCCATCGCGGCGGTCGGGCCGGCGATAAAGGCTGAGAACGACGAAATGTCCGTCTCGCTTGGCACGGTATTTATACTCAATGCGATCGCTCTTTTTCTTTTTCCTTTGATCGGGCATTCGCTGGATATGTCGCAGAGCCAATTCGGGCTGTGGGCGGCGATCGCCATACAGGACACGAGTTCGGTGGTCGGTGCTTCGAGCAGCTACGGTACAGATTCGTTGGCCGTTGCGACGACAGTAAAGCTCGCGCGAACGCTTTGGATCATACCGCTTGCGCTCGCGTTGGCATTCGCCTATCGCGACCCCGAGGACAAGGCAAAGATCACGCTGCCGTGGTTCATTTTCTTCTTTGTCGGTGCGGTGGCGGCACGGACTTACGGTTCGTCACACGTTTTGCCGAGCATTTTTGATGCGCTGGTAAACCTTGCAAAGGCAGGGCTTATTGTGACGCTGTTCCTGATCGGCCTCGGAATGACGCGTGAAATGCTCTCCAACGTCGGCTGGCGGCCTTTCGTTTTGGGATTGGTGCTTTGGGTTATCATTGCGGGCGGCTCACTGTGGGCGGTGCTTAGCTTTGCATGACGGCGGCTGATATAATGCTCGTTTCGGCGATGTACGAAGATCGCGACTGTAATGAGCATCGACAAGATCAGCGTCCGCGGAGCGCGTCAGCACAATTTGAAGAATATCGACATCGATATTCCGCGCGATAAATTCACCGTGATCACGGGACTGTCGGGCTCCGGAAAATCCTCGCTCGCTTTCGACACCATCTATGCAGAGGGCCAGCGTCGATACGTTGAATCGCTGTCGGCATACGCTCGCCAATTCCTCGACCAGCTAGAAAAACCCGACGTCGATTCCATCGAAGGCCTCTCGCCGGCGATCTCAATAGAACAAAAGACGGTATCGAAAAGCCCGCGTTCGACGGTCGGTACCGTGACGGAAATTTACGATTATCTGCGGCTGCTTTTTTCGTCGATCGGCCAGCCGCATTGCCACCAATGCGGGACCGCCGTTACGCGGCAATCGGTCGAACAGATCGTCACGGGAATTCTCGAACTGCCCGAAGGCGAACGCGTAATGATTCTCGCTCCGGTCGTTCGCGGCCGCAAAGGCGAGTTCAAGAAGGAGCTTGAAAAGTTTCTAAAGGACGGATTCATTCGTGCCCGCATCGACGGAGAGATGCGTGCTCTGGACGAAGAGATACTGCTCGACAAACGCCGCAACCACACCATTGAGATCGTTGTCGATCGTCTGCTGATAAAGGACGGCGTCCGCGAACGCCTGACCGAATCGGTACGGACGGCGTTGCGGCTGACGAACGGCGGCGTGCTTGTTTCGATCGTGGACGGCGAAGAAAAACTCTACTCCGAGCGAATGGCTTGCGTAAATTGCGGCATCAATATCGCCACGCTTGAGCCTCGTTCGTTCTCGTTCAATTCGGCTTACGGTGCGTGCAAGCGTTGTCAGGGTATCGGCACCGTGATGGAGCTCGACGCCGGAAAGATAATCACCGACGAAACGGCGACCGTGCGCGAGATGGAATTCCTAGGCGGTGCGGACCGCTCGGGTGCGACGTTCCTGCGATCGGCTCTGATGGCGATCATCGAGCGATTCGTCGACGGTGACAAACTCGAACCGCCGAAAGTTGCCAGTGTAAAGACCCGTACACGCAAAACCAAGCGGAAAAAGGCCGGCTTAAAAGACGAGGGCGACGCCGAAAAAGCTTTGGTCGACACGAAGTATCGCGACCTGCCGGACGAGATAAAGAACGCATTCCTGCATGGGACGAAACGGCGGCTGACGTTTCGGCAGGGCGATTACAAATATGAGAGCGATTGGCGCGGTGCGATGCGGGCGATGCGTGAAAGGCTTGAACATCCGCCCTCGGAAAAGATCCGCGAAGCTCTGACCGAGCTTGTCGCTCCGGTGCCGTGTCCCTCGTGCCAAGGTGCGCGTCTGCAGCCAGAGAGCCTCGCCGTTCGCATCAACGGCCTCGGGATCGGCGAATATACGGCATTGCCGGTCAGCGAGGCGGTTCAGCGTTTTGCGGAAGTAAAACTGACCGAGCGCGAGGAAAAGATCGCCGGACTGGTGCTGAAAGAGATCAACAGCCGCCTTCGATTTCTTGACACCGTGGGGCTCGGTTATCTGACGCTCGACCGTGCGTCGGGGTCGCTTTCGGGCGGCGAGGGGCAACGCATTCGGCTAGCGACGCAGATAGGTTCGCAGCTTCGCGGCGTTCTGTATGTGCTCGATGAACCTTCGATCGGTCTGCATCCGCGTGACAACAAACGCCTCTTAGATACGCTCCACGAACTCCGCGACCTCGGCAACACGGTGCTCGTCGTCGAACACGATGAAGAGACCATCGAACACGCCGATTACGTCGTCGATCTCGGGCCGCTCGCGGGTTCACACGGCGGCGAGGTCGTCGCCGCGGGCACGCCAAAAGAGATCGCGAAATCGAAAACGTCGCTGACCGGCAAATATTTGAAAGGCGATGTCAGCATCGAGATACCTGAGCTTCGACGTCTGCCGAACGGCCAGCGGATCACCGTCCGCGGGGCACGCGGGCATAATCTGAAGAACATCGATGTCGAATTTCCGCTCGGGCTGTTGACGGTCGTTACGGGCGTTTCCGGTTCGGGCAAATCGACGCTGGTCGAAGACATTCTTTATCCCGCACTTTACCGGCACGTTTACGGTTCGAACATCCAGCCGCTCGCACACGACGCTATCGAAGGCCTGGACCTCGTTGACAAGATAATCGAGATCGACCAGTCGCCGATCGGACGCACGCCTCGTTCTAATCCTGCGACATACACGGGACTTTTCTCTCCGATACGCGACCTTTACGCGATGCTGCCGGAATCGCGACAGCGTGGCTATAAGGCTGGTCGGTTTTCGTTCAACGTCAAAGGCGGCCGCTGCGAGGCGTGCGAAGGCGGCGGACTGAAACGCATCGAGATGAATTTCCTGCCGGACGTTTACGTCACCTGCGACGTCTGCCGCGGCCATCGTTACAACCGCGAAACGCTCGCCGTGAAATTCAAAGGTCTATCGATCGCCGACCTGCTTGATACCACAATTGAGGACGCTCTGCCGCTGCTTGAGAACATTCCCGCGATCGCGTCAAAACTGCAAACTCTCCTCGACGTCGGCCTGGGCTATATCAAGGTCGGCCAATCATCGACGACGCTTTCCGGCGGCGAGGCACAGCGCATTAAACTCGCAAAAGAACTCTCAAAACGCGCGACCGGCAAGACCATCTACATCCTCGACGAACCAACCACCGGACTTCACTTCGCGGACGTTCATAAATTGCTCGACGTGCTTCAAAAACTCGTCGATACCGGCAACACCGTTATCGTCATCGAACACCACCTCGACGTCATCAAATCCGCCGACCACATCATCGACCTCGGCCCCGAAGGCGGCTCCGCCGGCGGCAAAATTGTCGCCACCGGAACTCCGGAACAGGTCGCAAAGGTCAAGAGATCATTCACCGGACAGGCGTTGAAGTCAGTACTGTAATTTTTTAATTAATAGCCGATATCATCTCGCGGACGGCTTGCGCGAGGCCGACGAAGACAGCACGGCTGATGATGTTGTGGCCGATGTTGAATTCGGTTATTTCGGGAATGGCGGCGAGTGCGGCGACGTTGCGATAGGTCAGGCCGTGGCCTGCGGCGACGATCATTCCGAGGCTTTTTGCGTGAACGGAAGCTGCCGCGATGCGTGAAACTTCAGCGGCGGCTTTTTGCGCTCCTTCGCCGTGGGCGGCACGCGAAGACAGCGTCAGCTCTGCGTATTCGGCGGTGCAAAGCTCGACCTGTTGGGCACCTGCACGTTTTGCAGCGTCGATCTGGTCCGTGTCGGGGTCGATGAAGATGCTGACGAAAATACCTGCATCGCGCAGGCTATCGACCGCTTTTTTGACTGTCTCAAAATTCTTTATCACGTCTAGCCCGCCTTCGGTCGTTACCTCGCCCGGATTTTCCGGGACGAGCGAAACGGCGTCGGGCTTTGTCCGTGTAGCGATGGAAATCATCTCGTCGGTAGCCGCCATTTCGACATTCAGATAAGTAGTAACAACATCGCGGAGCAGTTCGATATCGCGGTCCTGTATGTGACGACGGTCCCCGCGCAGGTGTACCGTGATGCCGTCGGCGCCTGCCTGTTCACAGATGACGGCGGCGGTGACGATCGACGGTTCAATGGTTTTACGGGCCTCGCGGATGGTGGCGACGTGGTCGATATTTACGTTGAGCTTCGCGGTCATAATATAGATTTTGCCACAGAGTTCACAGAGAGCACAGACGAATAGAACCAGCTTCTCGGTGATCTCGGTGGCTATCCTACATCGTAAACTCCGCGTTTGGAGTTGCGGCGGATCTGGCGGACCTCGTCAAACATTCGCACGCTATCGCGTAGCACGTTGACCTTGCTGCGGTCGTCGTTGTTCCAGCGGACGGGAATTTCCTGCAGCCGCAGGCCATGGAGGCGTGCGACATAGAGAAATTCGACGTCGAAACCAAAACGCTCGATCTGCATCACGTCGAGCAGAGGGCGGAATTTGGGCATCGAGAATGCCTTAAAACCGCACTGCGTGTCCCAGAAAGGCATTCCCGTCATCAGACGAACGACGAGGTTGAAGACCTTGCCGCCCTGTTCACGCCGCCACGGCTGATGTGTTCCGATCAGCGAACGGTCGAGCGCACGCGAGCCGAAAGTTACGTCGAACTTGCCGTTCTTTATCGGATCGACCAGCTTGTGCAGCTCTTCGATGGGCGTTGAAAGGTCGGCGTCGGAGAAAAGAACGATATCTGCTGCGGCGGCGAGCATTCCAGTCTTTACGGCGTAGCCTTTACCGCGGTTCTTTTCATAGTGAACGGTGCGGCCTCCAAATTCGGGATATTCAGAAAAGACGGCATCCGCGGCCGCAGTTGTATCATCTGATGAACCATCGTCCACGACGATGACCTCTGCAGTAAACGGCTGCGATCTGAGGTATTCGATGACAGTACGCAGCGGACCCGATATGCGGTCGCTTTCGTTATACGCAGGAATGATGATGGAGAGGTCGGGCTGCATGAAAAGTAAAAGGCTAATGGTAAATGTTGGTTAAGAAAAAGTAAATAAATAGTCAGCTTCCATATTTCGAAACGAAAAAATCGACCTGGCCGATGTGATATATTGTTGTGAAAGGCATTTGAGCCGAAATGGACGCCCGTAAGCGGCGTTTCCGCGAATATGAAATACGCTGCCATAGCAGTTTTGACGATACTTTTGGGTGCCCTTGCCGGCGGGCTTTTTGGGCGTCTTCCGTCTGAACGCACGGCGGCGACAGGCGATGCATCCGGGCTGGTGGCCGACTATGCCGAGGCATTGCAGCTGATCGACGAAAGCTACGGCGGCAACGCGAACCGCGAAAAAATGGCCGACGTATCGATGCAGACCATGCTGTGGTCGCTCGATCCGCATTCGGCGTTTTTCACGCGTGAAGAATTTCGCAAGCTCGACGAAGAGCAATCATCACAATTCTACGGTATCGGCGTTTCAATATTTCAGCATCGCGACGGCGTTTACGTTCAGGCCGTAATTCCGAATACGCCGGCGGCAGATGCAGGCCTGCGGTATGGCGACCGGATCCTGAAAGTTGACGGAAACGACGCGCTCGAATGGACTAGCAGCGAGGTGTCTCGAAACGTCCGCGGTGAACGCGGTACGCGTGTCCGCATCGAGATCGACCGTTTGACGTCGCCTGAGCCTATCGAGCTTGAGATCGTCCGCGGCGGTGTTCCGCTGCCTTCCGTTCGCAATTTTTTTATGCTGCCAAATGGCGTCGGCTACATAGGGCTGACCGGCGGCTTTCAGCAGACGACATCGCAAGAGGTCACATTGGCGATGGAAGAGCTCAAATTGCGTGGAATGAAGAGCCTTATTCTCGATCTGCGCGGAAACCCGGGCGGTATTCTGGAACAGGCAGTTTCTGTCGTCAGCAAATTTGTTCCTGAGGGCAAGACTGCCGTATCGGTTCGCGGTGCTTCGGCGGCTCCGGTGCGTGAACTAAAAACCTCGGGCAGCGGTCGCGAGGACATACCGCTTGTTGTCATGATAAACGGCGGCTCGGCATCGGCTTCGGAGATAGTCGCGGGTGCTGTTCAGGATTATAACCGCGGATTGGTCGTCGGCAGCGAGAGTTTCGGAAAAGGGTTGGTTCAGCGTATCTTCCGGCTGCCTTACGGTACAGGTTTGACGCTGACAACGGCGCGTTACTACACACCTTTCGGGCGTTCGCTGCAGAGGGATTATTCAAGCGGTTCGATCTATGATTACTACACTCATGGCGAGGATCTGCCCTCCGAAAACGGCACGGCAACGGAGCCTAAGCCTATCGGTTCCCCCGTAACACTGCCGGACGGCAGGACGCTTTTGGGCGGCCGCGGGATCGTGCCTGACGTGGCTGTTCCGCAGGCGACGCCTAATCCGTTGAGATCGAGAATAAACGAGGCCGCGTTCCATTTTGTGCGTCAGCTCGTCGCGGGGCGAATACAGGGGTTTGATACGTTTCGCATCGAAAAGCAGACGTTCAAGGCAAATCTTCAGCCTAACGAATTTGCCGTATCGGACAAGCTTTTCGACTCGTTTCGCGGCTATGCGGCCAATGATCCGAAAAACGGCCTGACACCGGCAAACATCAACGCACTGGCAGACCACGCGAAGATGCGTATCAGACAGGAGATAGCGACGGCGAGCTATTCCACAGAGGCCGGGACGCAGGTGCTGCTCGAGAATGATCCGCAGATCCTGAAGGCAATGGAAATGATGCCTCGTGCCGTCGAACTCGCCGCGAAAGCAAAGCAGAACAACCTCAACTAACCTCTGATGTCCAGGCGTTTTCCGGTTTTACCGCGTGTAACGTAAAATAAGACATAACTTTGGCAGTTTCGAAAGTATGTATAAGCAAATAGGCGTATTGACAGGCGGCGGCGATGCGCCGGGGCTGAATGCGGCGATACGTGCGGTCGTAAGGACCGCGATCGGCGAATTCGGGATGAAATGCATCGGCATCGAGGACAGCTTCGAAGGCATCCTCGGCGAAACTCATACGCGAATACTGAACACCGCTGCAGTAAGCGGCATCCTGCCGCGAGGCGGCACGATATTGGGGACGCGAAACCGCGGCAGTTTCGTGAAGATGATCGACGGTAAACCGACCTTTGTCGATATGCCGATCGGCGAAGCCCTGGCAAACCTGGACATCCTCGGGATAGAGGCTCTTGTCGCCATAGGCGGCGAAGGCACGCTGGCGATCGCCGAGCAGTTCCACAAACGCGGATTTCCGGTCATCGGCGTTCCAAAGACCATCGATAACGACCTCGCCGCGACGGAACTAACGTTCGGTTTCATGACGGCCATTGACATTGCCACGGAAGCTCTGGATAGGCTGCATACCACCGCCGCATCGCACGACCGTGTGATGGTGCTTGAGGTGATGGGACGAAATACGGGCTGGATAGCTCTTCACGCGGGCCTTGCCGGAAGCGCGGACGTGATCCTGATACCTGAGATCCCTTTCTCGTTCGATTCGATCGTCCGAAAGGTGCGTGCCCGCGAGGAAAGCGGGTCGAAATTTACAAACATCGTTGTCGCCGAAGGTGCGGTCGAATTGGGCAAACGTGAGATGTATCAGGACGAGAAGAACATGCGGCTCGGCGGTGTCGGAGCTTATGTGAGCGAAAAGATACAAGAGATGACCGGCAAGGAATCCCGCTGTGTCGTATTGGGGCATCTGCAGCGGGGCGGCAGCCCGAACGCCTTTGACAGAATGCTGGGGACGAACTTCGGCGCGTGTGCGGTCCGGGCTCTGGCAAACGGCGAATCAGGCAAGATGGTCGCTTTACAGGCAGGCACAGTCGTTACGGTGCCGATCTCCGAGGCTTGTGCAAACGTCAAACAAGTTGCGGTTGACGGCCAACTTGTGCGGACAGCTCGCGACATCGGAATTTCGTTTGCGGCACCGAAAGAATCAAAGCTGGGCGAAGAGGAAATGTTCGAGGTGCGTACGAGCGGCTCATAGGTGAAGAAGTTTTTGAGATGGAAGACATAAGAAAGAGGCTTAAAGACCAGATAGAAGAACTCGAATACGAGTTGAACCACAAACTGCCAAAGGTCATCCAGCACGCACGCGAATTTGGCGACCTCAGCGAAAACGCTGAATACAAGGCGGCGAAAGAGCGGCAGACGTTCGTGCAGGCGCGCGTTAGTTTGCTGCATCAGCGGTTGATGGAGGTCGAGTCGATCGATATTTCGAAGATACCGACCGACCGCATCGCCTACGGTTCGGATGTCGTTCTGTATGATCTGGAACGTGAAGAAAAGATCACTTACAAGCTCGTCACATCGGAGGAAAGTGATCCGGACAACGGGAAGATCTCGACAGTTTCACCGATCGGCCAGGCTTTGATGGGCCGGGAAGAAGGCGACGAGGTCAAGGTAAAAACACCCACGGGCTGGCGAAATTTTGAGGTAGTGCGACTGACGACGATACACGACCAAGCTAAAGATTAGATCAGTTCCGGTGGCCGGTTCGCATTATCATCTGACCACTTTCGAACGACCGCTAACAACTGACATATGTTCGCTGACGGAATAGGACGAGGTGCGATGCGTATCATCAACGCGATGGTGCGCGCCCTTGCAAGTGCCGGAATTCCTCCAAACGTGCTGACAACGATCGGCGTCCTTATCAATCTTGCCTGCGGTATTCTGTTCGGATTTGGCGAGTTCTTTTGGGCGGGCATCGTACTGATCATCGCGAACCTATTCGACATGCTCGACGGAAACGTGGCACGGCTGTCGGGACGCGTGACGCGGTACGGTTCGTTCCTCGATTCGACGCTCGACCGTCTGTCGGACATGGGGGCGTTCTTGGGGATAGTCGTTTTTTATGCCCGCGATGGGGAACAGCATTCGGTCCTGAACGTATTCCTTGCCGGAACAGGCATGATCGCCTCGGTTCTCGTGAGCTACACGACCGCACGCAGTGAAGGACTGGGTGTCAAGGCGAACGTCGGATTCCTGCAGCGGCCCGAACGCGTGGTCCTGCTGATAATCGGAGCCCTTTCGACATGGAACTGGGAATCGCAGCATTTCCTCGCCAACCGCATGCCGCAGGTGCTTTGGGTTTTGGCGATCGGCTCCATGTGGACGCTGGTGCAGAGGATGATCTACATTCGGCGTGAGCTGATGAAAATGGATAAGGAAAACCCGAAGTAATGATGGAATGGCTGGACAGCTTTTGGCAGACCTTGACGCCGGGGAACGTACTTCTCGGCGTCGGGCTTTTTCTGCTGTCGCTCGGCCTCAGCTTTGCCGCTATCGCGGTCGTGATGGTCAAGATACCCAAGAACTATTTCAGCTCGCATTACCAACAGGATTTCATGCCCGACAGCCCGTGGCTGGTCCGCTGGAGTGCGGTCATTCTGAAGAATCTCTTTGGTGTGTTCCTGATCTTGCTTGGGCTGGCACTTTCGCTGCCCGGCGTTCCGGGGCAGGGGCTGCTGACCATTCTTTTGGGCATCATAATGCTGGATATTCCCGGCAAAAGGCCCCTGGAAGCACGCATCATCAAACGCCCTAATGTACTCACAGCGATAAATAAGCTGCGAGCGCGTTTCGACAAACCGCCGCTGATCGTTGATTAAAGATGGGATTTCTGAAAAAGCTCTTTGGCACAAAGGAATTGGACGCTGAGGCGCGCCGGCGTTTTCTGCTCGAGAGCGGAAGGATAACGGACGGCGTGATAATCGACTCGATGACAGACGCCGACGGCAATGAGGTTATCAGCTATTCATACACGCTGAATGGTGTGGACTTTGAGTCGTCAGATATTCTGACGCCGGAGCAGCGCCTGGACCCCATAAAGTACGCCCCGGGAGCTAAGGTCGCAGTCCGGTTCGACCCGCGAAATCAAGGGAATTGTATTGTGGAGTAGAATGCCGACAGGATGCACCGGATGAACACGATGCAGAAACACAGGTCATCCTGAATATCCTTTTCATCTGGTTTGAGTTCATATGTTTTCGAAAGTTCTTATTGCCAACCGGGGCGAGATCGCATGCCGTGTGATGCGTGCGTGCCGCGATATGAATATAGGCACGGTAGCGGTCTATTCTGATGCGGACGCTGATGCTCTGCACGTTCGTATGGCGGACGAGGCGTATCACATCGGGCCGCCGCCGTCATCGGAAAGCTATCTTCGCGGTGAGAGGGTCATCGAGGCCGCAAAGGCCGCGGGAGCCGAAGCGATCCATCCAGGATACGGATTCCTTTCCGAGAACGCCGACTTCGTGCGTCAGGTCACGGCCGAAGGGCTCGTTTTCATCGGCCCTCCACCTGAAGCGATGGAAGGCCTCGGCGGCAAGATGTCGGCACGCAAGATCGCGATCGAAGCGGGCGTACCGATCGTGCCGGGAACGACCGAACCGCTGCGCTCTTTTGAGGAAGCGAAAACTACTGCCGATGAGATCGGCTATCCGGTGATGCTGAAAGCATCGGCAGGCGGCGGCGGAAAGGGAATGCGGCTCGTTTTCGAGGAATCCGAACTCAAGTCCGCGCTCGAAAACGCACAGGCCGAATCGCTGGCGAGCTTTGGCGATGACGCCGTTTACATCGAAAAGGCGGTCGTCCGTCCAAGACACATTGAGATACAGGTGTTCTCTGATACGCACGGAAATCACGTCTATTTGGGTGAACGCGAGTGTTCGATACAGCGGCGTCATCAGAAGGTCATCGAAGAAGCACCGTCGCCGATCAATTCGGCGGAACTCCGCCGCGAAATGGGCGAATGTGCCGTCAAGGTCGCCCGTGCCGTCAATTACGTCGGTGCAGGAACTGTGGAGTTTCTCGTATCTGATGTTGACCGTTCATTCTTTTTTCTCGAGATGAACACCCGGCTTCAGGTCGAGCATCCTGTAACGGAACTCGTCACTGGGCTCGACCTTGTCCGCGAACAAATACGCGTCGCCGCGGGCAAGCCTCTTTCGTTCACGCAGGAAGATGTGACGCTGACCGGGCATGCGATCGAATGCCGTGTGTATGCGGAGGACCCGGACAAGAACTTCATGCCGTCGCCGGGCCGGATCACACGGCTGCGTTTGCCGCACGGTCCGGGCGTTCGCGACGACGGCGGCGTTTACGAGGGAGCCGAGGTTTCGATATATTACGACCCAATGATCTCGAAACTCGCCGTCCACGGCCGTGACCGTGCCGAGGCGATCGACCGTATGCGGCGTGCCCTGCGTGAATATGAGGTCGGCGGCATCAAAACAACGCTTCCGTTCTTTCGCGAGGTAATGGAGGACGAGGAGTTCATTTCCGGCAACCTCGATACAGGGTTCATTCCCCGCTTTAACGAAAGGCACAAGAAGGTCGAAGTGCCGCAAGAACTCTCTGATGCAGCGATCGTTGCGGCCGCTCTCGCGATGGCGTCCGGAAAACCGGATGCGGCTTCGGCTCAGCCTGAGGCAAGCAAATGGGGCGAAGCGGCTCGAACTGCGGCAATGCGAAACCGACTGTAAAGGTGAGGGTGAGATGGAAGAATTATTGACACAGCTATTGGGTAAGAAGATCGACGTGAACTGCAGCACTAATGCATCGTTCCGCGGTGATTGCATCGATGTGAAGAACGGTGTTCTATTCCTTCGTGATGAAGATGACCGTGTCGCCTATGTTGCGATAGACAAGATCGCGGTCGTTCACGAGATCAAGGATGCATCGTCTCGTCCCGGTTTCATCATTTGATCCGGAAAAGAAAAAAGGCTGTCATTTCTGACGGCCTTTATTAATCTCAAAAGAAGTGGCCTTCTATTCGATGGTCGCTGCGGTGTCCGGAACCAAGCGTCGGAAACCGACGATGCGTTTCTCCCAATAGCCTTTGAACGGCGAATATGTGATGCCGCGGCTGGACGACGCGTGGTAAAAACCATTCTCGTCAACTACGATGCCCATATGGCCAAGGCCGTTCAGGAATACCAGCGTACCGTATTTGAACCGCTCGTCGCCGTAAACAGGTTCACTCTGCGACCAAAGCGACCGTGCACTTTGACGAGTGAAGAAGATCCCTGCTTCCTGGAATACGCTCCAGACAAAACCTGAACAATCGTATGTGTTAGGACCGGAGGATCCGTAGCGGTAGGGAATGCCGTAGCGCGATTTGACCGCGTTGTCGATCCGGTTGCTGACCGCGGAATTGTAAACCGCACGCCCCATTGCCGCCATTTGGGCACCGGAACGCATTCCCGTCATCGCCGTCTTCTGAACCGTCGGCTCCCAAGCTGCGTCGTTAGGACGCTGGACACGGATGTCATTCGTCAGAACGGGACGCGATGAAACTGTCGGTTGTACTGTCTCTACTGATTGGGTCGGCGGAAGGTTGGTCGGCTGGCTCGAGTTGGTCCTGACCACTCGGTCACGGCCCTGTGCCTTGGCGTCGGCTGCGAAAAAGGCAAATGCAAGTGCGGCGCAGACCGATGCGAAAATGATTTTTTTAAGATCTTTCAAACTAAACTAAAACTCCGTTTTTTATTTCGGCCGGTGTAGGAGAATGCGGGTGCGGCGATCTGTTCGCCTATTAAAAGAAAACCCGCAAAACACGCCCTATTCCGAAAAATACGGAAAACAAAATCAACAAGGTATCTCTGTATTTTAGGTAAAGCGTGTTTCTGACCAATTAAGAGTATGCCCCATAAGAAATATGAATGCAACTGTCGCGAAAAATTTATGGCATCTATAAGAATATCAAACAAAAAGGCAGAGCCCCTTTCAGGAGCCCCGCCGCCTACTCTACTCCGCCTCGCGTTCCCTAAATTGTCCTATTGGATAAGACAAGAGACGTGCAATCGGAGTGTGCTTCCAGATAAATAAGTTGTTAAGCCGAGAAAGACGTTCCGCAGCCGCAGCCACCGGTCGCATTCGGATTCTCGAACGTAAAGCCGGAGCCCATCATGTTCGACGTATAGTCTATCTGGACACCGTTCAGATACTGCGCCGAAAACATATCGACGAACAGCTTGATGCCGTGCTTGTCGAGAATGAAATCACCCTGACGCGATTCTTCCTCGACATTCAGGCTGTACTGAAAGCCGGAACATCCGCCCGGCACTACACGTACGCGAAGCCCCGCCGTTTCCGGCAGATCGTCTTCGGCATCGATGAACTTCTTGATCTCTACCGCTGCCGCTTCGGTAACGTCCAACTCTACACTCGGTGCTGCAACTGCTGACATAAAAATGATAGCTCCTTTCAAAAAATGAGGACCCGCCAAAGCGAATCCTTACAATAAAATCATCTTTACACACAAAGCCGACAAAAGCAAGCCTTTCTATGTCTAGTCCAGTGCAATAAAATTAACATCCGCAATGTTGTCCACGACCTGGATCACGCGAGTAGGCTGCGGGAATCGGTAGCGGCGAGAGTTTACAGTGATCACGTAATTGCCGACCGCCTCGACCTCATCAAAGCGGAAAAACCCTAGCGTGCCCGTAACGGCACGGCGCACGGTGCCATCCGGAGCGGTAATTGTGACGGTAATGTTCCGAATGCCCGCCCCTCCGGCGGTCGAAACTCGCCCGGTGACAGAAACGAGCGCAGCGGTCGGGCCGAATTCCGGATGCCAGAATCCGCCGGTCAGGCTGAATGCACCGCCGGTTAAAGTGGCGCCTGCTTTCGGCTGGCCCTTTGTGCCGCTTACGCCAAAGGTCCCGCCGGCAGAATCGCCGCCGCCGCCGGCGACAACGCTTCTCGTGATCTCGAAATCGCCGCCCGACTGAGCTGCAGCAGACGAGCACAGCAGAGCAAAGACCACGGTTAATAACGTGATGAAATGTTCTTGTCGCATGGTCAGCCTCCTACTTATCTTTTGCCTTGCATATGGATAATGCGGCGTCTTTAGCACAGATGACGGCCTTTAATTCATCGATCTGCCGCTGCTGCGATTCGATCTGTTTCTGCTGTTCTTTAACTGCGTTCACCAAAACAACTCCGATACGGTCGTATTTCACGCCCTCGACCTCGCCCTTGTCGTTATAGGTCACTAGCAGGGGTTCGATCGCAGCCACATCCTCCGCACTGAGGCCGAGGTCGAGCATACCCGCTTCCTTCCATTCGAACGAGATCGGTTTGAGCCCTTTGACGAGTTCGAGTCCCGGCGAAAAGCCCGCCGCGTTCGTTTTATAACGCATTGATGACGAGCAGGTCGCGATCCGGTTTATTGCATTTCGGCAAAGTGGCGTCGCACCGGCCGCTCCAAGGTCAACAAGAGCAATATCACCATCGACGGTCAGCGTTCCCTTAATGTACGTTGCGCCTTCAACGTGCAATCGGAAACCGGGTGCCGTTGTGCCGATCCCGACATTTGTACTCGCGGTCGCTCCATTAACGCCGTTTATACTTCCGAGGACAATGGAATTGCTCTGTGTGACCGAGGCACGGCTGCCGATCGCCGTTGCATTGTTAATGTTATCTGAAAACTCGGTCTCGAAGCCTAAAGATGAGTTGCCGGTCCCGAATTGATGCCCCTTACCCGCGGATTGGCCGACGAATGTGTTTTGGCCGCCGACCGTGTTGAAACGCCCGGCTGAATCGCCGATAAAGGTGTTTGCACCGCCAATGGTCGTATTGCCCCCCGACAAATATCCGAAGAACGCGTTCAGGCTGCTCGTCGTTGCATTTGCCCCTGCCTGTGCTCCGAAGATCGAGTTTCGGATCGCAAAGGTGCTGTTGTGGCCGGCCTGCATACCGAAATAGCTGTTGTTATCGCCCTGCGAACTGAAACCCGCGAAGTAGCCCGCAAATGTATTGCTGTTGCCAAGTGCCGGGTTTCCCGTGTTGAGTCCGAGTGCAGTATTTGTGGTATTTCCGGCGGCGGCGAAACGTGATCCATTGATCCTGAAATTTGATTGTGTATTTACGTTGCCGCCTCTAAGCTCACCCGCGACGAGGCCAAACCCTGAGATATTGAAACTGGCACCGCCTTGCTGGCTGCCGCTATTCAAAATGACCCCATTGTCGAGCCTAGCTAGGTCAAGCGTGCCGGTCGTAATATTGGACGCATTTAGGTTCGTCAAGCTGCTGCCGTTTGCGGAAAGTGTTCCGGGAATTTGCACAGTATCAAGGTTGCGGCCTATCACAACGGTATTGCTTGTTGAAACTACCGCACCCGAACCGATCGCTGTTGCATAGGTCAAGTTCCCCGCCGAAAGGTCCGCGAGAGCCCCTAACGTCGTATTGAAAGACCCCGAAATGTTCGCAATGCCCGACGTCCGCCCGATAAATGTGTTGTCTGAACCAGACGTTGAAGACCCGCCCGTGCCATTACCGAAAAAGGCGTTGCCGCTGCCGATCGTATTATTAAATCCGGCATTATTGCCGACAAACGTGTTTCCATTTCCGCTCGAATTAGATGCGCCGGAGCCCGAACCAAAGAATGAATTTGCCGAACCGGAAGTTGTAAATCTACCGGAGCTGAACCCAAAGAAGCTGTTATCCTGAAGTGCTCCAAGTGCCGAATTACCGGCAAAACTGCCGACGAATGTGTTCTGAAATCCAACCGAAGGGCTGCCGGTATCGAGGCCGACGCTCAGATTGTCAGTGATCTGCCTCAAAAAACGCTGGCCGGCGGTCCTGTACTCAGGAGAGTCGATACTTCCCGGAGCCATCACACTGTCAGCAGAGCGGCCGAGGACTATCGTGTTATTAGTTGAAACCGAGCTTTCTGCACCGATGGCGGTGGCATACTCCAAGCCGTTCGCCGTCGTATTTGCCAGGGAGCCGATCAGTGTATTATTGGATCCCGTTGTGTTCATGCTCCCGGTGGTCGCTCCGACGAAAGTATTCTGGCTGCCGGACGAATTGCTGGTGCCTGCTGAGGCTCCAACAAATACATTGGAGCTTCCAGTGGTTGAAAACATTCCCGCGGAGCCTCCGAAGAACGAGTTCCCATTGCCGCTGTTATTTGCATCGCCTGCGAATGCCCCGAAAAAGGCGTTCCCGGTTCCGATATTGTTTGATCTACCTGCCCGCGAACCGAAGAAAGAGTTTTGACCGGCGGTGGTCATTTGTCCGGCTGTAAATCCGAAAAAGCTATTGTAATCGCCGGCTATGTTAGCCTCACCGGCCTGCCGGCCTGCGAAAGTATTGAAATTGCCGCCAACGGTCCCAAGACCGCTGTTAAAGCCGATAAATGTATTGCTACTTATCGGGGACCCGAAAAGAACACGGCTTCCCTGTATGTTGAACTGAGTGCCGGCGTTGAAGATATTTGCCGTCCCGGTTCCGCTGATATTGAAATTGCTTGCGGTCTGCGGCCCGGAATCTTGATTTTGTATATAGCTGCCGCTGCCGGGAAGAGGATCGCGGGCGTCGGAAAGCCTTGTGTCACTCGTTACGACATAATCAGCCGCCGGGACGCCGCCGAGTTGGCTCGCATTCGTCGCTGTAGCTGCCGTATCGGCACTGTCCGCGGACATAGACGCGATCGAATACGGCGTTCTCGTAAGTGCCTGCCTGGGCGACAGAAGCGTGAAAGGGTCGGGAGAACCGTTCGGTTTCACGCTGATCTCAACCCAGCCTGCCTGGCCTGATGTGAACGGCACGGCTCCAAAATCCAGCTCGACTGTGAATATCCCGCCGCTTGGTACACTGACGCCGGTCACGATCACCTCGCTGCCGACCTGTGTGCCGCCGGACGCCGCATCATAAAGCCGGAAAGAAATGTCGAAAACTCCGGCAGCAGGAACGCCATTTTGCATCAGCCGTCCCTGATAGGTGATGGCTGTTTGTGCCAGCGCAGATGACGAAAGGAGAAAAAGAAAAGAAGCAAAAACGGTGAGTCTGAAAATTCTCATCATAGGAACCTCCCCAATTGGCTAATTAAGTTGTCGTGAAAACGGAATCAGCTTACTCGAATTCGCAATCTGATGCAATAGAAAAAAGGCCGTCAGCCTTAGGCTGCCGACCGCGATAAAATCAAAATGGTTTGCCGAACCTTACTGCTTACACCGGGCGAGCTGCCACGTCCAGGTGATCGTGGAGCCGTCGCGTCCGGTCACCACCTTCTGCCCGGCAAGGATCTCGCCGGTCTCGTCGGCGTAACGCTCGCCGTAGCGGCCGTCTTCGAGCATGTCGGTCAGCATATGCATACCGTCGCTATACTCATCCCCGGCCTCAGCTTTATCGAGTGGACAGTTGGATTCTTCAACCTCATAAAATGAGCGAATAAGCGTCTTTATTGTTTCGGAGAAGATATTGAGAGCGAGGCTGAAATCCCGCTGCCTGGTGATCACACGTACGTCCGCCGGACCGGAAAACGTCTGCGAATACTTCATCTCGGAGCCTTGGCGAAACTTTACGTTATAGCTGCCTTCGGATGGGCCGCAGCACGGGTCGCCCTCTCTGGTACCGGAAAAAACGTCCGTGTGCAGTCCGTTGACGTAGTAAAGTGCAGGCTTCTGCGCGGTGCCCGCGGCAAGCTCGGCTTTGGTTCGCGGGTTCAGTTCGACGCTTGCATGATCGTATTTCGAGATCTGGCGAAAGCCGTCGCCGGTCGAATTGCCGTTACTGGTCCGCGTGCCTTTTACCGCGATGGATTGCTGTAGGCGTTTCGTGTAAGTGATATTGCCGCCCCAATCCGCTGCGCACGGCTGCCAGTCGCGGACGGGCACGGTAACGCGGAAAGATTTGAGCGGGATCTTTTGAATGAAATCCGCCGCCTGTTCGATGAGACCAATAGGATCGATCACCGGCCCCATGTTCGCCTTGATGATCTTTGGGATATCTTTGGCGGCATCCATCTTTTCAAGCGCCATCGTCGTCCGGAGCCGAACGGTTTTCGGCATTGGGACGACAGGCTCGTTTTCCATGTCCCGCGGCTGCGGCTTTCCGGTCAGCCTTATCGTGCTCTTGCCTGAACTGTTTGTCTTCTGCCGGCTGATGTCGCTTCTTGTGGTGGCGTCCACCCAAACGGGGACGTCCGTGTATCGGGTAATTCCTCTGCCTTCCAATAGCACGGACCATTCGACCGGCACGTCCGCCATCGGGCCGCCGTCGGGAATGCTCAGGTCGATACCTGTCGCCGTGTCGAATGCTTTGGCAACGCAGTTGATGATCTGCGTCCTGGGAAAGTTCATGATGAACTTGACCGATACATCACGCTGCTGCCCCATATTAAAGCCGGACTTCTTAGTACGGATAAGCGGCATCGGCTTTTCTATCTCAAAATCGGCCTTGATGTTCATGAACGCCATGAGCACTTTTGCCCAAGCGAGGGCGGCGCTTGCCACCGAAGATGCTTTAACGGTCTGGCTATTCTGCAGGTCGAGAACATGATTGTAGTCCTTTAATACTCCGCCGTAGGTCGCGACCGTTTCGCCGATCTTTGAACCGGTTTTCCATGCTTTCTTCAGTTCGGCAATGTCGTCGATGACCCCGCATTCTGCCGAAGGCGCTGGCGACCACGATGCGTTTACAAAGAACGACTGCTGCCCCGTCTCTTTGAACGGCCGATAGCGGGCATTTCCCGACGCCGCGCTCAAGATCTCGAACTTCACAAGCAGATCACGCAGCAGCAGACGCTCGACGATCGATGCTTGTATCATGTTCAGCTTTACGTTCGCAGGCGGTGCAGATGCGAGGTCGCCCAGGTCGGGCGTGATGCGGCTCATTTCGGCCAGGAAACCCCACAGGAATTTGATATGTTCGTCGCTCGAATTTCGCATGCCGCGAATATCCGTGAGCATACGGCGGGCAAATTCGTCCGGAGACATCTCGGCGCCGTTGCCTGCGTATAGTTTTGCGAGCTTCGGAACGGATGTCCCGACACCGAGAGTGGCACTGCGCAGCATCCCCGCCACTTCAAAATCAACAAATGCGATATCAATGCCCGGCCCCGAGCGCGGAAGGTAAAGCGGTTTGCCGTTGGTGTCGATGATAGTGAAACCGCCTTTTTGCAGCGCCGCCATCAGTATCGGCAGCGAATCGTCGTCAAACTTCATCACGCGGCGGGCTGCCTCGGCGCCCGACTCGATCGACGGATTCGGGCCGAATACAGCAGCCGGCGGCAGTCCTTTTTCCGGGAAATCCGAAAGCGGATCCGAATCGGATTCGGGTGAAGATTCGGGCATCGGCAGCGAGCTCATCGGCAGAATAGGGCGCTGTGCCGCTGCACCTCCGATGCATGCCAGGAAGATGAGAAAGGTGAGAAAAATGCGAACTCCGCGCATGTTGCCTCCAATGTAGATGGGCGGAAAAACTCCGCTCGGAAGGTGTTATTTTAATTTGGCCAACAGGCCCGGCAATGCCTTTTCGATCGCGGCCTTCACGGCGTCGTTTACAGAGCCCTTGACCTTTTCATTGGCTGACGCGGTGCCGACGACCGTCTTGCCGTCCTGAGCAAATACCGTGATGACGATCTCAGCTTCGGAATCACCCAATTTCGAGGCGTCCGGCGTTCCCGTGACCTTGCCGAAAAGCCCGCCGATCTTTGCTCCGCCGGATTCCTTGGTCTTCTTGATATCAACGGCGATGACGTTCTTGAAATTGCCGGTTGTGAGTTCTGCCTGCGAGGTGACGAGATAGCCCGCCATTCCGGCCGCGGTGAGTTTGTCGGAGATCAATTCACGCATCTGCTGCTGGTCGACCTTTGACGAGCTGCCGGAGAAAAAGTCGATCGCCACCGTCTTGACGCTCTTGGCCTTGCCGTCATCAGTGTCCTTTCCGGAAATACGCGTGATCGCAGTGTTGTCTGCAGGGCCCGTTACGCCGCGCATCAATTCGCTATATGAATCGACCTCGGTAAAATCTTTCGGTGCCTCGAAGAGGGCTTGATCGAGCGTGGCTTTTGAAAGAGCAAGCGTTTCGATGCTGTCAGTCATTGTCTTCTTGCCGTTCTCGAAATATGTAGTGGTTCCTTCGAGCAAGAATCCGGCATTCTGCATATTCTTGTAGATCGGACGCGGACGGCAGCCGGAATCTTCGCCCTGCGGCATAGGCGGCGGGTCGCAGCCTTTAGATTCGAGTGTGAGATCGACGAACCAGCCTTCCTGGACCATCTTGAACGTTTTTGCACCTTCGCAGGAATCAGCCGAAAAAACAGTATCTACTGTGTGTTTGAGCCATCTTGCATTAAGGCCGAACATCTGTTTCCTTTTGCCCGAGTCTTCGACAGCCATATTGAATGTGACTGTGCCGCGGATCTCGACCTTCTTTTTCGGGCGAAGAGCCAGTTTTTCCGGCGGTGCGGCGGACCAGTCGTGATAATCGACGAAAAATGACCTCTTACTGTCGTTCACGACCAGGTCCTGTTTCAGGTCGCATTGAGAAATGTAGGTCAGCGACGGCATCATCTCTGCCATCATTTGCTTGACCATGGGGTCGTCCTCTTCGTCCTTGCCGAGATCGACCTTACTTGTACGCCGAACGCGGACGCCTTTCGCCTGAACGGTCATTTCGAATGACGAACCTTCCATAGTACGCCGCTGGGTGATGGTGTAATCAGCGAATACGAACGAGGTGAAGAACGATGAGATCAAGAGCAGTGAGAAGATCTGTTTTTTTAACATAGTAATGCCCAAAGAGAAGTGTGCGGCTGACCGGACACTGCCAATTGCCATTGCCGGCAGCCAAGTAAAAAAATACGCCTGAGACTAATATCGTCCCAACGGCGTATTTCTGTCAATGAAATTGTTTTGTCGCGGGAGTCCCCTTACGAAGTGCGGCTCATTATCACAAGCTCCGGTTTCATCGCTTCGATCGAGACCTGGCGGGCGACCTCTTCGGCGACTTTGCGGAATGCCGCTGCCTGCGGCGAATCGGGAAATGCCGCAACTACGGGCGTTCCTTTATCTCCGCCTTCTCGGACCTCCATTCCGAGGGGAACCTCACCGAGAAGATTGAGGCCGTATTCGTCGCAGAGTTTTTGTCCGCCGCCTTTGCCAAAGATCTCGTATCTGTTGCCGGTGTCGGGAGCTATGAAATACGACATATTTTCGATAACGCCGAGAACCGGAATGTTAACGGTCTCGAACATCTTCACCGCACGGCGAACGTCCGAAAGCGAAACTTCCTGCGGCGTGGTCACGAGGACCGCACCTTGGACCGGAACGAGCTGTGCGAGCGAAAGCTGCACATCGCCCGTGCCGGGCGGCATATCGACGACAAGATAATCGAGCTCGCCCCAATTCACGTCGGTCAAAAACTGGCGGACGACGCCGTGCAGCATCGGCCCGCGAAGGATCATCGGTTTGTCAGGCGGCACGAGCACCGCCATCGAGATCATCTTGATGCCGTGAGCCTCGATGGGTTTCAATTGACCGTTCTCGACCTCGGGCTGATCGTAGCCCGTGCCGAGCATCAGCGGAACATTCGGCCCGTAAACGTCGGCGTCCATGATGCCGACCTTTGCACCGTCCATCGCGAGAGCGACGGCGAGGTTGACCGCGACCGTCGATTTGCCGACGCCGCCTTTGCCGGACGAGACGGCAATGATGTTCTTCACGCCCGGGATCGCGACGTTATTCGCAATGCCGCGTCCCTGCGGCACTTCAGCGTCCATCGTTACGTTGACACTGGCTACGCCGTCCAGGCTGCTGACTATCTCGCGTGCCTGCGTTTCCATCTCTTCTTTGACGGGGCACGCCGGCGTCGTCAAAACGATGCGGAACGAAACGGCGCCGCCGTCGATCTCGACATCGCGGACAAAACCCAATGTCACGATATCCTTTCGCAGGTCCGGGTCGATGATCGCTTTCAGGGAATCTAGGATTATCTGTTCAGAAATTTGGCTCATTATGAAAAAACGCCCTCGGCGTAATAAAGTATTTTCGTATTGTAACAAAAATGGTTGCGGAAAAATGAACGAAGCCTCGCAAAAAGCATACGAACAGATCCGCTCGGGCGGTTTGGGCTATTACGAAACGCGGCGCGGACTGGTCGCCGTGTGGGGCGGCGAGGCCGTGCAGTTCCTGGACGGGCTGATAACGAACGATGTGAAAACGCTCGGAGACGGTGAACAAATGCTCGCCGCTTTTCCAAATGCACAGGGGCGTTTACTCGCAGTTGTCCGCGTTCGACGCGACGGCGACCGGTTCTTGATAGAGACTGAAGAAGCGACCCGCGAAAAGGTCTTTCAGAATCTGTTTCGCTTTACGTTTGCCGGTGATTTTTTTGTTGAGGACCTTTCGGATCAGTTTCGATATCTTGAGACATTCGGGGCAGAACCGCCTGCGTCAGCGGGCGGCCTTATGTTTGCTGGCAGATCGACGGGATATTTCGCACCTCATGATCGGCCGCTGCCGGACGGACCGATACCGATATCCGACGAGCTTTACGAGACACTGCGGATCGAATCCGGCGTTCCAAAATTCGGCATCGATATGGACGAAACGACCATCGTACCGGAACTCGGGATCGACGGCCTGATCTCTTACAACAAAGGCTGCTACATCGGCCAGGAGATCATCGCCCGCATCCATTTCCGCGGCCATGTGGCAAAACAGTTGACGGGACTTGTGTCAACAGACGGCCTCGGCCCCGGCAATGAATTGACATCACCCGAATGCAAACCCGCCGGCCGCATCACGTCCGTTACTTTCTCGCCTAAGCTCGGTAAGACGATAGCGTTGGCGTACGTGCGTTACGATTTCCTCGCCCCGGGAACAGAACTTCTCGCCGGGGAAACACGAGCCGAGGTCAGCGAACTGCCGTTCGTCCGCTAAAATCATAGTGCTATGGAAAAACTCGACATAGATCTGCCGAACGCAAAACTCGCTTACACGATCATTCAATCGCTACTCGACGGGCACGAGGCCTTGAGCGACCTGCTCGTTGTTATGTCGCACGCGCTCGACGAAGAAACGCTCAAAGCCCTGACAATGACCGGCGAATGGGAAAAATATCTCGAATCAAAACGCAGCCTGGAAGCAGCGCGTGTTCAGATCGAGAAATTCACTGAAATATTGAAAGAAATGGAGGCTGGCAACTGACCACTTGTCATTTGTCACTCTTCACTGAAGCATTCCAATGTACGATCTCGTCATTATAGGAGCCGGGCCGGCAGGGATCGCGGCGGCGTATGAGGCAAACAAGGCCGGCCTCGATTACGTCGTTATCGAAAAAGGCCTGATCGGAAATTCGATCTACAATTATCCCGTTGGCCTTACCGTTTTTTCGACGGTCAACGAACTTGAGATAATTCCCGGCGGACTGAAACCCGCACGCGAAAAGCCGACCCGCGAGGAACTGCTGTCGTACTACGTGCGTTTCGTGCTGGAGAATGATCTGAATATCAGAACGGAAGAGACCGTGCGATCGATAGTTTGCAGAAGCCCGAGCGTCAGCAAGGGCGAAAGCGATGCGTTGAATGTAACGCCCTTGCTTACGCGCGGGCTTCCGCAACGTGTATTTCATGTTGAAACTGATAGCGCGGAATACGAGTGTCAAAGAGTTCTCTTCGCCATCGGAGCGATGGACCGGCCGCGGCGGCTGAACGTTCCCGGCGAAGATCTGCCTCACGTTTTTGACCATTTTCGCGAGACATATCCGTGGGTGAAGAAGAAAGCACTTGTGGTCGGCGGCGGAAATTCGGCGGGCGAGGCGGCGTTGTTTCTCGCTCAGGAAGGCGCCGAGACGACGCTCGCGATATTTCGCGATGATTGGGAAAACAATGATCCAAAACAGGGCTGCATAAAATATTGGGTCAAACAGCCTCTCGAGAACGAGCTGAAAGAGAACTGCCTAAAGCTATTCTTTCTGGGCAAAGTTGTCGAGTTTCGCGAAGGCGAGGTGGAGCTTGAGAGTGAGACGGGCGAACGCGTCATGCTGCCGAATGACGTTGTTTTCGTGCTGATCGGTTCGGATGCCGATCTGACCATGCTGAAAAATTTGGGCGTCGAGACCGAGCAGGGCAAATACGGCGAGGTGCCTGTTTATGATCCTGAGACGTTCGAGACGAATGTTCCCGGCGTTTACGTCGCGGGACACTTCACACACCAACGGCATATAAAAGGCGCGATCGACGCAGGCCGTCAGGTTGTTCAGAAACTGGTCGAGATGAGAGCAGTCGAAACCGGTGCGTAAGTCATCACGTAACCGGCAATGGCGATGAAGTGAAGCACGCTGCCCATCAGGACAAAGACGTGCCAGATAGCGTGGTGGTGTTTGATGCTTTTCCAGCCGAAAAAGATGATGCCCAGCGAATAGCTAAGTCCGCCTGCGAGTGCAAGCAGCATCGGGACGAGCCCGACCGCATTGTAAAGCGGCTCTACGGCAACGAGTCCGGCCCAGCCCATCACAAGGTAAATTGTCGCGGAAACTAACCCTGAGCGGATCTCAAAAACGACCTTGGTCAGTATCCCGACTGCCGCAAAGACCCACGCGAAGATCAACAATCCATAGCCGAGGCTGCCATTCAGCACGATCAGCGCGAACGGCGTATAGCTGCCGGCGATCAGCAGATAGATGCAGCAGTGATCGACGAGCTGTAGAACGGATTTTGCCCGCGGGGTATTCGCACTGTGATAGAGCGTCGAGGCTCCGTAAAGTATGACCAGCGACATCCCGTAAACGACCGCGCTTGCGAAATGCAGCGGGCCGCCGTAATACACGGCAAGCAGCATCAGTAATGCAAAACCGAATACGCTGAGAAGCAGCCCGAAACCATGCGTCAGCGAATTCGCGGCTTCTTCGATGCTCAGCTCTCTCAGTCGGCGTCGTACCATTTTCTAGTGCGCTTTAGTGTCGTACAGCGTGTCGGACGTTGTCCTGTCGCGGCGTGCCACGCCCGAACTGTATGCCGCATCCTCTACGCGTGCCGCCACCGCTTCGACCACGCGGCGGTCGAAGACCGACGGGATAATATAATCCGGATGCAGTTCCTCTTCGGCGATGGTCTCTGCAATGGCGTGTGCCGCGGCGAGCTTCATCGCCTCATTTATACGCGATGCACGGCAATTCAGAGCACCGCGGAAGATGCCCGGAAAGCATAACACATTATTGATCTGATTTGGATAGTCCGAACGTCCTGTCGCCATTACCGAGACGTGGCCTTCGGCGTCCTCTGGCATGATCTCCGGCGTCGGATTTGCCATGGCGAAAACTATCGGGTCCTTTGCCATCGTGTCCAGGTCTGAAGCGGTCAGCAGCCCCGGTGCCGAAAGACCGAAAAATACGTCGGCACCCTTGATCACGTCGTGGACCGTGCCCTGCTCTTTGTCAGGATTGGTATTGCGTGCGTACCAGTCCTTGACCCAATTCATATTCTCTTTGCGGCCCTGATAGATCGCTCCCGTAGTGTCGCAGCCGATTATGTTCTTCACGCCGGCGGCCATCACTATCTTTGAACACGCCACGCCCGCCGCACCTATGCCGTTGACGACGAGCTTGATGTCTTCCATACGCTTACCGGTGATCTTGAGCGCATTTATGAGGGCGGCAAGAACGACGACCGCCGTGCCGTGTTGGTCGTCGTGAAAAACGGGAATGTTCAGTTCTTCCTGCAGGCGCTCTTCGATCTCGAAACACCGCGGCGCCGAAATATCCTCGAGATTTATTCCGCCGAAAGCGACCGCGATGTTCTTGATAGTCTGGACGATCTCGTGCGGGTCCTTTGTGTTCAGGCAAATGGGAAACGCATCGACGCCGCCGAATTCCTTGAAAAGCTGGCATTTGCCTTCCATTACCGGCATCGCTGCCGCCGGGCCGATGTCGCCGAGGCCGAGTACGGCTGTGCCGTCTGAAACGACAGCGACCGTGTTCTTTTTTATAGTGAGGTTGAATCGCTTCTCGGGGTCTTTTTGTATCGCCTGGCAAACGCGGGCGACGCCCGGCGTGTATGCCATCGAAAGGTCCGAACGCGTTTTCAGCGGCACTTTAGAGACGATCTCTATCTTGCCGCCGAGATGCATCAGGAACGTGCGGTCCGAGACGTTCACCACCTCGACGCCGTCTATGTCCGAGACCGCGGCGACGATCTCTTTGTCGTGATGTTCGCTTGCGGCGTTCACGGTGATGTCGCGGATCAGATGATCGCGGCCGACGCTGACGATGTCGATGCCCTCGATGTCGCCGCCTGCCTTGCCGATGGCTGTCGTTACTTCGCCGAGTTTGCCGGGCTGGTTATGGATCCGGACGCGAAGCGTAACACTGTAGCTGGCGTTCGGGGTAGGTCTGTTTGGCATAAAATGCTCTGCGTAAAAGTATGACGAAAAAGGTTATTCAGGGCAAACGAGTAGTCAGAAGACAGAAGGCATAAGGCAGAGGTCAGAATGCCCTTACGTCGATAACGTAAAATTTATTACTCGCTGCCAGCAGCCGATCTACCGACCACTGACTACTGACAACTGACTTCTGCCTTCTGTCTCCTGTCTTCTATCTAAAATTGTGTGCTTCGACCGCCGCGTTTATTTGTCCCGTGATCGACCGGAAATGCAGAGCCTTTATCATCGCGTCGCGTTCGGCGATGCCGCGGATGATCAGGTAATCATTCTGATTTATCACTGCACGGAAACGCTCGAAAACGTCGGGCATCACGACGAAATTCGAATGGCCGGTCTCGTCCTCAAGCGTGATAAAAACGACCTCTTTCGCCGTCATCGGACGCTGGCGTATGATCACCGCACCGGCGACCGAGACGATCTCGCGTTCGGGCAGCGTCTTTGTCTCAACGGCGGAAAGGATGCCGTTTCGCCGCAGTTCGTCACGCAAAAAAGCCATCGGATGTTTGCCGATAGTGATGCCCGTCTGCCGCAGATCGGCCTCGACAAGCTCGATGCCTTCGAGGCGAGTGAGAAAAGTAGCGTTTCCGGCAGAATGCGTAGGCCCGCGCGTCAGCAAGGGCGGATCACTCAAGTCGCGTGTATCGCCCTTACTAACGTGCGGGCTTGTGCATTGGTCAAAAAGCTTACCGGCCGGCTGCATCGCGAGCTCGGTTTGCCACAATGCTTTGCGGCGGTGGATGGTGCCGTCGAAATTCAATGCACCTGCCATGCTCAGGGCCCGTATCTCGCGTTTGTTGATCGACGGCACGCGGCGGATGAGGTCGTCGATATCGGTGTACCAACCGCATTTGCAATTCTGCGGCTCTGCCGCTCTATCTGCGGAAAAGCTAAGCTTTTCCGTACTCGTCATAAAATATTCCGCGGCTGTGCCGCCGCTCTGGGGATCGTTCGGCGGCATAGCCGCATGAGCATAGGGCTGCTGACCGGTGAGGCAAGCCTCACCGCAAATAGAACGGCAGAGCCGTTGATGCCGAGAGCGTTCCGCGACGATCGCTTCGCCGATCTCTTGGCGGAGGCCGCGGATGTATTTGAGGCCGACGCGGACCTTGTCGCCCTCGATCTTGAAAAGATAGTCGGAATGATTGATATCGACGGGCAGGAAATGCAGGCCGTGGCGTTGTGCATCTTTGACCAAAGTCGCTGCGGAGTAGAAACCGAGCGGGTAATTATTGAACATCGCGACCATGAAGGCCGCACGGTAATGCAGTATGAAATAAGCGGACGCGTAGGCGAGCAATGCGAAGCTCGCAGCGTGCGATTCGGGGAAACCGTAGTTCGCAAACGCTTTGACGGACGCGACGATGCGGTCCTGCGTCGCGGTGTCGATGTCGTTTCGCGTCATGCCGGCACGCAGTTTTTCCTCGATCGAAATGAGCCGCCGATCGGCGCGTTTGAATCCCATCGCACGCCGCAGTTCCTCAGCCTGGCCGCCGGTGAAATCTGCGATGTCCATCGCGATCTTGAGCAATTGCTCTTGAAAAAGCGGCACGCCGAGCGTGCGTTTCAGAGTCTGCTCGAGCCGCGGATGAATGTAGTCGATCGGCTCGATGCCTTGGCGGCGTTTGATGTATGAGCTGAGCATATTGCCGACGACCGGGCCGGGGCGGATGATCGCGACCTGGACGACGATGTCATAAAAATTCTCGGGCCGAGATTTTGGCAAAAACGCGATCTGGGCACGGCTTTCGACCTGAAACATACCGATCGTGTCGGCTTCCTGCAGGGCTTTGTAAACTTTCGGGTCGTCGGGCGGTATCTTGTAAAGCCCGATGTCATCGCCGTAATGATCACGGACAAGCTCGATGGTGTCACGCAGCACCGCCATCATGCCGAGGCCGAGCAGATCGACCTTGATGATGCCGAGGCGTTCGCAATCGTCCTTGTCCCATTGAATGATCGTGCGGCCGTCCATCGACGCCGGCTCGATCGGGACAACGCCGTCGAGCCGCCCGAGCGAGATCACCATGCCGCCGGAATGCTGGCCCAGATGCCGCGGGAAATCGAGAATGCGCGTATAGAGTTCCGCAAATTTCGTTACGCGGCGTTCGTCCGATGTGTCAAAGCCCTGCTCGCGCAGGATCTCGTGAAGCTCCTCGCCTTTGAACGATTCAAAATACGGATTGAGCTTCGAAAGCTGCGTCAGGGAATCGGCGTCAAAACC